>NZ_JBHVYO010000086.1:0-21718 GCF_042880655.1 Streptomyces sp. NPDC058295
GCGGGGGCGCTGGGGGGTGGTTCCATTGCGGCGCGCCGCCGGACCGCGCCGGCCGCCGGCCCGAGGGGGGGGCGGGGTGCGGGCCGGCCCCGGTCGCAGTGAAAGTGGGGGAGGGGTGTGTTCGACGTGACGACGACGGTTGTGCAGAAGGGCCACAGCAAGAAGCGGCCAGACGGCCGTGGATGAAACGGGATGCGTAGGCCTGCCGGCGGGTGCGCGACGTCGACGTGCTGACGCATGTGGAGAGCCCGCTGCTCCGTGCGGTCGGTCTGGACCTCGACACCACGTTCCCCGCTGCCGCGGCCCGCCTGGCCGTCGGGCCTGTCCACCCCAGGCTGCTCCAGGACTCTGAGGATCTGTGTGCCGGGGTATCAAGGAAGAACGCGGGTTCCGTGCGGTCTGCTGGGGGATGCGGCTCATGGTGTTCAACATCGTTTCGCTCGTGATGTCGGTGATATCGGTGATATCGGTGATGTCGGTGATGTCGGTGATGGCCTTGGCGGCATCCATGTGGGGCGTCAGCCGGCAGATCAGACGGGCCCGCTCCGACAGCGATCTGTCTGCCCGGCTGGTCGTAGGCGGTCGGTGTGCGCAAGACCGGCCGGCCGCGCACGAACCTAATTCCCTTCATCAGGCCCCTAGGAATCGATCACCTAGGCCGGCGCGGTGACTGATGAGCAGGAGCGGGTGCAGCCGTCGGGAGTGTGGGCCACGGCGGTGGGGGTGGCCAGGGTGCGGGAGCTGGAGACCGAGCGGGAGAACGCGCTGTTCCGCGACCCACTGGCACGGGCCTTCGCAGCCGCAGGCGGCCTGTGGCCCTCCTCGCCGCCGCTGCCCGATGACGAGGCCGCGCGACGCCGCCGGTGGGCCGTGTCGTTCTCCATCGTCATCAGGACGAGGTTCCTCGACGACCTGTTGCGGCGGGCCTCCGCGTCCGGGGTCCGGCAGGTCGTACTGCTCGGCGCCGGCATGGACAGCCGGGCCTTCCGGATGGACTGGCCCGAGGGCACCCGGCTGTTCGAGGTCGACACCGCCGCGCCACTGGACTTCAAGGCTTCGGTGCTGCACCAGGAGCGGGCCGTCGCGCGGTGCGAGCGGATCACCGTCGCGGTGGATCTGCGTGCGGACTGGCCAGGCGCGCTGGCCGCCGCAGGGCACGACCCTGCGGTGCCGACCGTGTGGATCGCCGAAGGACTGCTGATCTATTTGCCCGAGGACGCGGTGGAGCTGCTGCTGGCCCGGATCAGTGCGCAATCGGCGGCAGGCAGCCGGATGGGGCTGACGTTGGGCTCGCGCGGCGTGATCGAGCGCTTCGGCGCGGACGCCGTGCCGGGATCGGCGGCGTCCATGTGGGTCTCGGAGATGCCCGACGACCCGGTGGGCTGGCTGGCCGGGCACGGCTGGGAGGCCGCCTGCCACACGCTGCGCGAGCGCGCCGCCGCCTACGGCCGCCCGATCAGCACCCCGCCGCAGCGCGAAGAGCGAGCCGGCGGACTGATCGCGGCGGTCCGCCGGTAGAGCGCCTGCCGGTTCCCTGGACGATCGATCCCAAGGCGGGCAAATGGTGAGGGGCGGCCAGCCGGTCATCCGCCCACTTGCCCCCTACGACCACTTAAGCCCGCCCGAAAATCGCCTGGCCGAATGGTGATCGCTTCGCTTCCGGACCCCGCTGCCGCGTGACCCCTTTGCAGGCCTCAAAGCCTGTGGTCGGCCCATGGACGCCCCGACCACAGCCCCGACCACGGCCTCGGGGGATCACTCGCTGTCGATCTTGTCCACCAGCGCTGCGTATCCCAGCTGTAGTGCGTCCGCCCCGGCCAGGGCGGCAAGCGCGCCCATGGCGGTGCGCGTGGCGCGGGGCCAGAGCAACTGGCCTGCCGTCAGGGTCGAGACAAGCCATACGCTTGTGCAGAACGGACAGGTCACCAGCTCTCCGACGGAGTGGGTGCCGTTGTCGGTCCGTGCCTCCTCATGCAGTTCGGCCGGGCCCTGCGGACCGACGTACCGGGTGAAGGGGGCCCGCAGCGGGCTGGTCACCGCTGCCTTGGTCAGCAGCCGGCTGAGCCGGAAGGTCGCCAGCGACATCAGGACGACGTCGGAGGGGGCGGGCCGGTCGGGCAGGGGGCGCCCGCGGAGCCGTACCGCCGTTGCCCAGGCCGCCGTGTACACCCCGAATCCGGTCATGGCCGTCAGGTAGCCGCCCAGCGGCCGCTCGGAGCCCGCTGAATAGTCGCGCTGCGTGCTGCGGAGAAATGCGTGCAGCCGTCGAGTGAGGCGGTGGTCAGCTGCCGTACCCATGGGCCGCTCCTGTCCCACACAGGTCTGTCCTGCCGTCGTGTGCGTGCGTTGCCCGTTCGTGTCGGCACGGGCGCGCCTTCTCCCTGTCCTTTTGCGGCTCTCGTTCCAGGCGGTCCTTCAGCCACGGGGCCGGGTCCGGCCCTGACAGGCGGTGAGGGGGCGTTGTACTCATGGGCAGCCGGGTCCCCATCAGGGGTGCACGGCAAACGAACCGGCGGATGCCACCCTCCCCGGCTCGGCGGTCGGTCCTACCCGTGGTAAGTGAGGACGGCGACCGCGTGAGCCGCGGTCGCCGTCCTGTCGACAGACTTGTCGGGCCAGGGCGCCGCGTCAGCGGGCCATTCGGGCCGAGCGGCCACGGTCACCCCTGTCTGTGTCACCCGCCGCAGAGGCCGTCGCGAGCGCGAGAACCAGGGCGATGACGCCGACGATGATGTTGTTGACCACGGTGCGTGTAGTGTCCACGTTCCCGGCCACCACCCATGGCGCGACGATGGTCCAGACGCCGATCATCGCGGCTGCCCAGGCCCGAGCATGAGTGCGCTCATAGGCGTGTCCGAAGCCGCCCAGAAGCAGTGCGTAGGCGACGCCGGTAATCAGGTTGTTCACGGCCAGGGTGCTGAAGTCGTTGAAACCCGCGATCCAGGGGGAGGCGGCCAGGTACAGCCCGGTAACGAGGGCCAGCGCCTCGACAGCCTGCCCCTGCTGGGTTGTCACCGCTCGCTCGGCCCTGGCATGGCGCTCCCGCATCTCCAGGATGTCCGGGTGCGATTCCATTGTCGTATGTGTCTGGTCGGTCATGATCGCCTCCTGGTTCAGGGACGCACGGTCCGTGCCTCCCGGCGCCCGCTCGAGTCCCCCGCGAAGGGTCACCGTCCCGCTCTGTGCCGGGGCGTGTGGAGAATCCGCGTGCCTGCGGACGATGGCCTCCGTACGGAAAGGCACTGTCATGAGCGAATCGGTCGGGCCGGAAACGACCCGACCCCGGGCGCACCCGTCGGGCCCGGGAGGTCGATGGCCGTGGCCGCGCTGATCGGATCGGCGGTGATGGCGGCGGTCGACGAGATCGTCTTCCACCAGATTCTGGGCTGGCACCACTTCTACGATCGTTCCACCGCCGACGTGGGCCTGCTGTCCGACGGCCTGCTGCACACCGCCGAGTTGCTGGCGCTGGTCGCCGGCTTCTTCCTCTACGGACCACAAGCTGCTACGGCTGCATCAGGTCCGCTACGGCGTGGATGTCACCCCGTACGACTGGGCGTGGAACCTCGGGGGTCTGATCCTGCTCCTCGTCGGCGCGGGCCTTGCCGCGCACGCGGCCCGTCGCAGCAAGGCCGGATCGGGGCGGAGAGCCTCGCGCATGGCCACCCCGTCACGGCAGCCGGCCCCGGCACGGCCGAGTTGATCACGGCGGCGGCCGCGCTGCTGATGGCCGTCGCCTACCTCTCGGCAGCCGGGCGTCTGCGGCGCCTTGGGGATGCTTGGCCGAGGCATCGGGATGTGTCGTTCGGTGCAGGGGCCGCCGTCACGGCCTGGGCGGTGGCGGGAGCCCTGCCGGGAGGGCCCTTCACCGGGCACATGCTCCAGCACCTGGCTGTGGGATACCGTGGCCGGTTCGCCGCGCCCACGGGCAGCAGCGTCCGCGGGAGCGCTCGGGCATCCCGCCGGTAGTGGGACGTCATGGGCACACTGACGCGTCCGGATCGCCACCACCGCTTACGCCGAGGTCGGCGCAGACGCCCCGTGGTGGATGCGCCCCAAACGAGGAGCAGCATCACAGGGCGTTGCTCAAGGCAAACCGGTCTCTCCCGGTCTCGTCCTCACTCCGCTCAGGGCCGCTCCTGTTCAAAGGGCCGACAGCAGGGCGGCCACTGTGATGAGCACCGCGCAGACCGTCAGGGTCAGGCCCAGGCAGCGGCGCTGCAACTGCCGGTAGCGGTGTTCGTACTCGGCACGCAGGGACAGGCTTCGGGCCGCCAGGCGCTCAAGGTCCCGTCGGGCGCGGCGGAGGCTGTCGGCAACGTAGTGGCATTCGATCTCCGTGCGCTGCGACGTCGTCAGCCACTGCATCGGCTGGACGAAATCCTGCGCACGCTGTTCCGCTTCCGCGATCCGGGCCTGCCACAGCAGGTATCCCTCCACCGTGTTGCCCAGTTCGCTGGCGGTTGCCCGCTCCGGCAGACCGCTCACCGCGTGCCCCGGCCGCTCATGCGCGGACACCGTGGGCCTCGGCCTCGGCGATCGCGATGTCGGGGTGGTGCAGGTCGAACGCCGGGGACTCGCTGCGGATGCGCGGCAGGGTGAGGAAGTTGTGGCGGGGCGGCGGGCAGGACGTGGCCCACTCCAGGGAGCGGCCGTAGCCCCACGGGTCGTCGACGCCGACCGGCTGGCCGTACCTGGCCGTCTTCCACACGTTGTAGAGGAAGGGCAGCATCGACAGGCCGAGGAGGAAGGAGCTGATCGTCGAGATCGTGTTGAGGGTGGTGAAGCCGTCGACGGCCAGGTAGTCGGCGTACCGGCGCGGCATGCCCTCGGCGCCCAGCCAGTGCTGGATCAGGAAGGTGCCGTGGAAGCCGACGAACAGCGTCCAGAAGGTGATCTTGCCGAGGCGCTCGTCGAGCATCTTGCCGGTGAACTTCGGCCACCAGAAGTGGAAGCCGGCGAACATCGCGAAGACGACGGTGCCGAAGACGACGTAGTGGAAGTGGGCGACCACGAAGTAGGAGTCGGAGACGTGGAAGTCCATCGGCGGCGAGGCCAGGATGATGCCGGTCAGACCGCCGAAGAGGAACGTGATGAGGAAGCCGGCCGCCCAGAGCATCGGTGTCTCGAAGGACAGTGAGCCCTTCCACATCGTTCCGATCCAGTTGAAGAACTTCACGCCCGTCGGTACGGCGATGAGGAACGTCATGAAGGAGAAGAACGGCAGCAGTACCCCGCCGGTGACGAACATGTGATGGGCCCACACCGTCACGGAGAGGCCGGCGATCGAGATGGTCGCGGCGACCAGGCCCATGTAGCCGAAGACCGGCTTGCGGGAGAAGACCGGGATGATCTCGGTGATGATTCCGAAGAACGGCAGGGCGATGATGTACACCTCTGGATGGCCGAAGAACCAGAAGAGGTGTTGCCACAGCAGGGGGCCGCCGTTGGCCGCGTCGAAGATGTGGGCACCGAACTTGCGGTCCGCCTCCAGGGCGAACAGCGCGGCCGCCAGGACCGGGAAGGCCAGCAGGACCAGGACACCGGTCAGCAGGACGTTCCAGGTGAAGATCGGCAGGCGGAACATCGTCATGCCGGGTGCGCGCATGCAGATGATCGTGGTGATGAAGTTGACCGAGCCGAGGATGGTGCCGAAGCCGGAGAAGGCCAGACCCATGATCCACAGGTCGGCGCCGAGACCCGGGGTGCGGATGGCGTCCGACAGCGGCGTGTAGGCGAACCAGCCGAAGTCGGCCGCACCCTGCGGGGTGAAGAAACCGCCTACAGCGATCGACGAACCGAACAGGTACAGCCAGTAGGCGAACATGTTCAGCCGCGGGAACGCGACATCGGGCGCGCCGATCTGGAGCGGCATGATCCAGTTCGTGAAGCCGGCGAACAGCGGCGTCGCGAACATCAGCAGCATGACCGTGCCGTGCATCGTGAACAACTGGTTGTACTGCTCGTTCGAGACGATCTGGATGCCCGGACGGGCGAGTTCGGCGCGCATGAGCAACGCCATCACCCCACCGATCAGGAAGAACGCGAACGACGTGGTCAGGTACAGGGTGCCGATCGTCTTGTGGTCGGTGGTCGTCAGCCACTTCACCACTACATTGCCGGGCTGCCTGCCCCTCACCGGCAGTTCATTTTGATACGCGTCCTCGGCTGCCTTGGCACCGTCGGGCTGGGGTTGGTCGAGGATGCTCACAGGCCGTCCGTCTCTCGATACTCGCGTTCGCTCACGCCATGACGTCAGTTGCCCGCCCATCCTTGCGGCGCGAGGGCGGCACTCACTCCCGAAGCGCGCGATGCGCGGCCGATCGTGTGAGCGATGCACCCGGACGGAGCAGCCGTCCGCTCGTCCCCGTGGCCGTTCGGGACACGCGGGAACGGCCGTGGATGCGGCTCCGGCCACAACTGGTCTGCGGTCGAAGGAGCAGCTGGACTGGTCCCCGGCGCTGATCACCTCCGCGCACGTCTGCGCGGCCCGACGGGGCACAAAAGAGCACAGCCGACCCGCTCGAGTAGGTTCCGAGTGGGCCGACGTGCAGGTGCGAGGCGGGCGCAGCGTCAGGTCCCGCGCCGGTCGTCGTCCACGCCTTCGGTGTCGATCTGTTCCTTGCGGACTTGACCGCGGACGGTCTCCTCGTCGGTGTGTTCCTCGGCGGACATGCGCACCCGCTCCACCGGCACCGTCTCGGTTTCCGTTACGGGGCGTTCCTCGTGGAGGATGACCTCGTGTTCGGCTTCACTGATGCCGGGCCCGTCCCGGACAGCTCGCCGTCACGACAGTTTCGTTGATAATCTGCGGCGATGGACGAGGTGTTGGACGAGGGGCCTTTCTTTCACGGCACAAAGGCCGAGCTGCTGGTCGGAGATCACCTGACCGCCGGTTTCCGTTCCAACTACCGGCCCGAAATCGTGATGAACCACATCTACTTCACCGCGTTGCGCGACGGTGCGGGACTCGCCGCCGAACTGGCCGCCGGCGATGGGGCCCCGCGCGTGTATGTCGTCGAACCGACCGGGGCGTTCGAGAACGATCCCAACGTCACCGACAGGAAGTTCCCCGGCAATCCCACTCGCTCCTATCGCAGCAGGGAACCGCTTCGGATCGTCGGCGAGGTCACAGACTGGACGCGACAGACACCCGAAGCCCTCCAGATGTGGCGAGACCGGCTGGTACAGATCCGTCTGGATGATCGCGCCGAAATCATCAACTAACGGCGACTCACCAGGACCTCGTGCAGCCGCTGCCACACGCCCGCCTCGTTCCGGTCCCGCAGCCTGCGCCTGCACGTGATGCCCGTGCCGAAAGCGACGGCTGACGCCGCGGAGAGCTCCGTCGTCAGGCATCGGCCCGGGCTCCTGCCGGGACCGCCGTGTCCGGCGAGGTGGGTTCGTGGCGTGGTAACGACCTGCCGATCGGCCGCCCGGTGTCGTGAGGCTGCCGGGAAACTGCTCCTGAACTGCAAAAACGTCGGTAGGGCGCCCGAGTTCGGCGGTAGCCTCCCGTCGCACGGCATGTTCCAAGGGAAAATGCCGGAGCCATCGCTTCCGGTCGTTCCTTTCCGTAGCCTCAGGAGTATCTGAACCACCGCGCGCCGCACCGCACTTGATCCGCGTCAGCCGACAACGCGCCGAAGGGGCAACGGTCATGGCCGTCGAGACCGAGGTTCTGAACGAACTGCACCGGCTGCGTACCCGGATACCGGAGCTGACGGGGGCGTTGGCGGCCGGTGCCGACGGTCTCGTCCTCGCCGAGGACATGCCGGACGTGCAGCCGGAGGGGCTGGCCGCGCTCACCGCGGCGGCGCTCGGCGTGGGGCGCCGGATGGTCGACCTCGCCGACCGCGGCGAGTTCCGCGAGCTGCTGGTGCGCGGGGCCGGGGGCTACCTCGCGACGTACGCGGCCGGGCCGTCGGCCGTCCTGACGTTGCTCGCCGACGACCGGGCCAACGTCGGCCGTCTGCATCTGGAGGGGCGGCGTGGCGGCGCGCGCATCGCCGAGCTGCTGGCGGCGCGGTCCAGGGACGACGGGCCCGCCGTCCCTGGCGGCGAGCCACCGGCTCCGCAGTTCCGCGGCCGGATCCTCGGCGCTCTGCCCATCCGCATCCCGCCGCAGTCCCGATACGAGCCCTGACGGGCTCCGGCGGGCTTCGGCGGGAGTGCCTACGATCCGGTGGCCCGGCCGCGCCGTCCGCCGATCCCGCGCCGTCGGCCGCCACCCCGTTCCGGGCCCGCTCCCGCTCCCGCTCCCGGCGAGGGGGCGCTGAAACCGCCGGGGACGAGACGCGGTGGTCCCACGGTCGGCGTCGCCGGCCCGGAGGGAGCCGGCCCCGCGCCCGCTCCCCGGCCCGCCTCCGTGCCCGGTGCCGGTGCCGGTGCCGGATCCTGGTCAGGAACGCGGGGCGGTGGTGGCGCCGCACGGTTCAGTACGCGTGCGTGGGGCAGCAACGGGGCGCAGGAGGCGCAGACTTCGCTGAGGGTCCACACCTGGCCGACCGCCGGGTCGTGCCGCAGAACGAGGACGACGGACCCCGCGCAGGCGACCCGGGTGTCCTCGTGCAGTGCGCACCCCTGGCGACGGCACGAGCAGGCGGCGTCGTGGTGTACCGCCGCCGCTCTGGCGTGCGCGGCCGCGTGGGCCACCGCGAAGCGGCGCAGGGCCGCGATGTCCCGGGAGCGCGGCGGCATCACGCACGGCGAGGAGCAGGTGACGGACGCGGTGCGGTCCCGGTGCCCGACCACTCGGATCGTCCAGCAGCGGCCCGGGCGGCGGGCCGATGGGGCGGCAGGGTACATAAGAGCCAATGCACATGTCCTTCGTGGGGGAGGGCGATGGGCGAGTGGGGGAGCTGTCCGGGAGTGGTCCCGCACGGCCCGGCGGAAGTGACCTCGCTCACAGCATGCCCGGGGCCGCCGCGGACCATTCGCGCCGTGCCCGCTCCGGCCGACGCACCGCCTGTCGCCGGCGGGTCCTCGGGCAGCTCGTCCGGCGGCGCGTCCGGTGGGGTCGCCGCCGTGGAGAAGGTCGATGGCGGCGGTCAGCTTCGCCACGGCCGACTTGAGGCCTTCCTTGCTGAGCAGGTCGTAGACGCTCATCGTCGGCCCGCTGTCGAAGACGGTGGAGCCCGGCAGCGCCTACCTCAGGGCCGATGTGCGGGCCCGGGTGATCGAGACCCACCCGCGCGACGACGGCTGACTCCCGGCCGCCGGTTCGCGCGCTCGCGCTATTCGCGGGTGAAGGTGCCCAGGCCGGTCTCGTCGAACGCCTCCACCGTCACCCGGGTCGCCTTGCCGTCACGGTCGCCGTGGAAGGTGACGCCGGACAGTCCGACGGCGTTCTCGCCGACCGTCCGGAAGCTGAACGTGTCCCCGTCGTAGTGGGTCAGCCGGAACGTCGTCGGCTTCGGGCCCAGCCGCATGGTCAGTTCGCCGCCGGACGCGGAGACGGTCAGCGGACCGTAGAAGCTGTTGGCGTACGTCCCGGTGTACGCCGCGTCGGGGCGGGCGGCGGCCGCGTCCGCGGGCGGGTCGGCGTAGTCGGTGGGGGAGACCGCCGCCCCTTCCTGCTGCGCGTAGACCTTCCCGATCACGTCGAGCCAGTCGGCCGTGGCCTTCCCGTGCTCGGCGGTGTCGAAGAAGCTCTCCGCCATGGCGTCGGGGAGACCGAGAGGCTTGCCGTTGGTGAGGACCACGATGCCCAGTTGCTCCGCGGGAAGCATGGTGACGTTGGTGTTCGCGCCGAGGGCGAAGGCGCCCGAGTGGCTCAGGCGCAGGCGGCCCAGATCGTCGTAACTCACGTTCCAGCCGAGGCCGTAGAAGCCCGTGCGGCCGGCCGGCGCCTGCGGGGGATTGGAGACGATCGCGGGGATGTGGGTGCGCTCGAGCTGCTCGGCCGGGATGATCTGCTCGCCGTCGAGCTTGCCGTTCGCCAGCTGGAGGCGCAGCCAGCGGGACATGTCCCGGGCGGTGGAACTGGCGCCGCCCGCGGGGGCCTGGGCGTCGGCGTCGCGCACGTACTGGGCCCGCCAGGTGCCGTCGGGGGCCTTCACATGCAGGTCGGCCCGGTTCTTCGCGGCCTGGTAGTCGGCGAAGAGGGAGCTGGTGGAGTCCATCCCGGCGGGCTTGTAGAGGGTGTCCTCGGAGAGCTTCTCCCAGGTCGTGCCCTCGGCGTTCGCGACCGCCTGACCGGCCGCCGTCGGGCCGTAGTTGGTGTAGGCGTAGGAGGCGCGGAACGGGGCCAGGGGTTCGTACCGGAGGTGGTTCAGGATGTACGTGCGGTCGTAGCCGAGGTCCTCCAGCAGATCGCCCGCGTGGTCGGGCAGGCCGCTGCGGTGGGCGAACAGGTCGGCCACCGTGACGTTCCGCGTCACCCACGGGTCCTTGAGGGCGAAGCCGGGCAGATGGGCGGCCACGGGGTCGTCCCAGCCGATCTTCTCGTCGCCCTCGCCCTCGCCCACCGCTCCGGCGACGACGGTCGACGCCAGCGGCTTCGACAGCGACGCCAGCTCGAACACCGTGTCGGGGTCGATCCGGGCGGACCGGCCTTCGTGGCGGACGCCGAAGCCCTTCAGGTACACGACCCGGTCCTTGTACACGACGGCGACCGAGACCCCGGGCACGCCCGTCCGCTTCATCCCGTCCTGCACGATCCCGTCGAGCTTCCCCACGGCCGCGTTCACCTCCGCCGCCGTCAGCTGCGGAGGCGGCTGGGGCGGGGGAGCGGCGGCGAGGACACCGGGGACGAGCAGGAGCGCGGCCACCGCCAGGGCCGCTGGGGCCTTCGCTCGGTGGCGTGTCGTCGTCTGCCGAACACCCATGCAGACCATTGAACGCCTCGCCAGGAACGGTGTCCTGCCGAGGCAGGTGCGCGACCCGGTATTTCGCCGTGCTGAATATATCGGCAGCCGATATATTCAGTCTCATGGCATCGAGGAGCATGACCCAGGCCGCCTTCTTCGTGCTGACGGCCCTCGCCGACCAGCCCCGGCACGGCTACGGCATCCTGCGCGAGATAGCGGAACTCTCCGAAGGGGAGGTGCGGTTGAGGGCCGGCACGCTGTACGGCGTGCTCGACCGGCTCACCGCCGACGGGCTCATCGCGCTGGACCGCGAGGAGGTCCAGCAAGGTCGGCTCAGGCGCTACTACCGCGTCACCGACGAGGGCGTCGACGCCCTCGTCGCGGAGGCGGACCGCATGGCGGCCGGAGCCGGTGCGGCCAGGCGCCGCATCGCCGAGGGCCGCCGCGCCCCCGGAACCGTCACCCCGCCCGCCACGGGGCCCGGACTCGCCGGAGGTCTGGCATGACGACCGGCACGCCCACGCTGCTCGAAGGGCGCTACCGCACCGCCCTGCGCCCGCTGCCCGCGTACTACCGCAGGGAACGCGAGGAGGAGATGGTCGAGGTCTACCTGTGAGGCGGCGGCCCTCCTCCTGCTGACCGCGGTTCTGGCGGTCGTCGGCGGCCGCGACCTCGCGACCCGCTGACGACCGCCACACGGCACCGCCACCCGCGCCGAGGGGCGGCCGTGCCTCAGTGCGGGAAGGCGCGCGGTTGCCGCAGCAGGGGGAGTTCGTCGCGGAACTCCTCGATGCGGGAGCTGATCTGCCGCATCAGGACCGTGTCGGCGAGGCGGTCGAGGTAGAGGTTCTGGCGGGCCAGGCCGGGCGCGTCGACGCAGAAGTACAGCGCCATGAGCGGATTGACGAACAGTTCGCTGTCCTTGGTCCGCTCGGTGAACCGGACGTTGCCGAAGGAGCCGCGTACGGCGGCGGCGACGGAGCCGTTGACGATGCTCGGGTGGCCCGGGGTGCAGGCCTGGGCGTCGGCCACGGCGTCCAGGTAGAGGGCCCCTTCGGGGCTCTGGTGCGACAGGGAGAACGCGCCGAGGTAGGCGCCCTCGCGGTCCAGCGCGGCCAGGTTCTCCAGGACGAGGGAGTGGTTCACCCCGTGGTGGGCGTCCACGCCGAAGCCGAGACAGGCCACCAGCCGGTGGGGGACGTCGTCGAGGCTCTGTACGGCGGCGAGGCTGGCCATGTCCTCCTCGGGCGTGCCCAGTCCGTGCTCGTCGCCGCGCATCAGGATGTCGGTCCCACCGTCCACCAGCACGACGGCGTCCACCCCGCCCAGGTGGTCGAGGAGCGCCCGGTAGGCGGCTCGCAGGGGATCCACTCCGATGCGCGGGAAGGCGTACACCGTGGCGGGGAGGTCGTGCCGGTCGAGCCAGCGGGCCAGGGTGCGCTCGGGGAAGTAGTCGCCGCGGGTCGGGATGTCGGGGCGGATGGCCGCGACGTCCGGTTGGAGCCAGACCTCGGAGGGCAGCCCGTGCAGCTCGGCGAAGGAGAGGTTGGCCAGATGGACCTCCTTGCCCGCCGAGCGCAGGGCGAGCGCCAGCGGCAGGCCCGCGTACACGTCGAAACCGCCGCCCGCACCGGCGATCAGCACCCGGCGCGCGTCGCGCAGCCGGGTGAAGAGGGGAGGCTCCTGGAGGCTGAACACCCCGGGACGCTAACAGGCGTCGATCGTGCGGCCCAACAGGATTACGTCAACCACCCCGAGCCGTGGGCGGGTCGGGGTTCGGCCGACCGGGGCCGGAGCGGCCCGAGGTGGCGACCGAACCCCGCGCCCAGGACTACGCGCCGCTCTCCCGCAGCATGTCCTCACGCTCGACGATCTTCACGCGCTCGCGGCCCTGCGGCTCGCCCAGCGCCTTCTCGGCGGCGTCCAGCTTGTACCAGCCCTCCCAGGTGGTGAAGCGGACGTCGCGCTCGGCGAGGAACGTCTCCACGGCCTCCGGCTCGGGCGAGGCGGGCGTCTGCAGACGGCCGTTCGCGTGGTCGTCCAGCAGGTTCGACACCGTCTCGTTGGCGTCGCCCTTGGTGTGGCCGATGAGGCCGACCGGACCGCGGCGGATCCAGCCGGTGACGTACGTCGACTGCAGGTGCTCGCCGGACTCCTCTATGACGCGGCCGCCCTCGTCCGGGACCGTGCCCGAGTCGAGGTCCCAGGGCAGCTTGGGGAGCTTGTCGGAGAGGTAGCCGACGGCGCGGTAGATCGCCGTGACGTCCCAGTCCTTGAACTCGCCGGTGCCCTTGACGTTGCCGGTGCCGTCGAGGGCGGTGCGCTCGGTGCGCAGACCGACGACCTTGCCGTCCTCGCCGAGGATCTCGGCCGGCGACTCGAAGAAGTGCAGGAAGAGCTTGTGCGGGCGGCTCCCGACGTCGCGGATCGCCCAGTTCTCCAGCGTCTTGGCGACCATGTCGGCCTGCTTGTTGCCGCGCCGCGTGGCGATCGAGCCGTCGTCGTAGTCGATGTCCTCGGGGTCGACGATGACCTCGATGGTGGGGGAGTGGTCGAGCTCCCGCAGCTCCATCGGGGAGAACTTCGCCTGCGCCGGGCCACGGCGGCCGAAGACGTGGATCTCCAGTGCCTTGTTGGCCTTCAGGCCCTCGTAGACGTTGGCCGGGATCTCCGTGGGCAGCAGTTCGTCCGCCGTCTTGGCCAGGACGCGGGCCACGTCGAGGGCGACGTTGCCGACTCCCAGGACCGCGACCTTCTCGGCCTCGAGGGGCCAGGTGCGCGGCACGTCCGGGTGGCCGTCGTACCAGGAGACGAAGTCCGCGGCGCCGTAGGAGCCGTCGAGCTCGATGCCGGGGATCGACATGTCGCGGTCGGCCGTCGCGCCGGTCGAGAAGATCACCGCGTCGTAGAAGGCGCGCAGGTCGTCCAGGCTGATGTCGGTGGGGTAGTCGACGTTGCCGAAGAGACGGATCTGCGGCTTGTCGAGGACCTGGTGCAGGGCGTTGACGATGCCCTTGATGCGGGGGTGGTCCGGGGCGACGCCGTAACGGATCAGGCCGAACGGGGCCGGCATGCGCTCGAAGAGGTCGATGGAGACACCCGGGTCGGCGGCCACATCGGACTTGAGCAGCGCGTCGGCGGCGTAGATCCCGGCGGGGCCGGCTCCGACAATGGCTACCCGCAGGGGGCGGGGCATGATCAGGTTCCCTTCGAGTGGCGACAGATCGACTCGGGGGAAGCCTAAACTAAGGCAAACCTTACTCGGTACGCGGGTCCGGTCTATGGACTCATAAACATCATTGATGAGTGGAGCGGCGGCCGACTCGCCTCACGGCAGCGGCTGTTCGGCCCAGATGACCTTGCCCTTGGCGGTGTAACGGGTGCCCCAGCGCTCGGTCAGCTGCGCCACCAGGAACAGACCGCGCCCGCCCTCGTCGGTCATGGCCGCGTACCGCAGGTGCGGTGACGTGCTGCTGCTGTCGGCGACCTCGCAGATCAGGGTGCGGTCGCGCAGCAGCCGGACGCGCACCGGGGCGCTGCCGTAGCGGATCGCGTTGGTGACCAGTTCGCTCAGGATCAGTTCCGTGGTGAAGGACAGGTCCTCCAGGTCCCAGCGCGCCAGCTGCCGCACCACGGCCGCCCGCACCTCGCCGACCGCCGCCGGGTCCACCGGCACGTCCCACTCGGCGACCCGGTCGGCGCCCAGCGCCCGGGTCCGCGCGACGATCAGCGCGATGTCGTCGGCCGGGCGGGGCGGCAGAAGGGCGTCCAGGACCGCCTGGCAGGTCCCCTCCGGCGGCCCGTCGGAGCTCTGCGCCAGGGCGGTGCGCAGCAGCTCCAGACCGGTGTCGATGTCCCGTTCCCGGTCCTCCACCAGCCCGTCGGTGTACAGCACCAGCGAGCTGCCCTCGGCCAGCTCCAGCTCGACCGTCTCGAACGGCAGCCCGCCCAGTCCGAGCGGGAGTCCGGCGGGCACCTCGAGGTACTCGACCCGGCCGTCGGGGTGCACCAGCGCAGGCGGCGGATGCCCGGCGCGGGCGATCGTGCAGCGCCGGGAGACCGGGTCGTAGATGGCGTACAGACAGGTCGCCCCGGAGACGGCCGCGTCGGTGCCGTCGTCCGCCTCGTCCTGGTCGATACGGGCCACCAGCTCGTCCAGCAGGCCGAGGAGTTCCTCCGGGGCCAGATCCAGGGCGGAGAAGTTGTGCACCGCGGTGCGCAGCCGGCCCATGGTGGCCGCCGCGTGCAACCCGTGGCCCACCACGTCACCGACGACGAGCGCGACCCGGGCCCCGGACAGGGGCAGCACGTCGAACCAGTCGCCGCCCACGCCCGCCTGCGCCGGCAGATAGCGGTAGGCGATGTCCAGGGCGTTCTGTTCGGGCAGGGTCCGCGGCAGCAGGCTGCGCTGGAGGGTGACCGCCATGCCGTGCTCGCGGGTGAACCGGCGCGCGTTGTCGATGGAGATCGCGGCCCGCGCCACCAGCTCCTCGGCGAGCGCCACCTCGTCCGGGTCGAACGGATCGGGCCGTTCCGAACGCCAGAAGCTGACCACGCCCAGGATCAGGGACCCCGCCCGCACGGGCACGGTGATCAGGGAGTGGATGCCGAACTCGACGACCTGCTCGGTCCGTTCGAGGTCCTGGGCGCGCCAGCCCGGCGCCTCGGCGAGGCGGGCCTCCAGGACCGCCCGCGCCTCGCCGAGACTGTGGGCCTGCGGGGCGGAGTCCACGAAGCGGATCCGCTCGCCCACCGCGTACAGCGGCGCGCCCTTGCGGATCGCGCTGACCGCCGTGCGGCGCAGCGTGCCCCGGGACCCCGGCTCCTCGCCCTCCAGGACGGCGTCGAACAGATCCACGGACGCGAAGTCCGCGAACCGCGGCACGGCCAGCTCCGTCAGCTCCTCGGCGGTCCTGGTGACGTCCAGGCTGGTCCCGATGCCCACCCCGGCCGCGTACAGCATGTCCAGGCGCTCGCGGGTCGCCTCCGCCCGGCCCGACAGGGCACGCAGCTCCGTGGAGTCGCGCAGGGTGGCGACGCTGCCCGCCGGTCCGCCCGCCAGGTCGGTGGGCCGCTGGTTGATCGCCAGCAGCCGCTCCCCGACCAGGTGCACCTCGTCGGTGACCATCCGCCCGGAGGCGAGCAGTTCGGCCGTGTCCCGGTCGAGTCCCAGATCGAGGACCTGGCGCCGTTCGGCGTCCGGGGGCAGGTCGAGCAGGCGTTGCGCCTCGTCGTTGGCGAGCAGCAGGTCGCCCTCGCCGCCGACGATGATCACCCCTTCCCGGACGGAGTGCAGGACGGCGTCGTGGTGCTCGTACATCCGGGTCATCTCGCGCGGGCCCAGGCCGTGGGTCTGGCGCAGCAGACGGCGGCTGACCAGCGCCGTGCTCGCCGTGGCCAGGGCGAGGGCGACCGCGGCGCTGCCGAGGACGAGCGGCAGCTGCCGGTCGGCGTTGCCGCCGACGTGCGCGGTGGTGATGCCGGACGACACCAGGCCGACCACCGTCCCGTCGGCCGTCTTCACCGGCACCACCGCCTGGACCAGCCGGCCGATGGTCCCGTCGACCTCCTCGACCACGATCCCGCCGTCCAGCGCCGGCTGGATGTTCCCGACGAACTTCTTGCCGATGCGGTCCGGTTTGGGATGCGTGTAGCGGATGCCGTCGGTGTTCATGACGACCAGGAAGTCCATGTCGGACGCCACGCGGGCGGCCTCAGCCTTGGGCTGGAGCACGGCCGTCGGGTCGGGGGCGCTCAGCGCCTCGACGATGCCCGGCGAGTTGGCGAAGGTCTGCGCGACCGCGACGGAGCGGTTGCGGGCCTCCTGGGTGGTGTCGTGACGAACCTGGAGCAGCAGCGCCACCACGGCGGCCACGACCAGCAGCAGCACGATGACCACTTGGAGGACGAACACCTGCGCGGCGAGACTGCGGCCGCCCAGGGCGGACTCAGGCGTATGCCGCACCCGCGGGTCCCGGGGACGACGGGCCGGCCGGGCATCCGAGCGCCCCAGGAGTCGGACCATGTGCCATGTCTACACTGCCGGGCCGCGCGAGGCGAGAGCCGTCACGCACGGTCACGGACCGTGTCCCGCACGCTTGCCGTGAGTGACTTCGGACGCCCGCCGGGTGGCCAGCAGCAGCGCGATGTCGTCCGCCCGGTCCGCGGCCTGCCGGGCCGTCGCGGTGAGCAGGTCGGCGACATCCGCGAGCGAACGGCCGGAACGGGTCTCGGCCGCGGGCCCGCCGGCGCCGGCCTCGGCCGGAGGGCGCCTGGACCCCGCTCCGGCCAGGGCCCGGCGCAGATCCGTGATGCCGTCGTCGATGTCGTGGCCGGGCCGCTCGACCAGCCCGTCCGTGTAGAGGGCGAGGATCGCGCCCGGCTCCAACCGCAGCTCCGTCACCGGGTAGTGGGCGCGCGGGTCCACCCCGAGCACCACGCCGCCGGGCAGTTCCACGACCTCGGTTCGGCCGTCGGGGTGGCGCAGCAGCGGCGGCAGGTGCCCGGCGCGGACCGCCCGGGCCAGACCGGTGGCCGGGTCGAGCCGGACGTAGCAGCAGCTGGCGAACTGGCCGGGGTCCAGGTCGATGAGGAGGTGGTTCGTGCCGCCCATGACCTCCTCGGGCGGCCGGTCGCCCAGGGCGAACGCCCGCACCGCGCTGCGCAGCTGTCCCATGGTGGCCGCCGCCTGCACGCCGTGCCCCTGTACGTCCCCGATGACCAGGGCGAGGCCGTCCCCGGCCTCCACGACGTCGTACCAGTCGCCGCCCACGTCCATGCCCTCGGTGCCCGGCAGATAGCGTCCCGCGGTCTCCACGCGCGCGTGCTGCGACAGCCGCCGGGGGAGCAGGGCCTGCTGGAGCCCTCGGGCGAGGGCGGCCTCGGTGTCGTAGCGCTGCGCCTTCTCCATCGCGTGGGCGATCAGCCCGGCGAGCGCGGTCAGCACCGTGCGTTCCTCGGAGCTGAAGCTGCGAGGGCGGTCGAAGCCGAGGATGCACGAGCCGACCGGGCGGCCCGAGGCGATCAGCGGGAGGAAGGCGCGCGCGCCCTCCGACGCGTCGAGGTCGATGCCCGGATAGGCGTCCGACAGCTGCTGCATCGAGTCGAAGAAGAGCGGCCGGCCCGTGGTGAGGGTCTCCACACCGGGCAGCCGGGTGTCCAGCCCCACCCCTTCGAAGGGCGCCAGGAAGCCGTCGGGGAAACCGGACTCCCACGCCAGGTACAGGTGCCGCTCCTGGAGCAGGTAGATGGCGAGCCGACGGCCGCCGAACGCGGGCAGCAGCTCCTGCATCACCACCGCCGACACCTGGCGGGCGGTCACCGCCTCCGTCAGCGCGATGGCCAGGACGATGGGCCGGTAGAGCGGGGTGGTCGAGGCGGCGGTGCCGGGCGCCGGGGTGTCCGTCTCCGGGGGTTCGGGAGCCGTGTCGTTCGGCACGCGGTTCGCCGGGACCGCCTTGCAGGTGACGAGATCCGCGCCCGGGTACAGGGACACGCGCAGCCAGTCGCCCTCGTACGGCCGGGCGACGGCGGAGGGCTCGGTGGTGACCGGAAGCCGCACATGGAAGTGCGCGGGCTCCGGCGACAGCAGGGCGCCGCGCAGATGCTCCTCGCAGGTGGGCTGGTTCAGCCACGGCACGGCCTCCCACAGCGACCGGCCGACCAGCCGGTCCCGCGGCACGCCGAGGAGGTGCCCGGCCCGCGCGTTGGCGTAGACGACGAGCCCCAGCCGGTCGAGACAGAACACCCCCTCCGGGAGGAGGTCGGCCGCTCCGTCGGCCAAGGCGCCGGGGCCCGGATCGAGGAGGACGCCGGCGATGGGGCGGGGCAGGGCGGAAGACGCGGCCGGGGGATCACCCGGCCGGGTCGCCACGCCCGTCGCGTCCCACAGTTCGAGGAGCCGCAGCCCGCCCTCGGTGGTGCGCACCTGGAGCGGCAGCGGCGGCGGCCGGCCCCGGGCCGTCCGGTGCAGCAGGCCCGGCAGCCGGTGGGCGTCCGTCGGGTCGACGGCCCGGGCCAGGGCGTCCAGCGTGCCCGGGAACTCGTCCGGGGGCAGACCGAGCAGGGTGCGTGCCTGTTCGTCGAGCGTGACGACGTCGGTCGCCGGATCCCAGGAGAACCGCCCGACGCGCCCCGGGGCCGGTCCGGCGGCCGGCGGCCGCACGCACAGCGGCTCCTCGTCCCAGGTGACGTCTCGGCCGTCCGCCCCCAGCCGCAGCAGGGCCGCTCCCAGGTCGTCCGCCACCGCCGTCAGCCGCTCCCGCTCCGCCTGCACCTCCGCCGCGTCGGCCGCCGCCGGGCGCAGGACGGCCAGCACCCCGAAAGACCGCCCGTCCGCCACGACGGGCACGTAGAGCGATCCGAACTGGAAGGGCAGGCCCGCGGCGAGCTGCGCGTAGTGGCGCATCATCTCGGTGGCGTTGGCCAGCACCACCGGCACACCCGTCCGGTACACGTCGGCGACCGGGAACGGACGGTCCATGTGCACCCGCCACCAGGGGCGGAACAGCGGACCGGGCAGCCCCGCGAGGACCGCGAGGCGCAGCTGCCGGGACGTGGCCGAGCACAGGTACACGCCACCGGTGCGGCCGTCCGTCGCCCGCAGCGCGTCCGCCACGGCCCCGGTCAGCAGCGCGGGCGGTGGCCCGGACGGCTTCCGCTCGTTTCCGGCGCTCCCAGTCATTCGGCCCTACCTCGTCCGTGCGCCGCCGCTTGGGCGACACAGCAAGAATGCGCCACACCTGGCCGGATGTGCATCCGCGCGACCTCGGGGAGAACCGTTGCGGGCGGGGTAACCGGCACGCCATGAGTGAGATTCTGGTGGGCGCCTGCTCCTGGACGGACCGGGCACTGGTCGCCGGCGGCTGGTATCCGGTCGGTCGGCGCGACGCGGAGGGACGGTTACGCCACTATGCCGAACGCTTCCCGGTCGTCGAGGTCGACGCGACCTATTACGCGCTGCCCGGCGAGCGCAACGCCCGGCTGTGGGCGGAGCGCACCCCCGACGGCTTCGTGTTCGACGTGAAGGCCTTCTCCCTGCTGACCGGGCATCCCACCCGGCCGGCCGTGCTGCCGCCGGATCTGCCCGACGACGTGCGTGGCCCGAAGGCCCTGGACGAGGTGTGGCGGAGGTTCACGGACGGCATCTGGCCGTTGCGTGACGCGGGGCGGCTGGGCGCCGTCCTCTTCCAGTTCCCGCCGTGGTTCCGTCCCGGCGCGCGGGCCCACGCGTTCCTCGCCCAGTGCGCCGAGCGCACCGCCGGGTGGCCGGTCTGCGTCGAGTTCCGGCACCCGGACTGGTGGCGGGGCGAGCGGGAGCACACGACGGCCGATCTGCTGCGGTCGTACGGCTTCGCCACCGTCGCCGTCGACATGGAACAGTCCCTGCCGACCGCCGTGCCTCCCGTCACGCCCGTCACCTGCGCGCGGCTGGCGGTCGTCCGCCTGCACGGCCGCAGCCCGGCCTGGGGCACCGGCAGCAAGGAGGACCGCTTCCGGCACGAGTACACCGACGGCGAGCTCCGCGAGTGGGTCCCGAGGGTGCACGCGCTCGCCCGGCGGGCCGAGCGGGTGCACGTGCTGTTCAACACCTGCTGCGGCGACTCCGCGGTCCGCGCCGCCGAGCGCATGCGAGCCCTGCTCGACGCCTGACCGCCCCGGCCTCCCTACCGGCCGACCGCCCGCGACGGGCGCTGCGCCGGCGAGCCGCTCACCGGGGCGCGCGCGGGCATGGCGGTCGAGCCTGCCTCGGGGTGTGGTCCGGGCCGGGTCCGGTCTGGTCGGCGGGGTGTGATGGGTGCTGTGTCGGAGGGTGGTTCGCCGGGGCGCGCGAGCCCCGGCGGTCGCGCCCGCCTCGGGGTGTGGTCCGGGGCGGTCAGTCGGCGGTGGTGTGCAGGGTGCTCTTGGCCAGTTCGTACGCCGGGAGCATCGCTCGGTGTTCCGCCGTGTCCATGCCGCCCAGATGCAGGACGACGGGGCCCTCGGGCGTGGTGACGGCGAGCGCGTGCTCCTGCTTCGTCTCCTCGAGGAGTTCGCTCGTGGTGACGTACTCGACCTCGGTGCCGGTGATGTCGCCCGCCTTCAGCGTGCTGTACCGCGCCCCGCTCGCCCCCTGCTCGGCGGCCACGAAAGCCTCCAGCACGGCACGCGCGTCGCTGTCGCCCGGCTCACCCGTCCAGACCCGCAGGAAGCCGATCTTCCCCGCGGGCTTGGCGTCGACCTCGCAGGCCATGGTGACCGGGCCCTGGCGCAGGAAGGCGTCGGCCAGGTCGGCCAGGTCGCCGGTGGCGCCGGTCGCCTCCTCGGCGTCGACGGCCTTGGCCTTCCAGAACTCGGCGATGTCGAAGGTGACGGGCAGTTCGCAGGCGGACCCGGAGGCCCCGATGGACCCGCCGCGCTGTGCGACCTTCGCGCTCGTCTTCGCCGACGCCCCCGACGCGCCGTCCGGTTCGGCCTCCTCGGCCGCGCATCCCGTCATCAGCCCCGTCAGCAGGGCCGCCAGCGTCAGCCCCTGCCCCACGTTCCCCATGGTCCCCGCCCCAAAGCGCACTGCCGTGTCTCCTCTCGGCGCCGGCGCGATACCGGCGGAGCACTGTAACCGAGGAGGTCATGGCCCCCGCCACCGAGATTCGCCCAGGGGGCGGGGGCGGCCGGGGAATGTCCCGGTCCCACCCCCTGTTGTAGAGCGTGACTGGCATGCACCGATCAGCAGGTGCGAGTCGGTGTGAGAGGAGTTCCCCATGGCCCGCAGTGCGGCTCGCCCCGTCATCACCCTCCGGTCCACGGCCGGTACCGGTGTCACCTACGTGACGCGCAAGAACCGTCGCAACGACGCCGACCGGCTGGTCCTGCGCAAGTACGACTCCGTCGCCGGACGGCACGTCTCCTTCCGAGAGGCGCGATGAGGT
>NZ_JBHVYO010000087.1:0-20583 GCF_042880655.1 Streptomyces sp. NPDC058295
CCTCCCCCCGGCCTACGCCCAGCGCCTCTTCGACGCCCGCGACCAGGGCGCCGGCGACCAGGAGATGCGCGCGATCATCGCCGAAGGCTTCAAGGACATCTACTTTCAGGACGGCGGAGTGCGCGCCAGTAGCCTCAGCGACGTCGAGATCAACGACATCGACTACCTCGACCTGGACTACTGATGACGCCGACGGAAAGAGATCTGCCCATCTGCGGCTGTGAGCCGAAGCACGATGGTTTTCACATAGGCAGGCTGGTTGTCACCGACGGTGTTGTGGGCGGGTGAGCCAGAGCGCGACAGGTCGACAACTATGGTCCCCTGGGTTCGGCTTCCTGCGATCCCGCGCCGAGCCGTAGCCAGCTGGCCTCCGCGGTGAGCCAGGCCAGCAGGACGGGTGGGCTGGAGGTGGAGACGCCGGGCATGGCGTGGTGCTCGTTCATCCAGTAGCGGGTGAAGCCGCGCCGGTCGGCGAGCCGGGCGAGTTCGACGCTGCCGGTCAGTGCCTCTGCGGCGCTCTGGCCGGTGCCGGCCATGGCGGAGTCCAGTACGGACAGGGCGGCGAGGGCGGAGCCACGGATGCCGTGGATCGGGTCGGTCGTGGTCGTGTGGTCCTTCGGTTTCGAGGTGTGCGGCGTGCGGGGAGGCGAGAGGCGCCGGCCGACAGCCGCGGCGGGTCTTTGTCGGCCGGCGCCCGGCCGTGTCCGGCGTTTGTGCGGTCAGCCGCGGACGCCGAAGTCGACGCGGTCGGCGAGACCGGCGGCGGCGAAGGCGGCGACGAGCTCGTCGCGGCCCTCGGTGAAGTGGGCCCAGCTGTCGTAGTGGACCGGGACCACGCGGCCGGCGTCGAGGATCTTCGCGGCCTGGGCGGCCTGGGTGCTGTCCAGAACGATCACCTCGCCGTCGAAGACTTCGGCGAAGCGGGGCGCTCCGGCGAAGAGAAGGGCCGTGTCCACCGGGGCGAAGCGCTCGGCGACGTCCTTGACGGCGTCGAGGGAGGCATTGTCGCCGCTGACGTAGATGGTTGGCAGGTCCTCGCCGGTCATGACGAAACCGACGACCTGGCCGGCGACCGGCTCGACCTTCTCCCGCGGGCCGGGGCCGTGGATGGCGGGCACGCCAGTCACGGTGACCGTGCCGGGCCCACCATCCCTGCGCTCGAGCTCCACCGACTGCCAGTCGGCGAGGCCGGTGGCCGCCTCCCCGAGACGCTCCCCACCGCTGGGGGTCGTGAGCGTCAGCGGGACGTCGGCGAGCAGGGCCCGGCCGGAGGTGTCGAGGTTATCGGCGTGCTCGTCGTGTGAAAGCAGCACCACGTCGACGTGGCCGAGATCGGCCGGGCTGCCGTCAGCCGCCGCCGTCTTGGTCAGCACGGCACCCGGTGCGGGGTAGTCGCCGGGGCCGTCGAACGTCGGGTCGGTGAGAAAGCGCAGGCCTGCGGATTGGTCCGGAAAGAGAATTCCTTCGATCGGGTGAGCGACCACCCGGCCGAGCGCCCCGGCCCCGGCGGACGCGAAACAGTGGCTAGCGCGGCGCGACCTCGCCCCGGCCGGAGCCGGCTTGGCGGAGGTCTGTGCGACGCAGCTGCGCTCGTTGCGTGAACAGGTCAGGTCGCTGCTGGCCTCCCGTGTCGCCGGGCAGCCTGCCCTGCCTGCCGCCGTCACAGCGATCAACGACGCGATGACCCGCGTCCCCACCGCACCCCTGCTGGTGTGGGACGAGAAGACCGGGCCGTACCGCGCCACACCCCACCCCACCACCGCGATCGTCGAGCACGCCTTGGCGGTCATCGCCGCCGAGGCCGCCGACCTACTCATCACCCCCGACGCCGCCCGCCTGACCGCCTGTGCCTCCCCGCCCTGCAACCGCTTCCTGCTCAAGCACGGCCGCCGCCAGTGGTGCTCCACCCGCTGCGGCGACCGGGCCCGCGCCGCCCGCGCCTACGCCCGCCGCACCGCGACGGACTGACGACGCCACATCACCGGAACTCAGCGGGCCACCGCACCAACCGGGAGAGCCACCGGCTCTCGATCTTCGCTACTGGTGACAGAAAGGTGCTGAATGAGCACGCGTGACAAGTCGAATGCCTTGTTGGTGACACCAAGACTGCTTTAACGGCTCCACTTCACCAGCTCACTCGGCTCCCAGGCGACAACTGAGGTAGCCGCCCGCGAGCACACCCCGACCGACGCCGACGATGCTGTGGGTCAGTCGGTCACATGGAACCGGGCCTCAAGCCCGCCCGCCGCATGTCGGTGCGCCAGACGTTGACCGAGCATCGGCGACTGCGGGCTACTCAGGACGATCTAGGTACTCGCGCCCAAGCGGAGCACGGTACCCGCTGCCTAGCATCCGGAGCATGAGTTCCTTTGAGCAGACAGTCGGGTCGAGCGAACAGCTGACGGCACGTAAGCACAGGGGCACGACATCGTTTGTGCTGGGCGCTGCCGCCGTCGCCATGTTGATGTGCCCGTTTCTGCCTGCCTGGGTCCCGAACGGGGTCCGGTTCTTTCCCGTGTACTTCATCGTGCCCGCGGGGATCGGTGCAGTCGTCTCCGGCCTCGTCGCGCTGCACAGGGCGCGGCGCCAGGAGGGGGCGACTCCCTCCCGGGCGCGGGTGGGAGTCGCACTGGGCACGACGGCCGTTGTGCTGTCGCTGGCCGTGATCGTCTGGGCGATCTGGGCGCTGAACCAGGCCTACCAGTAAGGGCCGAGTGCGCCGCCCGGGAATTGGCGGGCTACTGCAGGCCGGGGCCGCAGGGGTTGTCCTGCCGTGTCCTGCCGACGGTCTGTGACGTTGCCCTGATCATGGACGGCTACGAACACCTTGACCTCGATGAGATCGACTTCGCGCCCATGGAGCACGACACCGAACGGCTGCGCCTGCTGACGCTGGACGAGGCGTACGAGCTGATCAGGGTGCTGCGCACAGCCGCCGAGGAGGGCGGGGCGGCCGCGCAGGACGCGGACCGCCTGGCGCGCGAGATCGGCGCACGCATCCCGTCGAAGAGCTGACGAGGTGCCGGCCGCGGCCGGCACAGATTCTGACCCCATGCCCGGCTGTCGTGAGGCCGCACGCTGTTACTCACTTTCGGGTGACGGCCCGCCCCGGGCCAGGCTGGCGAACTCCGGGGAAAACCAGCTGCTGCAAGGGCTGTGAGACCCCTCCAGCCGTCAACATGACGCCACTGGCATAAATGGACGATGCATCCGAGAGTCACAGAAACATGGGCAACGAGTAACACAGTCCCTTTTTCCATCCCAACTCCCGCACGAGGTGGACAGAGTGTGGGTGCGCGGCCGGTCCGGCCGCCACCCGCACACCGCACCGACTTCCACGGTGGCCGCCAAGGTCCCCGGTGGGAGGGTGCCCGCACCATCTGGGGGACTTCCTTGTCCGCTTCCGCTTCTGTCACTGCCCGTCGTCTGGCCGCCGCAGCTCTCGCCGCCGGAGCCCTCGTCTCGGTGGCGGCGCTGCCGGCGACCGCAGCCGATCATGCCCGCCCGCACCATCCGCAGGTGGAGATCTCGGACGTGCAGTACGACTCCCCGGGCCGCGACGACCGCTCCAACCGCTCGCTGAACAAGGAGTGGGTGGAGCTGACGAACACCACCCGCTACGCGGTCAACCTGGACGGCTGGACCCTGAGGGACGAGTCCGGTCACACGTACACCTTCGACCACTACCGTCTGGCGGGCCGTGCCACGGTCCGGATCCACACCGGTGAGGGCCGCGACACCCGCGCCGACCTCTACCAGGAC
The DNA here is from genome assembly GCF_042880655.1 of Streptomyces sp. NPDC058295. Taxonomy (NCBI): domain Bacteria; kingdom Bacillati; phylum Actinomycetota; class Actinomycetes; order Kitasatosporales; family Streptomycetaceae; genus Streptomyces; species Streptomyces sp. NPDC058295. The sequence continues at coordinate 3,763 of NZ_JBHVYO010000087.1, forward strand.
CGCCGCGCCTACGTGTGGAACAACGACCACGACACCGCGACTCTGCGCAACGACCACGGCCGCTTCGTCGACGACGAGTCCTGGGGCCACCGCCGCGGCGGCCACCACTGACCCACCCGACCTCCTGCGGGTGGATGCCGCGCGGCGGCGGGCCTGCCCTCACCCCGGGGCGGCGCGCCCCCCCGTTGCGGGGGTGGGCGCGCCGCCTGGCGCCATGTGCCGGTCGTGGTCACTGCGGTACCTGCTTGTAGCTGACCGTGGTGTCAGGGCAGGCCTCCGCCAGGCGGGTCAGTGTGTCGCGCTCGGCAGGGTCGGCGGGCAGCTGCCAGCGCAGCTTGGTCGCCACCCACGCGCTCGCGTACTCGCAGCGGAAGCCTTCGACGGGGAGCCAGTCGGTGGGGTCCTTGTCGCTCTTGGAGCGGTTGGAGCTGCCCGAGACCGCGATCAGCGACGCCGGTGCCCCCTGGTCGTTCGCGTACGCCTCGCGCCGGGCGGCCGTCCACGCCGACGCCCCGGAGTCCCATGCCTCGGCGAGCGGGACCATGTGGTCGACGTCCAGTGAGGATGCCGCGGTCACCCACACCTGGTCGTACTCCGAGAACCAGCGTCCGCCCGTCAGCGCGCACCTTGCTCCGGTCTCCGGGGCGAGTTTGGCCTCGGACAGGATGACTTCCTTGCGGGTGTCGCATCCGTCGGTGGGGTTGAGGCCCTTGTTCCAGTGCTTGAACAGGTCCCGGCTGTAGCCGTCCCAGCTCTCGGGAGCCTCGCCGATCCACTCCAGGGCCTGGAACAGCGGCACATCCTGCGCGGCCGCAGGCGCCGAGGCCACGAAAGCCGGACCTACGGCAGCAAGTGATGGCTGGGCAGTCGTTGCAGCGGAGGCCGGGGCAGTCAGGGGCAGCACCAAGAGGGCGAGCACGGCGGCGAGACGGGGCATTTTCTTGATCACACCCCGGGTTGTAGCGGCCAGACCCTCCGGAGCAGCAGGGCGGAGAAGACTGCTTCACCCGGGCGGGTGCAGGAGTTCACCTGGAGAAACGCCACAACAGGCGTGCAAGGCGATCCCCAACCAGGCGCCCTGCAGGGTGGGACCAGCGAAGAAGTCGGCCACGATGAAGACCGCAGCGCGCGGGCCACGCAGCGCCTGGCGCACCCCTATGCCGGACGGCGGGGAAGATGGCACCAGGGCTCCCGCCCGTCTGGCACGACGGCAGCCGTGCTCAGCCGGCCTTCTTGGTCAAGACTTGGCGTTGGTGGCCGGCGCCGGTACAGGGAATCCTCCAAGACCGGATTGGTGTCCTGCGCTTCGTCCAGCAGCACGAAGTCACGGATGAGCGGCATGGACCGAGTATTCCGGACAGCAGCGCGGACGTAGCACTCACGCTGGCAGCGGACGGACCTCGACGGCGGCGAACTACTGGGCCAGCGCCTGACCGGGGCGCGGGCGCTTCAGTGCTCGAAGACTGCCGTCGCCACCGGCACTGCCAGCAGCAGGCTGAGTCCGACTAGGGGGAGGCGGTCCAGCCACAGGATGGCGGCGAATTCGCGCAGTGTCGCGGCCACCCAGTAGGCGGGGGAGGTCGGCGCGCCCACGACGTGCACGGGCACGCCGACGCGGCGGGCCAGCAAAGTCGTGCGGTAGACGTGGAAGCCGCTGGTGACCACCGTGGCACGGTGGCCGTGAGTGGTGCCGTCCACGAGGGCCGCGCTGAAGCGGAGGTTCTGCCCGGTGTTGACGGAGCGGTCTTCCCGCACGATCCGGTCGGCGGAAACTCCGCGTCCGCGCAGATAGTCGGCCATCGCGTCCGCCTCGGAGCGGACCTCGTCGTCGCCTTGGCCGCCCGAGACGACGAACACCACACGAGGCATGCCCGGTGTGCGGGCGGCCTCGATCGCGAGGGCGCACTCCAGCCTGCGGGTCAGCAGCGGGCCGGGCCGGTCGCCGTCGAGTCCGGCGCCCAGGACGACGACATGGGTGGTTTCCGGTAGGGGGGTGCTACGGCCCCGGACGAACACGTAGCCGGCGAAGACGAGGAAGAGCAGAGTGAGGTATCCCGCGGCCGCGTTCACCGCGACCACGAGGGCACCGAACGTCTCGCCGCCGATCGCGTGGAAGACCGCGTCGAGGCCGAGCACCGCCAGCACCGCGCAGCCGGCGGCCCCGGTCGCCAGCAGGGCTGCCTGCGGTCCGTAGCGCTGGACCAGGAGGACGCCGTCGGCCAGCAGCAGCAGGCCCAGCGCGAGCGCCAGGAGCAGGGCGGCGATGGCGAGGACGGTGGCGATGGTCGGGTGGGCTGCCGCACTTCGACTGGCCACGGCGAGTCCGGCAGAGGTCACGGCGAGGCAGAACAGGACGGCGGTGGAGAACCGGTGCGGTGCCAGCAGGGCGTTGACGACGCCGCCCGCGGCGAACACGACCGCGGCGAGGTACTCCGGGTACTCCGGCATGTGCCGCACCGCTCTGCTCTCCCGCCCGCTGCCCGTACCCGCCCGCCCCTCGCCGCCCGCAGGTTCTGGACCCGGTACGGACGGTTGCCGGCCATCCTCCCAGACCTGCTGTGGTGCGCCGAACGCGGGCGGCGGTGGTGCGTTCGGCGGGACCGGCATGTCGTGCCGGTGTGCTGCCCGGCGGCCGCGCAGGGGCAGCTGGTGTGTGGGGTCCGCGATACGGGCCGGCTGGCCGATCCGCTGGCCGGCCGCCGCCCGCCGGAGCGCGGCCAGCTGGGCGGCCGGGGCCTGATGCTGGTCCACTACGTGGCCGACCTGGTGCGCGTGCACACCGGCGACGACGGCACGACCGTGCGCTTCTACCTCAGCTTGTGACAGCGCGCGGGCAGGCGGCCACCTGTCCGGGTGGCCGCCCGCACCGCTCCTCTCGCGGACCTTGTATTCAGCCTCGCGCCGAGGATCGGTAGGCGTCGTCCTGTGGCACCGGGGACTGACATGTCAGGCGGAAACATGACATCCCGCCACCCGAACGGGGCAGGGGGCTCTGGCATCAGGTGATGCAGCGAGGGCGGTCAGCGGTGGCCGATAGATCACGCCTCATGCTTCCTGCGGCACGAGAAGTGTTCGGGTAGCCCTTCGGGTCCTTGAAGGCTTGCGGGCTGACCGCAGCCGAAGCGGCAGAGTGGGATCGCTTGACCCGACGCGTCGACCGGAACCCTGGCGGTCTCGGTTTCCTGGGGGCGGGACTCAAGGACGATCGCGCGGCTGCCACGTCTCTGCTTCGGTTCAGCCCGCACCTCTGAAGCCGGACGGTCCTCGGTGCACCTGTCGCGCCGGTCCCCCTGTCGTACGGATGGCTGGCGCTCCCTCTCGTCCAGTGCGGGCCCGTTCGCCTCGAGGTACTGCTGCCATTGCTGAGCGGGAACGCCCGCACAGACCCTGGACCTCTACCCCGGCCCCGACCAGCCAGGACCTGGCTACGAGGGCGTGCGGACCGTGATCACGCGGGCAGTGGACCAGGGACGGCACCGCCACCCATCTGAGCGGCCCGACCGTGAGGTTGCCCGTGTCCGACATCATGCGAACCCTTGCCGCCTCCGGCACCACCGGACAGACGGACATCACCAGGTGAAGGTCGGCGTCCGCACATACCGTCTGCTGACCACTGCGCTCGGCGACGAACGCGGGGCCTTGCAGACGGCCCTTCATATCGACCAGACCCACCGCGTGCTGGGCGGCATGGCCCGCGGGATCGCCGGGGCCAGCCTCGTGGTCATGCTCGCGGCGGCGGGCGTCGGCTGGCTGCTCGCCCGGCGCATCACCCGGCGCCTGGAACGGCTGGCCCGGGTCGCCGAGAAGATCAGCGTCGACGGCCGGACCGACGGCGCGAGCCTGGTCGACGGGCGCGACGAGGTCGGGCGGCTCTCGGCCTCGTTCAGTCGGATGCTTGATCGGCTGGCAGCCGCACGCGAGGCCCAGGACTGCCTGGTGCAGGACGCCGCGCACGAACTGCGCACCCCGCTGACCAGCCTGCGCACGAACGCCAGTGTGCTGCGCCGGGTCACCGAGCTCTCCCCGCACGCCCGTGACCGGCTCCTGGACGACGTCGAGGGTGAGACCGCCGAACTCGGCCAGCTGGTCGACGAACTCGTCGAGTTGGCCATGGCCCAGGACCGGGAGGAGTCCGAGGAGCCAGTGGAGCTGTCCGCGCTCGCCCGGCGCGCGGCACAGCGCGTACATCGCCGCACCGGGCGTTTCGTCCTGCTCGACGTCGACGAATCCATTGTCAGGGGCCGCCGCCAAGGGCTCGAACGGGCGGTCGGCAACCTGCTGGAGAACGCCGCTAAGTTCGACCCCGACGGCGACGACCCCATCGAGGTGCACGTCAGGCACCAATCACCGCGCGGGCGTGCTGCTCGCTAACGCTGAGGTCAGGTCACCTGTAGCGCGGGTGCGGTGCGTTCCCCCGAGCCCCGGAGTATCAGTCGAGTGGGGACAGTGACGGTGCGGGCGCGGGAGCGGTCGCCGTCCAGGCGTGCCAGGGCGGCGGTGGCTGCCGCTCTCCCGATCTCCTCGGGGTCCTGGGCGACGACGGTCAAAGCGGGTCGAGTGCTTTGGCGAGCGGGACGTCGTCGAAGGCGACGAAGGCGATGTCCTTGCGCTTGCTGCGGGACAGTTCGGCGATGATGCCGAGGGCGACCATGTTGTTGCCGGCGAACAGGGCCGTGGGCGGATCCGCCGACTGCAGCAACTGGGCGGTTGCGGTCGCGGCGGCCTTCTGGTCGTGGGCGTTGGTGACCAGGCAGCGGTCGTAGGTGAGGTTCGAAAACGAGAAGAGCACGTGAGACTTGGGAGCGAGGCTGTAGTGATGGTGCGGGCCTCGGGTTTGTGGAGCTCAGCCACTGGTGATTGAACTCTAACTAATGCAACAGCTGTGGTGCTATCGCTGGCTGGAATCTACGCCAGCCTGGCGCAGTCAGGCGCGTCCCTGGGCTACTCCAACAACAGAAAAACCGCCGGTCGAAACCCCCGAAAGAGGTCTTGACCTGCGATTCTTGAAACTGTATATCAGTACCCTGAGTAGCCCCGACGGGGCACACGGCAGATGGATGCAGGATGCGCCCCTGGTCATCGAAGCCGTGTGTTCGCTGGACCGATCTGTCGTGTGAGAAGCGGTTCGCGGTTTGCTTCGGGCGAGCGTGGGTTTCGTCGACGAGGTCAGCGAGACAGTCCAGCCGGCCCGGACCTCGTCTCGTGAGTCGTCGTTCAGCACCGTGTGCGTATCAGGTGACGGATGCTCAGCGATGGCTGGGCGTCGGTCAGTCGATGCCTTCGACGATGCGGAAGTCGCGCTCGAAGCCGTCGGGGAGGGCCACCAGCGCCTTCTGGTATGCCTCGCTCTCGTATGCCGCGACCGCCTGTTCAAAACTGTCGAACTCGATCAGAACGACGCGTTCGGTGATTCCGGCCTCGTGGGCGACGACTCGACCGAAATTGGACAGGACGCGCCCGCCCCCAGCCCGGACAGCCAGACCCGCCAGCTCGTTGTAGTCAGTCAGCGTCTCAGGGTCGGAAATGGCGGGGTAGACACTGACCCAGTAGCCCTTGGTCATGGAAACCTCCTGTGTTCGGCCGGACATGTCCGACTTCGAATTGACGCTCAGATTGCTCGATCCCGGCGACGGAGCACCGGGCATGTGTGAGGACGTGCTGATCCGGTCTGGTTCGTCTCTGCCACCCGCGGCTGCCGGTTCGCGTCCCGGCGAAGTCTTCCTCAGCGCCCCGGGCGCCTTCGGCGACGGGGGAACGTGCCGGAGACGGAAACGAAGGCCTCCCGGTCGACGGGGTCGGCCATGGCGGGCATTCCAGCCCGTCCGCGCAGGAGGAGACACTGCCTCATCCGAACCTCGCCGGGTGTCCGCCACCCGCTGGTGCCGTCGGCGTCAGCAGCAGACTGAGGTCGAACGCCGGCGCGCTGTGGGTGATGGCACCGACGGATATCGCGTCGACTCCGGTCTCCGCGACGGCCCTGACCGTGTCCAGCGTGATGGATCCAGACGCCTCGAGTCGGGGCCCTTCCGACCCTCGCAGTGTCACAATGTGCCGCATGTCTTCGATGGACATGTTGTCCAGCATGATCCACTCGACTCCCGCGCTCAGTGCCTCGATGGCCTGGGCTGTCGACTCGACCTCCACCTCGACGGCGACGCCCCGCGTGTTACACGCGTGCACTGCCGCGATCGCGGCGCTCACGCCGCCCGCCGCGGCGATGTGGTTCTCCTTGAGCAGGACCATCGCCGCGAGGTCGAGCCGGTGGTTGCTCACTCCGCCGGCGGCGACCGCGGCCTTGTCGAGCGCCCGAAGCCCGGGCGCTGTTTTGCGGGTGTCCAGGATCCGTGCCGGAAGCCCGGTCACCGCCTCCGCGAAGGCCGCGGCGGCGGTGGCGATGCCAGACATGCGTTGCAGGAAGTTCAAAGCTGTCCGCTCGCCGGTGATGATCTCTCGTGCGGGTCCGGCCAGCGTGAGCAGGTCCTGCCCGGTGTGAACGCGGTCGCCGTCCTGAACGTGCTCGGTGACGACGACATCGCTGCCGAGCTGCCGATACACCTCGCCTGGGATCGCCGTGCCGGCGATCACGCCGTCTTGGCGGGCGACGACGCGCGCATGGGCGCGGGTGCCGTCCGGCACCGACCAGCGGGTGGTGATGTCGTCCTCGGCGCGGTCTTCGGCCAGGGCGCGGCGCACAGCGTCCGCCATGGCGTCGACGGCGACCGCCGTCTGGTGCGCCGGGTGCGGGGCTGGGTCACGGCGTTCGGGGCGCGAGATGCATAAATCATTCATATAAACATTGTATGCTTCACGCATGAGCCGTCAAGACGCCACTCGTGACGCTTCCACTGCGATCGGGTCGGCCCTCTACGGGCTGGCCACCAGGGCTGTGAGACGCCTTCCGCGCGATATGAGCATCACGTCCGCCGCCACCCTGGCCACCCTGCACAGGACCGGCCCTCGACGCATCACCGATCTGGCCGTGATCGAGGGTGTCACCCAGCCCGCGATGACCGTGCTGGTCCGGGTGATGGAGGAGTCCGGACTGGTCGAGCGCAGGGGCGACGCGTCCGACAAGCGGGTCACGCTGGTGTGTCTGACCGAGGCCGGCACGTCGTACGTTCAGACGCGGCGCCAGGCGGGCGTCGATGCGTTCGCGCGGCTGATCGACGGACTCGCCGACGACGAGGTCGAGGCCCTGGTGGCGGCGCTTCCGGCGCTGACGCACCTGGCAGAGCTCGAAAGCCAGGACCGCGAAGGGCCGAAGCGGTGACAGGGCGCACCCCGGAGCGCTCCGAGGCGCGGCTCCTGGTCCCCGCCCTGATGTTCATCGCCCTGGTCGTGGCGGCGGTCGCCAGCCTCGGGACGCCGCTGATCACCAGTGTGGCGACCACGTTCCACGTCTCGCTCGACAGCGCGCAGTGGACGCTGACCGTCGCACTGCTGAGCGGCGCCGTCGCCACGCCCGTCCTCGGCCGGCTCGGAGCCGGACCGCACCGACGGGCCACGATCCTCGCCACGCTGGCGATCGTCGTCGTCGGCAGTGCGCTGACCGTGCTGCCGCTGCCGTTCGCGGGGCTGCTCATCGGCAGGGCGGCCCAAGGCGTCGGGCTCGGTCTGACGGCGCTGATGATGGGCGTGGCCCGGGACCATCTTCCCGAGGAGCGCAGCACGGCGACGATCGCCCTGATCTCGGTGGTCTCGATCATCGGCGCCGGCGTCGGCTACCCGCTCACCGCACTGCTCGCCGAGATCGGCGGCGTACGGGCCGCCTACGGCTTCGGTCTGTTCGTCACCGCTGTCGCCTTCCTGACCGCGTGGCGTTCCATACCCGCGGCTCCCGAAGGCCGCTCCGCTCACGTGAACGTGGCGGGCGCGCTCGTCCTCGCGGGTGGACTGTTCCTCGTCCTGTTCCTGGCCGGCCAGCGGAGCCTGTGGAGCCGTCACCTCGCCGTGGCGGTGATCCTCGCCGTCGTCGCCGTGCTCCTGCTGTGCGTCTGGATCGCCTCCGAGCTGCGCAGCAAGGCGCCCCTGGTCGATGTCCGGGCGGTACGGCACCCGGCGGTCGCCGGAGCGAACATCGCCATGTTCGTCGGCGGGAGCGGCATGTACCTCCTGCTCACGCTCATCACGCGGTACGCGCAGACGCCGCACAGCGCCGGCTACGGCTTCGGGCTGACCACCTTCGCCGCCGGGCTGGTCCTCGTCCCGTTCTCGGTGCTGGGGTTCGTCGCCGGCAAACTCACGCCCCGGGTTCGGACGCTGATCGACGCACCCGTGCTCCTGGCCGGCAGCGCCGTCATCGTCGGCGGCGGGTTCGTCCTCTTCGCCGCGGCCCGGTCGAACCTGGCCGAACTGCTCGTCGCGATGGGTGTGCTGGGCTTCGGCGTCGGCAGCTTCTCAGCCGCCATGCCCGGCGTCATCCTGGCCGTCACGCCCAAGAGCGAGACGTCGAGCGCGATGAGCTTTAACTACGTCGTCCGCAGCGCCGGGTACTCCCTGGGCAGCGCGATAGGCGGCCTGGTCCTGGCCACCGGCACCGACACCGGTCATCTCTTCCCGAACGACCACGCCTACACCACCGCAGCACTGGTCGGCATCGCCGCGATGGCGGTCACCGCCCTGACCGCCACCGCTCTCGCCCGCCAACCGCCGCCCGCGATCAACCCCACCGCGGCCACGGCCAGCGTGCCGAGTCAGGGCCGGTCGAGCCGATGACCGGCTTGCGGGAAGGGCGGCGGCCCCGTCGCCCTGGTCGGCGCCGAGGAGACATATCGACGATCGCCAGCGCACGGCCTGCTGAGACGAGAGAAACAGGTGGACCACGACTCGGCCGGCACCGTGTGGTGTCGAGCTCGCCTGAGCCAACCTCATCGACGGCGTGCGGGAGGCGCCCGGCGTCTCGTACGACGACGTCCCCACTACCCGGCTGCCGCCCCCGTCGACGGAGCAGCAGATCCTCGGGGAACGCCGGCCCCTCGGGCTGGGTCCTGCAGAAGCTGAACGGCAACCGCGGTCCCGGCCGGGGCGTCATCCATGCCGTCGACTGAGACGAAGCACCCACCGGAGCACCGAAGCTGACACTGGACCAGGCGCTGGACGCCGCAGAGCACCCCGGGACCCGGCTGTGCTCCCTGTGCAGCGCGGCAGCGGAACTCGACCCCATGCTCAGGGGCTTCGAACATGGCTTCGGCGGCTCGGAAAACCACAGCAGGGGAACCCAGTGATCGCCACACTTGCACGATGAGCCTGTTCCACGCCGACTCCTACAGCCCCGACGACATGGTGATGCACCCTCGCCATCAGGCGATGCAGCCGGTCCTGGTCCAGCTCATCCAACAGCTCCGCGCCTGCGACACGGTGGAGGCCGGGGCCGATTTCCAAGGGGCCCTGCTCACGCGCCTGCTGGAGGTGGAGAAGGACCGCTGGGAGCTCAAGCGCGCCGTCAAACGGATGAGCAGCGGAAAAGGGCCGCAGGCGCCGGAGCTCCAGTCAGGCCGCGACCCTGCCGACATCGCGACCTGGCGTTTTGAGCACGACGTGCGCGAGCGGCTGGCTCGCCAGCTGCGCTCGGTGCCCTCCCTTTTCGGCGCGAGCAACAGCATCCAGGAGCGCTTGGGAGCTGTTCCGTGTGTCCGGTGTTGGCTGCCGGAGAGAACAGAGTGCCCGTTCTCGGACGACCTGAGACCGCGTTTTTTGCGCGAGAATCACCTGGTGACTGTATCTATCGATCGTAGTCGGTCCCTCGAGGAGCTTGAACGTGACCGCTGGCAGGCGTCCCCACCTGACACCACCCGTCTCATTGCGAGGGTGCATGCCCTGCGGAGCCGGCCGGTCGGGTCTCTGACCGTTGAGGACCTGCGCCTGCTGATCCGGCAGGACATCGGGCTGGCGGTGCTTCTTCCGCTCGCGGTGGAAGTGCTTCGTGAAAATCCCCTGGCCGAAGGCCACATGGGCGAGGGCGACCTGCTGCGCGCAGTCCTGACCAGGAACTCGGCGGTCTGGAGCGCTTATCCGGACTCTGCAGGACAGCTGACTCACATCGTTGGCGGCCTCTCTGACCTTTCGTCGGACCTGCGGAGCGAGGTCGAGCGGTTCGTAGGCGCCGTTCAGAATTCCTGACGCGTTGCAGGTGTCTGTCGTCGCTTGCGGGGCTGTCCACTGAAGACGTCTGTGGTCCTGGTTGTTTGGCCGGGCACGTCGCTCTCAGGCCCGTCTTCGGTGACGGTGTGAGCCTGCACGCAGTTATGGTGCAGGGAACAGGAGAACTTCGGCCTGCTCCTTCGGGCCGAGGGCGTCGAACCACTCGATGCCCTCTGACATCGGGCGCAGGCCTTGGGCGAGTTCGTTGAGGATGATGTCCCGCTCGGTCATGATCAGTTCCCGCAGTCCAGCGAGGCGAATGCCTCAGCGGTCTAATCGACGAAAGTGCAAAGGTGCTGCACGACCTGCCGGCAGTCATACGGGTCGAGGGCCGCCACGGCCCGGACTTCGAGCCATCGGTCTCAGGGACCGGCCGGGGCAAGGAACCTGTCGTGTGCTCGGAGCCGAGAACCTCATCGAGGTACAGAAGCGTCCCAAGGACGACTGCGGCAGGGAGAAGGACATGGGTCAACTCCCGCCATTGATCGGGTGACGGGTTGGCGTACCACAACACACGAGGCTCCTGTGCCGTTGAGAGAGGTCTTCGACGTCTCAACTCATCAGCACAGGAGCCTCGTTGGTGGTCTCATCCTGTCGCACTCGACCTGCCCCACGCGGCTGGTCGAAGGGGCGTGGACTCGGCGCACTCCGCCCGCGGATACGCGGCCGGTGCCGTCGATTACATCAGCAAGCCCTTTGACCCCTGGGCTCCTGCGCGCGAAGGTCGCCGTGTTCCCCTCCATCTACCTTGGGAGGTGCACTCAGCAGTGAACCCGGACAGCTGAGCCCATGAAGGCGACACCATCCCCGGCCGGACGACGCCCCGATGACTGCGATCACTAGAGTGAGTGAGACCCGCCTGCCTTCCGGACGGTTCAAGATGTTGCGCGACACGACCGGTGCTGCGGCAGACCGCCCGGCCGAACCGCGGGGGAGGGACCGGGACGGGACCGGTGACGGCGGCCGCCGGCCGTGGGACGTGCGCCGCCCCCGCCGTCACGGCCAGCAGGGCGGACCTGTTGGCTGCCGTTGCTGCGGCCATAGCCGAAAGTCCTCGTCGACTCTGGTGTCGCCGATCCGGGCCCGCCGACACCGTGCGGTCCGCCCTCCCCAAGGCCCGCGGCCAGGAGGACGGCACTGAGGAACTGACCGTGAAACACCCCGGCGACTGGCTCGGCCCTCCGGTCGCTCTACCGCCAACCGTGCGGCTGGCTTTGTCCACGAGAACGGGCTCTGGTCCAATTCCTGTGACCCGTGACTATGGGCGATCGCTTAGATGTCGAAGAGGGCGTCCTCTTGTGGAGGGACCGGAGGGTCAAGGACGTCGCGAAGGCGGGTGATGTCGTGGCGCCACTTCGAGCCGTTCGCAGCGTCGTCCCAAAGTTCGGCGAGTTCAGACCGCTCGGAGACGACTTGGTCCAGAGCGTCGACGGCGAGCGTTCGAAGGTCTGCGGGCGACTCTGGCAGCGATTCTGACGGGCCGTAGTTCGAACATGCCTGTTCGCCGCCAGGGTGCTGAGCAACGACCAGGGCGACCGCGGCCACTGCTCGCTCACCGTCGGAGGTATCCAGGAAGTCCGCAGGGTCAGCGGCGCGTTTGAGCGCGCTGCGGATCATGGCTTGGCGTTCTTCCAGTGCTGCCTCGTCCAGGTCACCTCCGAAGTCGGCGGCGGTGTCGTTATCGAAGGGGCCGATGTCCCAGGTGCCCATTTCTCTCCTCGCTTGACCGTCTGGGGATCGTGGCATTGGCCACTGACAGTGAGGTCAGGAGGCAAGCAGTACCCGCTTGCGCAGAAGCTGGAAGCCAGCGCGACCGTACATCTGCCGCTTGAGCATCTTGATCCTGTTGACGTGTCCTTCAACGACGCCTGAGCTCCATGGCAGGGTCAGGCCGGCGATGACCGCGTCGAGGTCGCGTTCGAGGTGCTGGGCGAATCGGCTGAGGCTTGGCAGGTCGGTGGTGGTTCGGGCGGATGCAATCCACTCCGGCAGTTGGTCGCCTTGCAACTCGGTGACCATGTGGGCGAACGAGCGCACGTACTCGATAAGAGCGGTCAGTTCGGGGCAGTTGGCCAGGAGAGCCTTGAGTCGAATCCGGTCGCCTTCGGGCAGTGCGTCGGGGTGGGTGAGGATCCAGCGGGTGACGGCGCGGGCCGAGGGCGGGCGAGGGCCGATGGGTTGGGGCTTGCCGCGCAGGGTTCTGCTGACGTAGGCCCGGACGGTGTTGTAGCCGCGTGGATAGCCCTGTTCCTTGATCTCCTCCCATAGTTTCCAGGCGTTGGTGCAGCCTTCCTGCCAGCGCTGATCGAGGTATGGCTTGTAGGCATCGAGCCTGGTCGCACGGTCTTGCCACTGCCCGGTGAACATCTCCTCCGGGGTGGTGGCGCGGGAGAAACGCAAGATCGTGTTGAGCGTCATCCCGAGCCGTCGGGCGACAGACCGCTTGCTGTGACCGGCGGCGAGGAGCGCGTGGATGGTGGCGTGCTTGGCGCGGGTGCGTTCGGCGAACCGGTGTCCTATCGGCCAGGGCGATGACGCGGCCGACTCCGGCTCTTCCTGGGGTTCCTCCGGCTGTTCCGGCGAGGGACGCAAGCAGCCGCGGTGCCGGTAGACGCATTTCTCGGCGGCTTCGCCCAGGTTGTGCCAAAGGTGCCACCGGTCAGCGACTTGGATGGCCTGCGGGGCACCGCGGGTGGCTCCGTCTGCGAAGAAGGGTGCGCGGTCGCGGCAGACGATCTTGATGCCGGGCCGCTTGGCGAGCCAGGCCGCGAGCGTGTCCGCCTCCCGGTCGGGCAGGAGGTCGATCGGACGACGTGATTCGAAGTCGACGAGAACCGTTCCGTAGACCTGGCCCTTGCGTTGGGCGTATTCGTCCACGCCGACCACGCGGGGCGTGACGGTGGGCGGGTCCGGGAGCGAGGTGATCAGTCTCAGCAGGGTGTTGCGACTGACCGGCGCCCCGAAGACGTCCGTCATGCGGGCCCCGGCCCGGCCCGCGAGCGCGAGGCCGACCGAGATGAGCGTCGATCGCAGTCGCTCCGTCCGCCGGCCGAACCGGCGGGTGAGTCCCGGCACCTGCTCAGCGAAGCTCTTGCGCGGACAGGCGTTCTCCGCACAGACGAACCGGCGCACCCTCAATGCCACGACGACGGACTTGCCCGCCGTCGGCAGATCACGGGGAAACCGCAGATAGGAGCCGTGTATTCGCCCCGAAAGGCACCCATAATCCGGGCAGGTCGCCTGCTGGGCGGTACTCAGAGCCTCGCCCCGGACGGCCATGTCGGTCACCTCGACCGACGCCACCAACACGTTCTCCAGAGAGGAGAACAGCAACTCTTCGAGTTGCGGCTGCACTTCGTTCACGGCGTAGCACTGTCGGCCACACCGCATACCGGCCGGGCGATTTTTGGGCTATCTCAGCCAGCCCCACGAGAAGATCGACAGTCACGCTGCGTAGGTGACCACATGAAGTGGGCCAGAGCCCGAGAACGTGAGTCTTTTGTCGATGAGCGTGGGAGCACCCCGAAGGAGGCCAAGTCGATGTTCACGAGTTCGGGAGGAACCCGCCGCTGACCTGATGGGGTACATGTACCCCGGACTCCAGGCGCCGAGCGTTGTGAACCGTGCTGCCGAGATCGTCACCAGCAACAACCAGGCTGGCGACTGCGCCCGTAGGCAGGACCCTGCCTACACAGCCGCATCGGTGGGGGTTCCGTCCCGCTCCGGGAGCAGCTCGGGCATCCCCTCCACCAGCACCACGACACCGGTTACCTCACCGGCCTCGGAACGGCCGACCCACACCGGGTAGGTACCGTCCCCGGTCGTCGCGAAGGACATGAGCTCGCCGCCGGAAGCCTCGTCCCAGGTGCGCTGCATGAACATGGAACCGTCGTCGATGTCCTCGCCCCCGTCCAGGTCTGATTCTCCGTGGCTCATCCCTCGCTCGAAGAGCGCGATGAGCGGATCCCAGGACCCGGCGTCGGCGAAGCAGCCGGTGGCACCGTCGATGTCGAAACCGGTTATCTGCTGCTCGATGAACAGCCGGGGATCGTCGTCCGGACCGAGGGCCATCTCCCAGGTCGCTGCGGGGGTTTCGCTGACGAGCAGGCGGACGGCCATGGGTTCCGTGGTCGTGACCTCGGCGTTCCGCCACTCGCAGTGGTAGCTGAACCGGACCCGCGCCTCGTCGAGTACGTACTCTCCAGGCGGGACGGGGACCGTAATGCGCGGCCCGTCGCCGTGGTCGATGTCCGGGCCGGAGACGGCCAGCAGCCCGCTGGGTACGCGCAGGGTGCCGACCCGGTGCGGCTCCACGACGGTCATCTCAGGGTGGTACCCATCGGTCACGCGCACCCCGGACCGGAACAACTCGTTGATCGGCCCGGGCTGCGCAGGACGCGGCGGACGCCAGCAGGTAGCGGAGGCACCTCCCTCACCAGGCTCGGCTGCCTCGGCCACCTCGGCCGCCTCGAAGGCCGGCGGCTCAACGAGCCCGTGTACCTGGGCCGAGAGCAGCGGCCACTCCCCGAAGGCGGGGCGGTCCATCCAGCGCTCGTCGTCCCGGAGTCCGGGCGAGGTGACGTAGGAGCCCCCGCCCTGCCCCCGCCGCTCCTCCGTCCGCCGGCCCTTCCCGTCCGGGAAGAGATCCACGGTGATGCGTGGGCACGCCTTGTCGAACTCCGCCATCTCCGGGCCGGTGTAGTACCAGCCGACGGAGTACCGGCGCAGCAGCCGCGACGGGTCGTCCAGCAGCCGCATGTCCAGATCGTAGGTACGGCGACCTTGGGCGTCGTAGACCCACAGCCCGACGTAGTGGTCCCGCCAGGACACCAGCCGGACTTCCAGCGGGGCCTCCCGACCCGACTCCCGGTACACCACCACGTACGGAAGCCCTGCGGCATCCCGCTCCCGGGCCTCCTCGGCGGACATCGGCCGCCAGGGCGCACACGCATCCAGGTCCCACGCCTGCGCGTACCCCACCTCGACGACCATTGCCGCTCCTGTTCCTGCAACTGTCTTGGTTCTGTGCTGAGCTGCAAGGTAACCGCTGCCTGTGACAACGCCCCTGGACGGGCGGCAGGCCAGCTCCGGCGCCGAGACGGTCGTGCCGGTGATCCGGTCCATGGCCCGCACAACGAGTGGCTTGCCCGCGATCCGTTGAGCCGTCGGCGTCATCTGTCATGGACCGATCAGAGCCCTCGACCGCTCCCGAGGTAAAGGTGGTGGTCAGGGCAGCGAGTACTGCTGCGTGGTCGCGGCGTATGCCGGCGGCCAGGGTGCGGAGTTCTCGTTGTCCGTCGAGGCGGACGTCGGCGAGCCAGACGTCGAGGGCCAGGTGCTCGCTGCGGCGTTCGCGCACCATCGACGCCAGTCGCCGGGCGTATTCGGTGGTTGTGGCCAGTGCGGGGCCTGCATTCGCACAGTTCGTCGAGGCACTTGCGCTCGGTGTCGGTGAGGTGTTCGGGCCGTCGCATGATCCAGTCGGTGACCCGGCGGACGGTCAGATGAGGCAGCGGAGCATCGGGCGGGATTGCCCCGGTGGGGCAAGGCCGCAGGTGGCGGCGGCGGACGATGGTGTTGATGTCGCCGCGGTAACGCAGCTGCTGGATCTCCCGGGTGAGTGCGGCGGCGTTGGTGCAGCCCTCCATCCAGCGGTGATGCAGATGGGGCCGGTAGTCGTCGATCCTGCTTGGGCGATGGGTTGCCGCGACGAGTAACTACTCGACATCGGCGGCCCGTGCGAAGCTCATTATGGTGCCGCAGCTGAGGCGTAGTTCACGGGCGATGGCTCGTAGGCTGTCGCCGCGTTCGATGCGTTCGTGGATCTGATGGTGGCGTTCGCGGGTGCGGGCGACCAGCGGGCGCTGACGTCCGTGTACGTCCAGTTCGCCCCTGAGCGGTGGGGTGAACGTCTGCGGGCGGATGGATGTCGTCCTGGCTGGCCCTCACGGTGAGGGGTTCTCGCAGGTTGGCGCGGTGTCGTCCGACGATGCGCTCAACGGCGTCGGCGAGGTTGTGCAGCAGGTGCTAGGCATTGGCAGGCTCCCGGACGTGGCGCTGGATGGATGCCTGTTGCAGATCGCTTGCCGCTGGTGTCCAAAGGGACTGCGGGCGAGCGGGGGAGGTTCCAGGTGATGGTCCGTGACTCGGCGCAGTGAGAGTCGAGCACGCGCTCATCCAGCCACCATTTTTGTTGCAGGGATCAACGCGGTCACCTTGCGCACGGAAGGCACAGTGGCAGACCACTCGGCTGCGAAGACAACGGCTGGGCGCATTACACGTCGCGGACAGCCACCCTCTGCCCTGCTCGATGGCCCAGACGAAACTGCCTGGTTCAAGCCGACTCTGTCGATAACGAGACAAGAGGGCGTGTGATCCACAACGCCATTGACCAGCATGTTCGATTACTCCATGATCTTCACAGCTTGATGTAATGAAGTTTTAAGGGGGCGGTGGGGGAGTGCTTACACAGAGACCGTGGCTTGGCTGGCGCCAAGCTGCGCGGAGCGGTGCGGTAGCCGTAGCGCTTCTGGCGGGTGCGGTACCAATGGCTGGAGTGGGGGCAACGCCGGCACGTGCCGAAGACGGGGCCGCCCCGGCAGCGGACGTCTCTGCGGAGGCGAAGGCGAGTGCGCTCGCGGCGAAGACCGGTGAGCGGGTGGCGGTGGCTACGGCGACCAC
>NZ_JBHVYO010000088.1:0-19702 GCF_042880655.1 Streptomyces sp. NPDC058295
GGATATGCAGCGCTGGCGCGCTGCATAGGGGACGACTCCGCTGACGCTCCGCCAGATTCCCCCGCAAGCGGGGGAATCGAATTCCGCAAGCGGAATTCCAAGTGCGTGTCAATTCGCGCAAGCGCGAATTGAGGGAATCCCGCAAGCGGGATTCCTGGGGCTGGCAGCAAGGGGTGGGTGCATCACGCGCGGGCCTGTGTAGGGCTTGGGATTCACAGCCACCACCTCTGCAACGAATGTGACGAACCGTCGGCCTGGCGGAGTGCTGGCCTCGTTGTAGTGACGGGTTCCGCTGCGCTCCACCCTGAACCTCTCCCCCATTGTCTGACCTGTCCCGACGTGTTCACCAACGCCCTGTCGACATACAGAACAACCGGCCGTTCGTGGGTGGGATTGAGTCAGGTGTCATCTTCGGGCGTAGAAGTTGATGTGCGGATGATGCATCACGAGTTGTTGCTGTGTAGAGTCTGGGGTCAGATGCTACACCCTACGCCGCGCACCTTGCGCCTTGGATTCCATTTCTATTACGCGCCGCATTCTGCGAAGAGGGAGAACTCGGGGCATGGCCGTGAAGTTGCGTGATCACCAGATCGAGGCCCTTGCCGCCATCGTGCGGGGTCTTGATGTTCCGCAGGGTGGTATTCCCTGGAATGGTCTTCGTGGGCAGGTGCACGCCGCGTGTGGCACGGGGAAGACCATCATGGCTGCGGCGTCGGCGAGGCGGCTTGTGCCCAGGGGGCGTGTGCTCGTGCTGGTGCCGACGCTGGATCTGCTGGCGCAGACGGTGAGGGCGTGGCACGAGGCTGGGCACAAGGGGCCGGCGGTTGCGGTGTGTTCGCTTCAGGATGACCCGGAGCTGTGGTCGTTGAAGGTGCGCTCCACGACGAACCCGATCCAGTTGGCGCTGTGGCACGGGCAGGGGCCGGTCACCATCTACGCGACCTACGCCTCCCTGGGTGTTCTGGCGGAGGCGTTCGAGGGCCTGTACGGCCAGAAGCTTGATCCGGTGGACTTGGCGGTGGTTGATGAGGCGCACCGGACGTCGGGGTCGATGGGGAAGGCATGGGCGGACATCCATGACCAGAGCGTCATCCCGGCCTACCGGCGGTTGTACCTGACGGCGACGCCGCGGATCTGGGAGGAGCGGCTCAGCCGGGAGGTTGCTGAGGGGGTGCGGGATCCGCTGCCGCGTGAGATGGCGGCTTCCATGGATGACGAGAAGGTCTTCGGGCCCGTCCTGTACAAGCTCTCGCTCGCGTCGGCCGTCTCGCGTGGTCTGCTGGCGCGGTACCAGATCATCGTGCTGGAGCTTCAGGACCCGGTCGTCACCCCGGAGAAGCTGATGGGCGAGGAGCGGCGCAGCGAGGAGGTGCGCGGTCAGCGGCTCGGGGCCTTGCAGGCCGCACTCCTGCACACCATGGCTGAGCACGACCTGTCGATGTGCATCACCTTCCACCACCGGACGATCGAGGCGCAGGCGTACGCGGAAGGCCTGGAGCGCGTCGCGGCGAAGCTGCACGCGGATCAGCCGGAGAAGTACCCCGCTCGGATCTGGGCGGACTGGCTGTGCGGCGAGCACGCGCCCGAGCACCGGCGGGAGGTCCTGGGTTCGTTCGGGTCCACGGCGCGGCGGGCCGTGCTCTCGAACTGTCGGGTCCTGGGCGAGGGCGTCGACATCCGCGCGGTGGACTCCGTCGCCCTGCTGGACCCGAAGGGAGCGCCGCACGACATCGTCCAGGCCATCGGCCGGGCACTCCGACAGAAGCCGGGACAGGGCAAGCTCGCCTCCCTGATCGTGCCGGTATTCCTCCAGCCCGGAGAGCAGCCCGAGGACATGTTCACCTCCGGCTCCTACCGGCCCCTAGTGAAAGTCCTGGAAGGGCTGCGCGCTCACGATGAAGAGGCCGTGGAACTGCTCGCCATTCCCCAGGAGCCGCAGAAGGACGTCGCCCAACCGTCCGTGAACATCGGTGTCGCACCAGAAGACGGCGAGGAAGAATCCCGCCTGCTGCTCCGTTTCGCCGCCCCCAGGGATCCCGTGATGGTCGCCGACTGGGTTAGCTTCAACGTGATCGACACCGAACGCCAGGACTGGGCCCGCGGCTGGGCGAAGCTGAAGACGTACGTCGAACGGGTCGGGAACGCCAGAGTGCCCTACGGACACCGCGAGGGCGCCACACCACTTGGACAATGGATCGCGGAACAACGACGCGCCTACGCAACCGGGCAGATGACCGGCCAACGCGCAAGGCGACTCGAACAGCTCGGCATGGTCTGGTCCCTGGCCGACGAACGCTTCCAGGAGAACCTCGAAGCCGCGAAGGCTTACTTCGACCAGCACTGGACCCTCTGTGCTCCGAGGTCCGCCGTGGCCCTGGACAAGCCGGTGGGGCAGTGGTTGAGCAACCTCCGCCGCCCCGGCGCGCTGGAGGGTCACCCGGAGTGGGAGACCGCGCTCAGGGAGATCGACGAGGACTGGAACCCGGCGTGGCCGGCCGAGTGGCAGCGGCACTACGCCGCACTACGCGAACTGGTCGCCGACGAAGACGGCCAGGCCGACGTCCTGCCCGGCGTCACCGTCCACGGCATGGACATCGGCAAATGGCTCGCCCGCCAGCGGAAACCGGAAGTCTGGCAGGCCCTTCACGAGGGACAGCGCAAGCGCCTTGAGCAGCTCGGCATCACACCACTCACCCCGGCCCTGGAGCTGGAAGCGTCCGCGAAGCCGACCACCACGCCCATGAGCGCCTTCGAGAAGGGCGTTGCGGCCCTGGCGCAGTACAAGGCCCGCGAGGGCTCCGTGACCGTCCCACGGGGGCACGTAGAGACCATCGTGATCGACGGCCAGGAGCACTCCGTGAAGCTCGGCGTCTTCCTCTCGAACACGAAGTCGAGGCGGGCGAAACTCGCCGCCGACAAACTCGCCGTGCTCGGCATGCTGGGACTGGGATGGGCACGTTAGGGTTAAGGAGTGGGCTAAGTTTATGGTTAAGAAGTCTCGGTTCTGACGTGAAGGTGCAGGGAAATGGCATCTGAGGAAGAGCTGTTCGCGTCCGTCGACGCTCTGTTGAACGAAGAGCCGCACCTGCCGCCGCCGGCGGAGCGGGCCCGGCTGCGTGAGGCTGCCGGCATCACCCAGGCCCGCCTCGCTGCCGCGTTGAAGACCACGACCCAGTCGGTGAAGAACTGGGAGAACGGCCGAAGCGAGCCGAAGTCGCCGCGCCTGGACGCCTACCAGCGGCTGCTGAAGGGGTGGGCGGCGAAGTATCCGGCTCCTAGTGCAGCCCCTGCCGCGACGGTGCCAGCTGCCTCGGCGGCGGCTGCCGGACCGGCTGCCGCCGCGGTGGAGAGGACAGACGCCCCGCACACTCCCGCCGTCCCGGCAGTGGGGCCGGCGCGTCCCGCTGCCCGGCCGGCCGCGGCAACGCGCCGTTCGGCCGCGGCGAAGGCGGCGCAGCCGACGGCCGATCCGCGGTTCCCGCACGGTCCGCTCGCGGTCCTGGACGGCGACGGGGCCGCGTACGGCGTTGAGGGGATCGTGCTCGACTGCCCGGCGACAAGCTTGGTGGAGCTGGTGGAGTGGACGCTCAGGGAATCCGGGCTCGGTGCGCCGCGTCTGCACCGCAACGGCAAAGACAGCGACCCGCTGATCGTGCTCACCGCAGCGGCCGCCGTGAAGCTCGGGCTGCCCGAGCGCCTGGAGGGCCACGAGCAGCGGCGCTCCCTGCGCCTTGCGGAGGATCATCCGGTGGTCAAGCAGGTGGTGAAGGCGAAATGGCGGCTCACCCAGCGCGGGTTCGGACCCTGGGCAAGGATCTACCGCAAAGCCCAGGGACGTGAGCGGCAGTGCGTGCAGCTGGCGATCCTGTCGTGGGACGCCCTCGATGAGCGGTCCTGGCCCGGCGTGAGCGAGATGGAGCCGGCCGACATCGCGCGCGTCCTGGGGGTGTACGCCCAGCGGGTCATCACCCCCGCGCGGGTCGACGGCCGTGTCCGGGCTGGAGCTGATGACGGCGCTGCGCCCACCTACCCGCGCGGTGCAGGACCCTGGGACGGGGAACTGGGTGCCCGGCCACAACCCCGGCTCACTGGGCACCGAGCCGATGGACCCGGCTCCGCCCGAGGCCACCCCCGAACACCCCGTCGTCGTCGACAGCGGCTGGAACGGCGGGTTCCTCAATGAGGAGGCGTATCAGTGGGTGCGCGACGTCAGCCTGCTCAACGATGAGGAGTGCACGCTGCCGTATGCAGTCGGCCTGGACCTCAACACCGCGTTCCTCGCCGCCGCGGCCCGCCTGGTCGTCGGCCTTTCCGTCCCGGACCACTTCCACGCCCCCACGTTCAACCCGAAGATCCCCGGAAGCTGGCTGGTCGACCTCTCCCACGTCGAGGTGGACCCGCGCCTGCCCAGCCCGTTCACCCCGACTGGGGAGCGTCCGACGGGTCCGGCCTGGTACCAGACGCACACCGTCGCCTACGCCCAGGAACTCGGCTACAACGTCGCCCCGATCGAGGCGTACCTACGGCGGGAGACCGGCGCCTACCTGGACCCGTGGCACGACCGGCTCAAGACCGCCTACGTCGACACCCTCGCCGACCTCGGCGTCACCAAGGACCTCGACGACCGCGCCTTCCTCTCCGCGATGGAGGACGCCGACCCCGCCATGGCGGCCGTCCTCGCGGCCATCAAGGCGACCGTGAAGGGCGGCATCGGCAAGCTGCGCGAACGCCCCCAGGGCAAGAAGTACAAGGAGGGCGAGCGGTGGCCGGCCCTGCAGCGCCCCACCTGGCGCCCCGACATCCGCGCCACCGTCATCTCCAAAGCCCGCATCAACATGCACCGCAAACTGCGCAACATGGCCACCATGACGGGCCTCTACCCACTCGCCGTGCTCTCCGACTGCGTCGTCTACCCCTCACCCGGGGAGAGCCCGCTCGACTTCCTTCCGTACGCGGCGTCGGGTAAGCCGCAGCCGGGCGGGTTCCGCCTCGGGCCCACGCCAGGCCTGGCGAAGCTGGAGGGCGTCCAGTCGATGCTGTGGGCGGTCGACCTGATGGAACGGGGCTATAACCCCGCCCGGCACATCAAGGGCGGCGACGCCGTCCTCGACGAAGGAGAGTAAAGCCGTGGGGGAGATCGACGACGCGATCGAGAGGGCCGACCGGGAGTCCTTCACCCGCCAGCCGCCGAAGACGCTCAAAGGGCAGATCAGCTACCTGATCCGGCAGTTGGGCAGCGCGAAGGCCGTCGCGCAGGAGATCGGGGTCACCGCCGACTCCGTCAACCGCTACCGGCGCGGCGCCCGCAAACACGCCCGCCCCGACGTCGCCACGAAGATCAACGACGCCGTACGGCAGCGATGGCAGCCCCAGGTCCGCAAACGCCGGCAGAAGCAGGCGGCCACCGCGACCGGGATCACGGTGGAGACGAGGGCCCGCTTCGGGTACACCGCGCCCATCGGCACCACCGACGACGGGCGCTTCCGCCGCCTGACGGTGCACCTCCCCCCGGCCTACGCACAGCGCCTGTTCGACGCCCGCACCACAGGCGCCAGCGACCAGCAGATGCGCCAGATCATCGCCGAAGGCTTCAAAGAGATCTACTTCCAGGACGGCGGAACCCGCGCCACAGGCCTCTCCGACGTCACCCTCAACGACATCGACTACCTCGACCTCGACTACTGACCTCACACTTGCATCCGGGCCATCAGCAGCCCGACTGAGCCGAAGCACGATAGTTGTCACAAGCGACGGGATGGGTGGGGAAGCAGTTGCCGACCGCGGCGCCTTTCAGATGTGCGGAGCGCAGATCGGGCCGACCTTCCCAGACCCTGGTGCGAGATCTCAGGCTCAGAGCATCCTGTCTACTAGGCTCGGTCCAGCCGATCTTGGAACTCTGTCGCCGCGTACCAGCGTCCCCATGATCCCCGCCCCAGTCAGCACGGCCGTGACGTGCAGCGCCATGGCGACCGCGACGTTCTCCGGGTAGCTGACGTCGCTCGGATGCGCCAGCGCCACGTACACCGTGGCTGGCAGCCTCCAGCCGCTCCACGCGAACATCGAGCCCGATCCCAGCCAGGCCAGCGCCAGCAGAAGCGGATACGGCAGCCGGGTCGGCCGGCGCCGGACGAGAGCCAGTACGGCGGCGGCCGCGGCGAGAGCCCAGCACGCGCTGACCCCAACCAGTACGTGCCAGCTGGCCGGCCGCTCATCGCGGTGCGCGATGCCCAGGAAGCCACCGGCCGCCCAGTAGAGCCAGGCCAGGCCGGTCACGGCGCCGCTCGCGGCGGGCCACAACAATCCTGGGGAGGTGCGCGTGCCGGGTGGCTCCGGCCGGCGCAGCGCGTGGGGCCAGCGCCGCCACAGATAGGCCGGAAGCGCGATGGCCAGTGCGATCCCGGTACCCACGAAACTGCACTGGAGCAGCATCGCTTCCCAGCCCGGCATCGCCGCGTCACTCCCCGAGCTACCTGAGCCTTTCGAACTTTCCGCCCCAGAGTTCACCAGCGCGCTGACGACCACGAACGGCAGGATCGAGACGAGGAAGCCCGATCCGACCCAGGCGAAGAATCCCACCAGCCAGCCGGGGATCCGCATTCCCCACGGCCGCACCAGCGCCAGCCCCAGCGTGATCCCGGCCGCGGCCATGCCGATCGTGACGGTGTTGAGCACCAGCCACCCGCCCAGGCTGAACCCCTGCCCGACCGGAAGCAGCCCCAGTAACGAACCGACCACCCACGCCACTTTGATCAGCAGATACGGCACGAGGGCCGCCGCCGCCCCGTACGCTGCCACCCGCCCGATCCGGTCCCAGCGCTCCACCACGTCTCCCTTCGATGGGGATCCCCATGCTCCGGGGGCCGCGCACCCCTCCGCATCAGCCCCCAGGCGCATCCCGATCCGCCGCTGGTCTGACTCGCCCCTCCACCCTGCGGAGCACCCCATATGCGGACCACGGCGTCACGGCCCGAGCCGCGTGCAGGCACCGAAGCATCCCGAAGTCATCGCAGTTGACGATCAGCAGCCGGGCATCGGGCAGACAGCCCCAGTAACTCAAGCGACCACGAGTGGTTCGTTTTCGTCGCTCTGGACCCGACGCCTGGACAGGCGCCAGCGTCGTACGGGCCTTCCCCCGTGAAGGTGGGCACGCGGTTATTGATCACGCGGCGAGCGTGAGTTTAGCGGTGTGGTGTCGGTGTTCGTATTCGTTGGGGCTGAGGTGGCCGTTGGCGGAGTGCCGGCGGCGGGTGTTGTAGCGGGTCAGCCAGGCGAAGACGGTCCTGCGGCAGGTGGCGGCGTCGCCGTAGTCGTGGGTGCCCTGGAGGGTCTCGCGTTTCAGGCGTGGAAGCTTTCGCAGGCCGCGTTGTCGGCGCTGGTGCCGACCGCGCCCATCGACCGGGTGACCCGGAGCTGGTCGCAGAGGCCGGCGAAGGCCCTCGATCCGTATTGCGCCCCGTGGTCGGAGTGGAACACGGCACCGTCCAGGCTGCCCCGGGTGGAGGCTGCCATCCGCAGCGCGTCGGCGACCAGGTCGGTGCGCATGTGGCCGACGATGGACCAGCCGACGACCTTGCGGCTGAAGCAGTCCAGCACGGTCGCGAGATAGAGGAACTTCCCGCCTGCGAGCGGGAGATAGGTGATGTCGCCCATGTATTTCAGGCCGGGTTCGGTGGCGGTGAAGTCCCGCTGGAACAGGTCCGCAACCGGTGAGGTGGCCGGGTCCGGGATGGTGGTGCGCACGCGTCTGCGCAGGCGGATCCCGGTGATGGAGAACGTTCGCATGATCCGGGCGACCCGCTTTTCGTTGACCCGCCCCCCTTCTCGCGGAGCTCGGCGGTCACGCGCGGTGATGCCACGGCGTTCGCGGTCCCGCAGCACCCACTCGCGCAGGGTGGCCCGGTTGACGCCCAGGTCGGCGGCGATGCTCTTGTAGATCGCCCCGGGTGTGGACTCGTACAGGGCCACGGCATCGGCCTTGAACTCGTCCGAGTAGTCCTTCATCGCCATCGGCGGTCTTCTCGCTTCCTCCGGATCAAGCAGATCCAGTATCAGCGTGTCCAACACTCAGGGGGAGGCCCCATGTTCGGCCGAGCCGGCTTCAAGCTGCTACGCAAGCGGGTACTACTCGCGTGAGCCAGCTGGCTGAGTTCCGGCTACTTCAGGAGCCGGAAACCGGGCTGTTGGGCCCACGCTCGGAGGAATTCCGCCGAGCCGTACGCGGCGGGCCACGGATCGGTCATCGTTGTGACGATGCCGGGAAGGCCGGCCACGATTGAAACCTGATCTTCTCGCACTTCGGCGTTGGCGACACCACCGATGACATCCATGACGGCGGCTGTCAGCAGGGCCGTGACGAGGTGGTCGACAGGGCGGTTGCAGAACGAGATGACGTTGACCGCGTGGGTGGGAGTGAAACCAATGAGGGGTTCCTGATCGACTTCGTCGGCGTGCTCGGCCTCGAAGACGGCCTCGTCGCCGATTTCAGGCCCCATGAGGGAGACCAGGACGGGCCGACGTCCGTCTACGTCCCCGGCGTCCATGATCCCCAGGTTCTCCGCGTGAATGTCCAGGTCGTACTCGCCGACCCGCTTCTCCTCAAACCGTGCCGAGGCGCCAAGCAGGAAGTCGCGGAGCCGTTGTATCGCCACGCGGGGGACGGTCTCCGCCAACTCGATCACCAACACCGGTCCGCTCATGGCCCGGAGCCTAACCAGCCGGGACTGTCACCCCCAACCGATTACTCATCGTGGCCGCGTCACAGAAGCTGAGCCAGAATCCCTAGAAGTGAACAAAGCCACCGCCCTCTGCTCACGTATGTGAGCGTCGATCGCTCGGGCCTTGTGTATGGGCTCAGTCAGCTCTGGCAGTGGTTCGCCACGGACTGCCGCTCCCAGGCACTCCAGGCCGTATGAGCAGACCATCCAAGGCAGCAAGAGCGATCCCCCGTGCACCGGGTGGTCGGTCAGCTCGTGAGTCATGCCCATGTAGCCGAGCACCTCTTCGATCCGCTCTCTGAGTTCCTTGTTGCGGATGCGGAGGACGGTGGGTTCCATCTGCACTGCGAGCTGGCTCAGCTCCTGATCCCACGCGCCGAACCCACTGTTGTCCTGAGGAAGATCCCACGCACGCTGCTTGATCACGTACAGCTGAGTGATCGCTTCTTCCGCGGCGGCCTCGGCCTTCTCCTCTATTCGCAGGTCTCGCGTCGCCTTCGCCTGACGGTTCTGAGCCACCACCGAGGCCCAGATCGACAGTCCGCCACCGATCGCGGTACCCATCAAGGTGCCCGTGAGCCCCACCGACACCGATCCGTCCATACCGATCATCGTGCCGACGGAACCAACCCCGTGGGGCTGATCCCGTCGAATCCTGAAAGTCCGGGACTTCCGGCTCACCAGCGGCCTCGCGGCATGTCGGCGATTGCGTTTTGGATCGCCGACGCGGCGGCCTGCAACCGCCTCGCGGCTTCCATCAACCCTGCCGTTCTTTCCTCCAGGCTTCCGAGCTTGTCGGCGGCGTGGGCGAGGACGTGGACGTTGTCCTCGAAGCTGCCCAGCGACCGTGCGGAGTGGCTGAACAACTCGATGGCGTCGGGACTGATGCCGAAGCCGTGGATGCGGGGGTCGGCCAGTTCATCGAGCAGGGTATTGAGGAGACTGGCCAGGTCGGGGGCGGTCTTGGAGAACTCGGCTAGGGCCGGGCGGACCTGGTCGAGGAACTCCCCTTGAGCTTCGGCGAGCATCTCGCTGAGGCGGGCTTCGGTCAGGCCAGTCAAACCTTCCAGCGCTTCGACGCTTTCTCCTTCGCGACTGGCTTTCCACTCCTCGAGGACCTGCACCGGGTAGTCGGAGCTGCTAGCGCCGTCGATGGTGGTGTGGTGGGGGACGCATAGCAGCAGCAGGTTCTTGAAGCTGTTGCGCTCCGGCACAGACCATGTGGCGTCGAACCGTTTCCCGCCGGAGTTGATGGCCCGGATGTGGGCGATCTCCGCGTTCACTTTGGGCACACCGTTGACCATCGTGATGACGCGGCTCGTGCATCCAGGCCAGTAGCAGTAGCCCCGGCACAGGGTCATCAGTCCAGCGAGTGTGGCGTTGTCGTACTTCCTCTGTGCCATGTGCCCCCTCTGCAACGGCTTTTCTGGGACTGTAGGACGTCATGCTGCGCCCCGGCCATGGGGCGTGTGCCGGGGTGCAGGGGATGCGCCGGGACTTCCGGTGGCACGGTCCACGCGACGGCCAGGAGCGGGCTGCTTGAGCGCGGTGCGCGTCCAACGGTTCGCCACATAGTCTCCATGCGCCGGCTTCTCCCGTCTGGGGGAGATGACAGGCAGGCAGTGCAGGGGTGGCGCATTTTGGGGATGTGCCACCCCTTGCTGTCTGTCCGGAGCGCTCAGGCCTTGCCGAAGCTGGTGAGACAGGGCTTGTCAGACCCCGCTCCTAGGATGCGGTCGTGGATCGAGACTGGATGCGACAGCAGCTTGAGGCGTTTGCCGATCTGGCCCTGCGCTACGAACGCGGCACAAGGCCGGGCGACTACATAGGTGATCCGGCGCTCTATGAGCAGCTGCACCGCGCAGAGCCCACGGTCAAGCAGATCCTGCGGCTCCTGGACCCGCAGCTTGCCGAAAAGATCAACCTGGATCAGATGGCGGGCGAAGCCATGGCCCGCCATGAGGTTCACCGGGGCCTGGGCATTCTGGCCGACATGGACGAATGGGCCACCCGGCTCGTACCAGATGCACCGACGCTGCCCGCCGACCAGTTCCACCCCTGGGTGTGGGAGCCGGCCGCCCCGCTGTGGGGCGCAGAGGCCCGGCAGGACGCCGTCCTGGCGGCTGCCCGCACCGTGAACCGCCGACTCCAGCAGAAGCTGGGGCGTCACGACATCGGCGAGATGGACTTGTGCATGCAGGCCTTCGACATGAAGGACCCCGTCGCAGGCAAACCGCGCCTGCGATTCGATGGCGACCGCAACACGCCTACGTGGCGTGCCCGCCAGGATGGCGCCAAGTACCTCGCGGCCGGCGCCTTCCTCGCCCTGCGGAACGTCGCCGCTCACGAGGATGCGGTGACCTGGACCGAACAGGAGGCGCTGGAGCACCTGGCGACCTTGAGCGTCCTGGCCCGCTGGATCGAGCAGTGCGTGGTGGAGCGCGCTGCCTAGACCCAGATCGCGTGTTCGTTGCGGTAGTGCGGCCACGGCTGCCCGGCCTGCCGTGCGGCGAGGACGTGTTTGATGCCCGCAGCCCACGTGCCTGGTCGCAGGAGTTCCATCAGATAGCGGTCCAGCTCGGAGCGGCGCATCTGCAGCGTCCATCCCGGAGTCATCGTCAGACCGCCCGGAAGGGCCACGGACCGCAAGCGTTCCTGCTGGTGGATCTCCATGATGACCTCGCCCTGCTCGAGGTGGTCCGCTTTGCCCGGCAGGCGGACCCAGCGCGCGTCCAGGCCGGCGGCCTGTAGCAGGCGGGTCAGTACGGGACCGGAGGTCTCAACGGTCGCTACGGCGTAGTCGCCGATCAGCCGGGCGCAGGCCATCGGATGCAGGGGGTAGTTCGCCCAGGGCACCCGCAGCGGGTCGCGTGCCGTGCTGTCCAGGCTGGTGGCGTTGATGTTGTGGTCCTCCCGGTCAGCCGCGATCCCTGCCCGTTGCAAAGCGCCGTCGACGGCGTGCTGATGACGCTCGTTGAACTGCTCGGACGACATGCCGTGCTCGGCGCATGCGTACTGGTCGACGACGGACAGGGCCCGGCTGCCGGGCACCGGGGTGGCGTAGATGCCGTCGGTTGCGGCCCGCTCCAGGGCGTCGCGCAGCACGTCCAGGTGGGTGCGCAGCGGCAGGTCCAGGTCGTAGAGGAGTTCCGAGGCGTTGTCCCCGGGCAACGGACCGCAGTCCAGCACCGCCACGCAGGCCTGGTTGATCCGCCGTAGCTGCACGCTCCGGCTGTCTTCGGGTTGGGCTTGATCTCTTCCGTGAGGGGCGGGTTCACGCCGTCCCACACCGTGATGTCGCCGATGCGCAGGCAGTTGGTCAGGTCATGCAGGAGCGCGAAAGGCGCTGTCACGTTGTTGGGTGTGTGGGTGTCTGACGGTGTGTCGGGGCATGGTGGGGCCTGTGCTCAGTCCGTGGTGGGCAGACCGGCGGTGCCTGTGACCTGCTCCCAGCTGGCGAAGCGGATGGTCATTTCGGCGCGGTAGTCGTGTGCGGGCATCAGATGGCGGCGGGGCCGGAAGTGGGGTGAGATGCGGCTGAACGCGGACAGAAACCGCTGCGCCCCTCCAGCGGAGCGGAAGCCCTTCATTGCACGTTCGCGCTGCCTCGTTGGCTGGTGGCTGTTCTCCGCCCGGTTGTTCAGGCCCTTGTGGGAGCGGTGTTCGACGCAGGGCATGATCTCGCGGTGGGCCGCTTTGTAGGAGCGGAGTTTGTCGGTGATGATCACCCTGGGCACCGTGCGGGTCTTCTTCAGGAGCCTGCGGAAGAAGCATCTGGCTGCGGCCTTGTCCCGCCGGTTCTGCACGAGGATGTCGAGGACGTTCCCGTCCTGGTCGACGGCCCGCCACAGGTACTGCAACCGCCCGTTGATCTTGATGAAGACCTCGTCCAGGTGCCACTTGTCCCCAGGCCGAGGCTGCCTGCGGCGCAGCGCGTTGGCGTAGGTCTGCCCGAACTTGCCGCACCAGCGGCGGATCGTCTCGTAGGAGACGGCGATCCCGCGCTCGAGCATGAGCTCCTCGACCTCGCGGAACGACAGCGGGAAGCGGAAGTACAGCCACACACAGTGGGAGATGACCTCGACCGGGTACCGGTGCCCCTTGTACGACGGCGGCATGCTCTCCACGTACGGCCCCTCCAGCATGATCAACCCGAAGATCATCCCACGCCACCAGCCAACGTGACAGCGCCGGCCAGGCGACGCGGGCGGCTTGGACGCAGAGACGATCGCCGAGCTCACCGGCGTGTTCGAGGAAATGGACCTGGTCGACCTCACCCGGGCCGTGCTCGACACCACGCGACCCGAAGACCGGGACGTGGTCGTCCGCGCGATCGACGACGTTCTGCCCGGTCGCCTATCTGCCCGGCCTGACGATGCGACGGATCGCCGACCTCATCCCGGCGAGGCCAAGACCGATGTCCGCGACGCGTTCGTCATCGCGGACGCGGCCCGCGTCATGCCTCACACTCTCCGCTCGCCAATCGAAGCGAGGGTGGGACTGGAGTGATTCGCGTTCGTCCACCCCCTCCTGGGACCAGCTCACTCAAGCCGCCCTCCACGAGAGGCCGGCCGGCCGGATCGTCCACGCCCCCGGTTGCAACCTCAACCAGCCCCCCCTGCTGTGGGACGACCCGGCTCGCGCTGACCGGTTCAAGCAACCATGGCGCAATCCGAAGCGGTCATCAATCAGTACATGGGTTGCATCCCCGATCGCGAGAAGGCCCAGCGCCCGTCACCCAGATATAGCGCCTCAGCGAGGTAAGACTCCTGTGAGAGTCGGGACAGCAGCCATCCGGGAACGATCACCCAGACGTCGCCGCCGCTGTGAACTTCGCCGCGTAGAATCGTCTCTTCAGTCAGTTCCGCTTCGGGTGCGAGGACGACGTTTACGTAACCACCCCCAGGCGCGCCGTTGGACCCTCCCGTCACGGTTCCTCGGATGACCTCCCCCTCCAGTCGTATATCGCGGATTTCGGTTCGAATCCCGGGCTGCACACTGAGTTGCGTGCCCCACATCGACGCCGGGAACTGGCAGCCCGGTGCCTTGTTTCGGCGGACGAATGAATTGAAGGAGATGCGTGCAGGCTGTTCGAACCCTTTCTCCTCGAACGCGTCGTTGAACGCATCACCGAAAGCGCTGTCACCTGCCAGAGACTCGTAGCCGACCTCGACCATGCTGTGCTCGTCGGGTCGCAAGCGCACCCATGCATGGCTGACATAGGTTCTGAACCATTCGCTATCTTGCTCGGGCACGGTCAGGTAGGTGGCCTCGACAGGTAGGGGATTGGCGACGTCGACACCGGTCCAAGTGCGTTCCGAAGGCGAGCCGTGACTCACCGTGGTGGTGTCGAAATTGGACTGTGCCCAGTTGTCGAAGATGACTACTTCGTTGCCCCCTGGCCCGCGTGGGTCAACGTACGCGTCAACGTCCACCCGGACGCAGAAGTGCTCGACCTCAATGCCGGCATAACTGAGATGCTCAGGAATGTCCCAGTCCTGGACGAACGTCGCGACGGCACCGGGGGCAATGTTCTGCTTGGGTGGGTCTGGGAGGCTGGTCCACGGTCCTGCGCTGGTCGTGAACGGCAGCCACTTGATCCCCATACGCACCGCGTCCGCTTGGAGCACTCCACGGTTGTGCACCTTCACGATGACCTGGTGGCGATGGCCCTTGACGATCCGGTTGTTGCCGCCCGGTCCGCGGAGGTCGATATCGGGGCTTTTCCAATCCCCGCGCCCTGGCGCGGGGTTGATCTGAAGCTGCGGGCGGTGGGCTTCTATGTACTCGACCCTGACCTTGATGGCGTCTGGGTCGGCCGCATCGATCGAATCGAGCACGAGTCGGAAGTCGTGTTGGCGATTCGGATTGGTGGTATCGGTTTCTATGTAGTCCTTGCCGATGGTCGACAGGACGGGACCGTCATGGTCGAGATCCTCGCCGAGGCGCAGGATGATTGGACGGCTAGGCCGGGCGGACCCGTCGGCTCTGACGTCGGTGCCGACGATGATGTTCGCGGACCCCTCTGTCGTCTTGAGTTCCTGGTCAGCCAGGTGGCCTGGTTCTGTGCGCCGGTGTTCGAAATAGTAGTTCCACCCGTTCTCGATGCGTACTTCGATCCCGGCCTTGCGGCCGACTGGAGGTCCATTGCGGGTGAGGGAGTCCACGGCATGCAGGGTGACGGTGTCGCCCGTGGGATCGGCGGCGAAGTCGAAGCTGCGTACCCAGTCCGGATGCGCCCACCCCAGTCGCAATTTGTTCCCCAACGAGGGATGCGGAAGGCTGAACTCCGAGTCCATGAAGTCGAGAGCCCCGATTTGCCGGGCGGCGATCTCCGGCGGATATTCCCCCTGGTTGTACAGGTCCTCCAGTCCAAGGGTGTGCCCGAGTTCGTGGCACAGTATCGGTACATGCGGCAGCACATTGGCGGCTGGCATCGCGGTCGGGTAACGGTTAGGTATGAAAAGGAACGGCTTGGGGAAAATCGAGGTGCTCAACGCTTCCTTCGCGTAAAATCTCGTCGAGCCTGCCTGCGGCCAGACAAACTTCGCCGGGAAGTCCTTGCTGCCGATCTTGACCTTGTCATTCGAGGCAGTGGCCACCACGATCACCAGCGCGTCCCAAGCGTCCTTCGCTCGGCGGCCGATGCCCATGTCTGCCAATTCGGCAGAGACCGCGCCAGCGACTGCGGAGAATAGGCTTTCCTTCGGGTCCCAGCCGAGCCACGTCTCAGAGCGTGCCTCGAAAGCGTCCCCCCAGCCGAGATCGAGATGCAGCGGGCCGAGGGGGCCGAGCGACGACGGAACGAGGGTCGTACCACGCGGAATCGGAGGACCGGGGGTGTTGAACAGGGAAGTCTCTTCGTACCATGCCTTCGCGCTAGTGCCCGCGTTGTACAGAGCATTGGTGAAGATGGCCGTTTCAGAGGCGATGCTCGCTCCGTACCGCTGATCCTTGAAATCGACGAAGGCGAGAAGAACGCGCCACTCCTCGGGTGCCGCCAGTATGTTGACGTTCTGCGGGCCTGTAGGCCCGCCACCCCACTTGCCATGGGCAAACAACTGCTGCTCACCGGTCGTCACCACGGGCGGGCCGGTGTACTCGTCGTACCACATGCAGGTCGAGCGGAAGCGGCGCCGGCCCAGCAGGATGCCGTCCGACCGCCGAATGACCACCAGGTGGTACTCGCCAGGCACCGGGCCCGCGCAAAGCATCAGACGGGTTGCGCCGGCCGGGCTGTCCGCCTCGACGCCAGCCGATATCGTTCCCAGTGCCGGACCTTCCTCGACCAGAACGTCGACGTCTTCGCGAGTCAGACCTGCCGCAGTCAGACCTAGTTCAATGGGGGCGTAGCCGCCGACGAATAGCGGTCCGAGCGGCAGGTCGATCTCTAGGGGACCGCCCGCATCCAAGTCCCACTCAAGCGCCACCAGGCCGCTGTCGGTGGCTGCCAACACGAGCGACCCCCAGAGGGCCAAACCTAGGACCTTCGCGCCGATGACATCGCCGCCGACAGGCGGTTGCCCGGCCAGCCCAATAGCTTCCAGTGCGCCCAGTGGTCCGTTCGCGGTCAGCGCGAACTGCGAGCCGGCGAACTCGAAAGCCACTGCGAGGCTCACTTCCCCCGCAGCGGTCGCTGCTCCCACTGCCCCCGTGTCCGGGTCTACCAGTTGCAACTGCGGCCCGGAAGCGCCCGAAGTTACGACGAGTACCTGGCCGGTCGACGCCGATACTGAGACGCCGCTCGGCGCGACCAAGCCGTCTGTGATCTCGATGACGGAACCGTCCTCGCCGACACGCACTAGGCGGCCGGTGGCGGTTACAACGAGCAGCCCCCGCTTGGAGCCCGGCTCGGCCACACCGGCCACGGGCTCATCAATCTTTGCAACGAGCGAGGCAGACGCACGTCCGGCATCGGCCCGCACCGCCCTCATAACGGCACCGGCCCTCTCCACCACCCAGACCGACAGGCCATCATTGCCCAGGGCGACCATAACGGGATCCATGTATCCGTCGCCGTGTTCACTCTCCATACCGTCGGCCAGGCGCAGTGATCGGAGAGTACCCCCGGCCGTGCAGCACCATAGAGAATTACTTGGGACATCGAAGTCCACGCACCCGAAGGCCGGAATTTCCGTCGTGGGAAGAACCCGTCGCATGGCACACCCCAAAGAGGCTGGTGGAGGGCGAACGGACGACCCCGCCAAATGCCGGATCAGTATCAAGCCTACGCCGCAGTAGGTGAGATCGCGCGCGTCGCTGCTCTTCTTCGCCCGGCGGTGGATGTCGGCGCTTTGTGGGCGGACAGGTTGTCGAGGATCACGTAGATTGGGGCGCCGTCGGACCGTGCGGCGCGGATCGACTTCAGTGCGGCCAGCCTGTTCCCGGCGCCCGGTTCCCGCCCCATCCCACGGTCCGTCAGTGCTTGAACAAGATGCTCGTCTCCCCCGAGGCTGCTATGTCGTGTCAAGCCGCTTGAGCGAGTTGTTCGGCCTCGATGAGTTGGCTTCCCTCGGCACGTTCGAGGATCTTGAAGATCTGGCGGCAGACCACCCTCTTGAGGCATCGCTGCGCGTCACGGGCCGTCTTCCCTTCGGCGATCTTGCGTGCGACGTACGTCTTCGTGGCGGGATCGAGTCGCATCCGGATGAGGGTGATGGTGTGCATGGCCCGGTTGAGCTGCCGGTCGCCGCTGCGGTTGAGTCGGTGTCGGTTGGTCAGCCCGGACGAGGCAGGGATCGGTGAGACGCCGGCGAAGGAGGCGAAGGCGGCTTCCGAGCGGAATCGTCCCTGGTGAGACCAGCTGACCAAGATCTGCGCGGCGGTGATCGGTCCAACTCCGAGCAAGTCGAGAAGTTCGGGGGCCTGTTGGCGGACCAAGGCAAGGTTCTCGTTCTCGAGTTCCTTGGCCTCGGCCTGCAACGCCTGGACGCGCTGCGCCGTGCAACGCATGGCCCGCACCGTCATCCGATGCTCGATGTCCTGGGCCGGGCGGTCGCGGAGGTGAACGCAGTGGGTGATCTGGGCGGGGCGCTTGAGCTTGCGCAGTTCGGCGCGGAGCTCGTCCGGCGCGGAGACGATCAGAGCCTTGAGCTGGTTGATCGCGGCGGTGGAGGCGAGGACCGCGCCGTGACGGGTGGCAAGCAGCACCCGCAGTGCCTCGCGTTCGCCATGGAGGCGGGGCTGGATCAGATGCTCGGTGGCCAGGGCCTCCTTGGCGACCCGGATGGCGTCGAGCATGTCGGTCTTGCGGCCGCCGCGGTTGGCCGCTCGTTTCGGGCGGCAGACCTCGACGACCTACTCGCCGGCCTGCCCCAGGAAGACCGCGAGGCCAGCGCCATAGCTGCCGATGCCTTCCAGGGCCCAGCAGCGGCGGCCGGGAACCTGCTGGCGCGCGAAGTCCAGCAGACGCCGGTAACCACGGGCGTTGGCCGGGAAATCGGTGCTGGCCAGGACAGCGCCGATGGGGCTGACGGCGGCTGCGGCGAGCGTGTCGCGGTGGGTGTCGACGCCGTCGACGTGTTCTGCGAGCATGGTCATGCCGTTGTTCGCCTTCTGTCGGCGTACACGTGAACGTACATAGCCGCGTACGGATGAACGTGCAGGGTTCGTGATGTGCTGAGGGCCGCCGTTCGGCACTCTGCTGCCTGTTGTTCGAGGTCGCAGAGAGGGGTGGCCCGTGGTCCTGGATCCGGAACGCTGGCTGGAACTGCGGCGCTTTCGCGGGCTGGTCGAGTCCAGGCGCAGGGCACCGCGCTTGGGATCGACGACCAGTGCAGTCCCGGTCGCCTGGTCCCAGCCTTCTACGCGCACCATGCGGCCGATCTCGGTGTCAGTGCCGTTGAAGATGGCGGTCCAGCCGGTCTGATTGAAGTAGCGAAGACCGCCCCATCATCTCGAACCATGACGCGAGTCCTTCAAGCGGCTGCTTGCTCTGCACGTTCATCCGTACCTGGCTCTGCACATAAGCAAGTACGCCGACACCGCCGAATATCCAGCCCATCCAGAGCCGGAATGCCCGAGGCTACGGCTGCTCGGTTGCCGCTGGCAGGTTGTGCCACGCATGTCCGCAGGCGCCTTTGCAGTTCGTCTCGCGGCGGCGAGTGTCCGCAACGGCGAACACGGAGACGAGGACGCGGAACGCCTTGAGATGTTCGGCGGAGGGGAGGCCCACGAACCCGTAGCGGGGCGGGTCCATGCAAATCATTACCGAGGGGTTTGCCGTGGGCTTCACACCGGATCGCGCCACCCCCGCACGACCGTCCGCAGTTGTAATGCGCGCCTGCATCGCATAGCCGGCGACTTCCTGCAGAACCTCCTGCTGACGTGTCGGGGCGAGGCCAGAAAACCAGCTCACACCAGCGTCCAATGTGCGGACCCCCTGGGCGATCTCGTTGACGACCCGCTCGGTCTCGCGCCGGAAGGCGCGGCCGTCGTCGCTGCTCGGCTCGGTCATCGCTTGATGATTTCACGATGCAGGGCGAGGCCGGTATCCGCACCCGAAACAGCGCGGGCGGGAACCAGGAACAGTCCGCTCCCGCGATCTTGCAGCGCCCCAGGACTCCCACACCGCGGCCCCTCACACGCCCCGCAGCACTTGAGTGACATCAAAAGTCGCTGACATCGAGCACGAGGCTGGCCGCAAACGACTCCCGAAGAAGCCGACACAGCCAACCAAAACGAGTGCCGCATCAGGCAATGTTCGCCTCTTGGGGACGTCAACTGGTAGTTGGCCAGACGTCCAGGCCTGGTCGCAGGAAAAGACCTGTGGCGGTCAGTAACGCGCCGTGTACGTGGACCCGTCCTGGCGACAGCGTCGACACCACCGGCGCCTGGCAGTACTTCTACTTCAGCACCTGACGCCGGGAACAGCGCGGGAGGGCGGCGGGACCGGCCACCCTGGCGCCCCCCGCATGTCGCCGGTTGTCCGCGGGTGCGGCGGGGTGGGGGCGCCAGGGGACACCCAGCCTCTGCGTCGGCCACCCCCC
>NZ_JBHVYO010000089.1:0-19374 GCF_042880655.1 Streptomyces sp. NPDC058295
GGGTACGGCATGCGTTGCCGTACCCGGGTCCGTACCGCCGACAGGGGTGGAACCGGTGGAGCGGTAGCGCGGTGGAGCGGTAGCGCGGTGGAAGCGGTTACTCGGAGGTTGCCGTGGGCCGCCGCGACGCGGACGTCGCCTGGTCCACGTCGGTCAACGGCCGGAGCCGGTAGGTGTACGCGTAGTCGCGGTCGGCGAACAGCTTGTACTCGTCGTGGGTGTGCGCGCCCCAGCTGTTGTCACCGCCGACGCCCATCTGCCGGTGGTTCAGGCGCAGTACGACCTCCTTGCGAGGGGTGAGCTGGTAGTCGTGGCGGGCTCCGACGGACAGGTCCTCGGGAGTGAAGTGCGAGGCGTTGAACTCCAGCAGCGGCTCGCCGCAGACCAGCAGGCCGGTGCCGTCGCCGTCGGTGAGGGCGACCCAGCGGACATCGGTCTTGTTGCCGTTCTCCTGGGGCCGCAGATAGGAGGTCCACTGCCCGGTGACGGTGCCGGAGTACCGGCCCACGTCGGTGGCGTCGTTGCGGTCCCAGTGGTTCTCCTCGGGACCGCGGCCGTAGTAGTGCAGCTTCTCCAGGCGGGCGGGCAGGAACAGCAGCGTGCCGACCTCCGGGATGTACGGCAAGGAGGCGGCGCCCGGGTGCAGGGTGTTGTCCACCTTGATCTCACCGTTTCCGAAAACGGTGTAGGTGGTGGTGTACGTGGATTCCGTCGTGGTGGGCAGCGTGCCGGCCACCTTGATCTCCACGGCCCGGTCGCGCAGCGCCCGCACGCTCACGTCGGTGACCTTGCGACGCGCGCCGGCGTCGCGCCAGGTCTGGTTGCGGGTGTGCTGTCCGTTTCCCCGGTCGTTGTCGGTGGGGGCACGCCAGAAGTTGGGGGCCGGTCCCGAGGTGATCAGCCGGGTGCCGTCGGCCTCGTAGGAGGTGATGACCCCGGTCGTCTTGTCGACGGTGACCGAGAAGTTCCTGCCCTTGACGGTGACCGATCCCGCGCTGTCCCGGTGGCTGAGCGCCGGGACACCGGCCAGGGGCACGGGCGTGACGGCGGGGCTCCCGGCGTCGACGGCGAGTTGCTGCCTCGCCACCTCGAAGCCGGACTTCGCCCACTTCGTCGTCTCCCTGGTGGTGAACGACAGTTGGAGGAAGTACTCGGCGCCCGGCGCGGGGTGGTCGGGCAGCTCGAACGGCACGGTGATGTCCTTGCTCGACAGCGCGGCCACGTCGAGTTGGGCACGGCTCAGCTTTCCGCGCCGGACCACTTCCCCGTCCCGGACGAGTTCCCAATGTCCGTCGAATTCACGGAGGTTGGTGAACAGGTACTCGTTGGTGAGGGTGATCGCCGCTCCCGGAGCGAGCAGGCCGCCCAAGGCCGGGGCGGCACCCACGGCCTGGTAGATCCGCTTGACCTCGGCGGACTTGCCGGTGGCACCGCGGTCGGCGGTGACGATGCCGTCGCCGGAGAAGGCGCCGTCGTTGGGGTTGTCGCCCCAGTCGCCCCCGTAGGCGCGGAACGACTTCTCGCGCGGGCGTTTCTCGGTGAGGCCGACGGTGGCGGCGTCGAACCAGAACCGTACGCCGTCGTCGCCGGGACCGCGGCCGGCGGAGGCCAGTTCGGCCGCGCTCAGCGCCCGGGCGTACACACGCGCCCGCCGGACGGTGCCGCTGAACTCCCGGGTTGGGTTGTCGACGTCGGTGGCCAGGGACAGCGGCGCGGTGTTGATGCCGGGGCGCACCGTGGTGGTGCGGGTGGCCCGGACCACGCCGTCGACATACAGGGTCAGGGTGCCGGCCGCCGCGTCGAAGACACCCGCGACCTGGTGCTCGGAGCCGGTCCAGTCGCCCGGCAGTGCCCAGCTCGCGGTGATCCACTGACCGCTGCCGTAGATGAAGAACTCGAGGGTCCTGTTCGTCTGTTTCAGGGCGTACTGGGTGTCGCCCTTGGCGAGGATCGGCTGGTGGTAACCGGTTACGTGCGGGGTGATCCAGGCTTCCAGCGTGAGGGAGCCGGCGAGGTCCAACGATGCGTCGCGGGCGAAAACGGTTCCACCGGAGACGCCCTCGTCGCGGGTGAAGGTACCACTGGGGGCGATGAGCTCGCCCCCGAGTGCGGCGGGCCCGGCCTCGGTGAACAGCTTGCGGACGGGGGTGGGCCAGTCGAGTGCCTGGTCGACGAAGTCCCAGATCCAGCCGCCTTGGAGCACATCGTGACGGCGGATCAGATCCCAGTACTTCTTGAAGTTCCCGCTGGAGTTCCCCATCGCGTGGGAGTACTCGATCATCACGTACGGCCGGGTGTCGCTCGTGTCCTCGGCCCGCGCCTCGACGCGGGCGGGGGTGTCGTACATCTCGGAGCGGATGTCGCTGATCCCCGGGCGGTCGTCGCCCTCGTACTGGATGACGCGGGTGGTGTCGTAGGAGCGGATCCAGTCGTGCATGGCGTTGAACGTGGTGCCGCCGCCGGCCTCGTTGCCGAGGGACCAGATGACGACCGACGCGTGGTTCTTGTCGCGGTGGACCATGTTCTGGGCGCGGGCCACGCACGCCGTCGTCCACTCGGCGTGGTTGCCGGGGTACTCGCCCCGGATGCCGTGGGTCTCGAGGTTGGTCTCGTCCACGAGGTACAGGCCGTACTCGTCGGCGAGCTCCAGCCAGAGCGGGTTGTTGGGGTAGTGCGAGGTGCGGACGGTGTTGATGTTCAGCCGCTTGATGATCCCGATGTCCTCGACGAGGTCGGCGCGGGTGAGGGCCGAGCCGCGGGTCGGGTGCATCTCGTGCCGGTTGGTGCCCCGGAAGGAGACCGGCTTGCCGTTGATGCGCATCAGGCCGTCCTGGAGCGCGAACTCGCGCAGGCCCACGCGATGGGAAAGGGTTTCGATCACCTTTCCGGCCGGGTCGCGCAGCCGGAGCACGGCGGTGTACAGGTACGGATGCTCGGCCGACCACAGGCGGGGCGCGGGCACGGCCTTCGCGGCCTGTACGGCCGTCTCCTCCCCGGCGCCCAGCGCGACGGCCTGTTGCAGGGGCCGGGGCCACACCGGGTGTCCGCTCGCGTCGTACAGCTGGGTCTCGACGGAGTAGCGGCCGGCGCCCTGTCCGCCGTAGTCCCGCACGCTCGCCGTGACCGACAGCTGAGCCGCTTTGTGGTCGTCGCTCAGCGGGGTGTCCAGCCTGAAGTCACGCAGGTGCACGGCCGGTGTGGAGTACAGGTAGACCGAGCGGAAGATGCCGCTCAGCCGGATCATGTCCTGGTCCTCCAGCCAGTCGCCGTCCGAGTAGCGGTAGACCTCCACCGCGATCTGGTTGGTGCCCGGCTTGAGGTGCGGGGTGATGTCGTACTCGGCGGGGTCGTAGGAATCCTCGTGGTAACCGACCAACTCGCCGTTGATCCACACGTAGTGGGCGGACTTGACCCCTTCGAAGTGAAGGAACGTCCGCCGCCCCGCCCAGCCGCGCGGGACCGTGAAGGTACGCCGGTACTGGCCCACGGGGTTGTAGCGGGTGGGGGCGGCCGGCGGCTGCGCCTCCTCCCCCAGCCCGTTGGCGCCCCACCACGGGTAGGTGATGTTGATGTAGATCGGGCGGTCGTGACCGTGCAACTGCCAGGCGGCGGGAACCGGGATGGTGTCCCAGCCGCTGTCGTCGACGTCGGTGCGGTGGAAGTCGGGATCCCGGTCGTCGGGACGGTCGGCGTGGGCGAACTTCCAGGTGCCGTCGAGGCTCAGCCGGTACGGCGAGCGGGTGCGGTCGGCGGCGAGGGCCTGGGCGAGATCCGCGTACGGCATGAGGGTGGTGTGCGGGGCTTCGGTACCGAGCCGGAAGACGTCGATGGCGCCGTTCCACTGCGGGGTGCCGTCCGCCGCGACGGCGCGGTGGGCGGTGGACGGCGTGGACAGGGCGAGCGCGCCGAGGACGGCGGCCGACCCTTCGAGCAGACGACGACGGCTGACGACCGTCCGCCGGGGGTGGTCCGGTTCCACCCACTGGGGGCGGTCCGGCCGGTCCATGGACGACACATGCGGGTGCGACATGACCACGACCTTCCTCGGGGCGACCCGTGCGGCTTCGCACGGACGGAGGGTGCGTCAGATCTTGTCCACTCCTGTTGAAAAAACGAACATAGACGCGCCGCGATGGCCGAATATCAACTCTCTTCGGCGCAACGCCACTTGGTGCCCGCGCCTCCCACGGGCCTTTTTGGTGACTCCCGTCAGTACACGTCCCGCACGTACCGCTTGTCGGAGGCGAGCTGCTTCACATAGGCCGCCGCCTCCGGCTCGCTCAGGCCGCCGTGCAGGACCGCGACGTCACGCAGGGCCAGATCGACGTCCTTGGCCATCCGGGAGGCGTCGCCGCAGACGTAGAAGTGGGCGCCGTCCTGGAGCCAGGACCACAGGTGCGAACCGTGCTCGCGGATCCGGTCCTGGACGTAGACCTTGGCGCGCTGGTCACGGGAGAAGGCGGTGTCCAGACGGGCGAGGGTGCCGTCGTCCAGGAGGGCGGCCAGCTCCTCCTCGTAGTAGAAGTCCGTCGCCCGGTGCTGCTCGCCGAAGAACAGCCAGTTGGGGGCCCGGTGCCCACGTGCGCGGCGCTCCTGGAGGAAGCCGACGAAAGGCGCCACGCCGGTGCCGGGGCCGACCATCACCATCGGGGTGGCCGGGTCGGCCGGCGGCCGGAAGTGCGGCGAGCGCTGCACATGGACGGCCACCTCGGTGCCGGGCTCGGCATCGGCCAGGAAGGGCGAGCAGACGCCCTGCCGGGGGCGGCCGGCCAGGTTCTCGTAGCGCACGACGGAGACGGTGAGCGAGACGAGGTGGGGGTCGGTCAGCGGACTGGACGAGATGGAGTACAACCGCGGCTGCAATCGCCCCAGCAACTCGGCCCACTCCTGCGCGTCGGCGCGGACACCGAACTCGGCGGCCACGTCGACGGCCTGGCGGCCCCAGGACCACTTCGCCAGCTCGCCCTTGTTGTCGGGACGCAGCAGCTTGCGCAGTTCACGCGGGTCGCGGGTGCGGTCGGCGGTGAAGCGCAGCAGCGCCGGAGTGATCCGGGTGATGTCGAGGTGGCGCAGGAAGGCCTCCCCGAGAGCGACCTCACCGACGCCGTTCACCTGCACGCGCGCGTGCGCGTCGAGGCCGGTGGCGCTCAGCCATTCCGCCACCACGTCCGGGGAGTTGAGGGGGTGCACGCCCAGGGCGTCGCCTGCCTCGTAGACGAGCGGCGTCTCGCTGTCGCGGGTGTCGAAGGTGAAGCGCCGGACCTCCTTGCCAGAGCCCGGCAGGCTCAGCAACCGGTTGCCGGTCAGGCGCGCGGTGACGGGGGCGGGGCGTTTGGGGCGAGGTGCGGCGGGCGCCTTCGGCAGGACGACGGAAACGGCTTCCGTAACGGTCACCGGCGGCTGCGCGGTGGCAGAAACCCGGGTGACAGGAACCCCGGTGGCCGGGGCCTGGCCGCCGCCCGGGGCCGTCGGCACCGATTCCGTGGCCTCCTTCAGGGCGGTGGCCACCTGGTCGAACCAGGCCTCCGCCTCCGTCTCGTAGTCCGGCTCGCAGTCGGTGCGCGGGGCCAGCCGGACCGCGCCCAGTTCGTCCAGCCGACGGTCCAGCCGACGGCCGTGCCCGCAGAAGTCGTCGTACGAGGAGTCCCCGAAGGCGAGGACGGCGTAGCGGTGGCCTTCCAGACGGCCGGTGTCCAGGGCGTCCAGGCCGTCCCAGAAGCCGGCGCCGTTGTCGGGGGCGTCACCGTCGCCGAAGGTGCTGGTGATCAGCAGCAGGTCCGCGTCGGAGGGCAACGCGGCGGGGTCCGCCTCGTCCATGGCGACGAGGGACGCCGGGTGACCACCCGCGGTGAGCCGCTCGGCGGTGGTGGTGGCGAAGTCCTCGGCGTTGCCGGTCTGCGAGGCCCACAGGATGACGACCCGGCGCGCCGGCGTCTGCGGCGGTGCGGCGGCGGTGGTGGTGCGGGAGTACATGCCGGCGAGGGTGCCGTTGACCCACAGCGCGTGCTCGGGGCTGAAGGGCGCGTCCGCCGGCAGCACCGGTACCCCGGGGGCGCCGGCCGGGATCCCGGCGAGGAAACCGACCAGGTACTGCCGTTCGCGCTCGGTCAGGACCGGTGGCGGGGCGGGGCGCAGACCGAAGACCTCGGCCGCGGCGGGCAGGACGGCGGTCGGGACGAGGACGGCTTCGGGCACTTCCGGCACCGGAGTCCGGGTGCCCGGCGCGTTGCCGAGCGGGTACTCCGGCGTCGGCGCCTCCGTGGCCGGCGGCTGCACGGTAACCGGTGTCGATACCTTCGTCAGGGAGACCGCGCACACCTTCAGCTCGGGCTGGAAGGACAGCGGGTCCACGGCGTCGCTGGTGACGGCGTTGACGCTGAGGTACTCGCCGAACAGGTCGTTCCAGTGGAACGGCGCGAAACAGGAGCCGGGCAGGACGCGGTCGGTGACGAC
This sequence comes from Streptomyces sp. NPDC058295, assembly GCF_042880655.1. Taxonomy (NCBI): domain Bacteria; kingdom Bacillati; phylum Actinomycetota; class Actinomycetes; order Kitasatosporales; family Streptomycetaceae; genus Streptomyces; species Streptomyces sp. NPDC058295. Next base: position 6,454 of record NZ_JBHVYO010000089.1, read on the forward strand.
GGCGGGCAGCACGGCCCGGCCGCGCCGGGAGGCGACCTCGACGGAGTCGCCGTCGGATATGCCGAGCGCGGCGGCGTCCTCGGGGTGCACCTCCACGAACGGGCCGGGGTCCAGCTTGTTGAGCTTGGCCACCCTCGCGGTCTTCGTCAGGGTGTGCCACTGGTGCTGGAGACGGCCTGTGTTGAGGAAGAACGGGTAGTCGTCGTCCGGCATCTCGGCGGGCGGGACATGCGGACGCGGGTGGAAGACCGCGCGGCCGGAAGCCGTGGGAAAGGTGAGCGTGCCGTCTTCGTTCACATAGCGGATCGGATTGCGGTCAGGGCCGTCGGCGGTGGCCGCCGGCCACTGCACGGGGGTGGCACGCAGCCGGTCGTAGGTCACTCCGCGCAGGTCGTAACCGGTCTGCGGGTTGTGGGCGCGTTTGATCTCCTCGAAGATCTGCTCGGCGGTGTCGTAGGTGAAACCGCTTTCGTAACCCATGGCGCGGGCGACGGCCGCGATGAGCCGCCAGTCCGCCATGGCCTCGCCGGGCGGGTCGGCGGCGGGCCGGGCGAGGGTGAGGTTGCGCTCGCTGTTGATGAGGACGCCCTCGGTCTCGGTCCACATCGCGCCCGGCAGGACAACATCGGCGTAAGCGTTTGTCTCGGTTTCCGCGAAGACGTCCTGCGCAATGACGAACTCGGCGGCCTCCAGCCCCTCGATGACCGTCCTGCGGTTGGCGACGGAGGCGACCGGGTTGGTGCAGATGATCCAGCAGGCCTTGATGTCTCCCTCCGCCATCTTGCGGAACATCTCGACGGTGCCCTTGCCGACGCCGTCGGCCCTGATCGTGCCCGGCGCGAGCCCCCACAGCTCCTCGACAAAGGCGCGGTCGCCCTCGACGAGGACGGAGCGCTGGCCGGGCAGCCCCGGGCCCATGTAGCCCATTTCCCGGCCACCCATCGCGTTGGGCTGGCCGGTGAGGGAGAAGGGGCCGCTGCCCGGGCGACAGATCCTGCCGGTGGCGAGGTGGAGGTTGATCAGCGCGTTGGTGTTCCAGGTGCCGTGCGTGGACTGGTTGAGGCCCATGGTCCAGCAGCTGGTCCACTCCCCCGCCTCGCCGATCAACCGCGCCGCCGCACGGAGGTCGTCCTCCGGTATACCGGTGATCTCGGCGACCGTCGCGGGCGCGTAGTCGGCGAGGAACTCCGGCATGGCCTCCCAGCCCTCGGTGTGCGCGGCGACGAAGTCGGGGTCGGTGTGGCCGTTCTCGTGCAGGAGGTGGAGCAGGCCGTTGAGGAGGGCGAGGTCGGTGCCCGGCGCGACCTGGAGGAACAGGTCGGCCTTCGCGGCGGTGGCGGTGCGGCGCGGGTCGACGACGATCAGCTTGGCACCCGCCTTCACCCGGTCCATCATCCGGAGGAAGAGGATCGGGTGGCAGTCGGCCATGTTGGAACCGATGACGAGGAAGACGTCCGCCTTGTCGAGGTCCTCGTAGGAGCCAGGCGGGCCGTCGGCGCCGAGAGAAAGCTTGTAACCGGTTCCGGCGCTTGCCATGCAGAGTCGGGAGTTCGACTCGATCTGGTTGGTACGGAGATAGCCCTTGGCCAGCTTGTTCGCCAGATACTGCGCTTCGAGGCTCATCTGGCCGGACACGTAGAGGGCGACCGCGTCGGGGCCGTGTTCGTCGACGATCGCCCGCAGCCGTCGTGCCGTTTCGGCGATCGCCTCGTCCACGGGGGCGGGCTCGGGTTCCGCGCCGCGTTCCGGGCGGACGAGCGCGCCGGCCAGCCGACCGGGCGCGGCGAGCATGTCGGCGGTGGTCGCGCCCTTGGTGCACAGTCGGCCGAAGTTCGCCGGGTGCTGCTTGTCGCCGGACGCCTTCAGGACCGTACGGCGCCCGTCCGGTCCGCGGCCGATGTCGAGGAGCATGCCGCAGCCCACACCGCAGTACGAGCAGACCGTGCGCACCTTCGTCGTGGTCGCGTTGTCGGTCCGCGGGTCCAACGCGGCCACGGGCGCCCCTTTCCTTCTGACGATCAGCCTGGTGAGAGCCTCTTCAAGCCTCTGCGACGGTACGAACCGTGCATTACACAGGTGTCTCCCGGACCGGCCGCCAGGAGTTAAGCCCGGCGCACACCGGGGGGCGGGCTGATGTGAGCGATCCGCTGCCGCCCGCAGGAGGGCAGGCTACCCGGGGCGGCGGGCGCGCCCGTTCCGTGCCGCTGCGGGGGCGGATTCCGGGCATGTAAGCGGTTGCGGGCTGTTGCGCGAGGGCCCGGGGCCGGGGCGCGCGTAAGCGGTTACGGGACTGTTGTGCGGGGACGGAGCCGGGGGCGCGTGGCATGGCGCGTAAGCGGTTACGGACCAGTTGCACGGGAACGAAGTCGGGGCGCGTGGCGCGGCGCGTAAGCGGTTACGGACCGTTGCGCGCGGGCGGGGCCCGGCGCGCGCGTCAGCGGTTACGGACCCGTAGTACGGAAACGGGTCACAGCTTCACAAGCGGTTACGTTGCCGCTGCGCGGCTGCGCGGGAGCGGCTCCGGTTTCACAAGCGGTTACGTTCTCGCGCCGCGGAGGCCGGGCCCGGTTTTCACAAGCGGTTACGTCGGCGCTGCGCGGAACCGGGTTCCGGTTTTACAAGCGGTTGTGTTCCGGTTGTGCGAGCGGTTGGGGTCCGGTTGTGCGAGCGGTCGGGGTCCGGGCTGTGGGAGGCCACGCCCTGCGATCACCGGCGGTGGTGACGTGAGGACCGTCAACGTGTTCGTCGTGCTGCGTGAGCATCCGGAGGAGGACGACCGTACGATGCCCGCTCCCACGCGCCGCGAACGGCTGCGTCGGCAGATGTCGAGGGACGTCCGCGCGGCGGCGCGGGAGGTCATCACACGGCAGGGTGTGGAGGCGTTGACGCTCGCCGAGATCGCCCGTCGGGTGGGGGTCACCCCGGCGGCTCTCTACCGGCACTTCGCCGATCTCGGGGACATCGTGCGGTGCACGGCCCGGGACATCGTCACCGAGCTCACGGACCTGTTGCGGGAGGCCATCGAAGGGGAGCGTGAAACGGATTTCGCGGCCCGGCTGATCGCCCCGGCCCGGGTGTTCTGCCACTGGTCCCTGGTGCATCGGCAGGAGTTCCGGCTGCTCTTCGGCACGCCCACCGTGGCCGCCGGTGTGACCCACACCGATGTGACCGCCGAGTGGGTCCGGGACCTCGCCACCCTCTGGGGCGCCGAGCACATGCGGCTGTGGGAGGCCCGCCCCTACCCCATCCTGGCCGACGAGGACCTCGCCCCACGGATGCGCCGTCAGATCGCCGACTACCGCGCCGCCACGGGCGTGGAAATGCCGCTCGGCGCACTGGTCGTCATGCTGTCGTGCTGGTGCACTCTCTACGGACAGGTGGCGCTGGAGGTGTTCGAGCACCTGACCCCGATGATCACCGACCAGGAGCCGATTTTCGAGCTGCTGATGCACGAAAGCGTGACCCGCATGGGGTTGGGGGCCGAATACCGGCCCCCGGACGGCCTCAGGGCGTAGGGGTCCCCGCCAGAATTCCTGCGGATCCCTCCGGGCCCCTTTGGACCCCAGATCCCGCCAGGATCCCTCCGAACTCCCGCCAGGATCCCTCCGGACTCCCGCCAGGATCCCTCCGGACTCCGGCAGGATCGCCCCGAACTCCGCCCGGAACTCCGCCCGGATCTCCGTCGATCACCTGGCGGTGGTCGCGCCATCGCACGCGCCGACCGCTGCTCACGGGCAGGAACGGTCGCAGCCGTTCCTGCTCCGCGCGTCCGACAGATCACGGAGTTCCCCCCCTTCGCCCCTCCCCTTCGCCCCCTCCTCCCCCTCTCCCCCGCCCCATGATCGAGACGACGAGCTGATCAGGCGGAGGTTATGTGAGCGGCCGGGCAGCTTCTAGGCGTAAGTCTCGAACTCGGCCACCCTCGGGGTGGCGCTCGAGCCCGTGATCTCGAAGGTGACCTTCTTCAGTGAGGTGGACGTGAAGGAGATGGTGCCCGCCCCGCTGCCCGAGGTCAGCAGCGCCCCGGTGTCGGCGTTGAGGACCCGCCAGGAGCCGATGTTGCCGGTGGCTCCGGAGGCCTCACGAATGTTGATCTTGGAGACGGTGGTGGCCGAGCCCCACTTGATCGAGATGGAGCCGGTCGAGCCGGCCGGCGACCAGTAGGTGCTCGTGTCGCCGTCGCGGACGTTGCCGTAGCTGGTGCCGGACGCCTTGCTGGAACCGTCGGAGTCGGCGCCGATACTCAGGTTGGTCCCGCCGGGCGTCGACGTCGCCGTGGCGGTCGGCGTGGCGGTGGCGGTCGACGTGGGAGTCGAAGTGGCGGTCGCGGTGGGTGTCGTCGCGGCGCAGTTGCCGTCCGACACCTTCAGGCCGTTGTTGGCGCCCGCGGTCGCGGTCACGATCGACGGTACGCAGGTGGCGGCGTCGAGACCGTAGGCGTAGGGGATGCTGACGGTCGTGTTCGACGTCGGGTTCGGCCCGGCGGGGTTGTTCTCCTCGCCCGGCTCCGACCAGGTCACGTTGTCGAAGATGTTTCCGCTGACCTGCCAGTACCCCGGCAGGTCGGTGTAGAAGGTGCCGAGGACGTCCTTGGAGTCCTTGAAGTAGTTGTTGTCGACCTTGGCCTTGCCGCCGGCCCGGGGGTTGATGCCCGATTCGTTCAGGCTGACGTAGTAGTTGTTGTAGATGTGGGCGGTGGCGCCACGCAGCAGGGGGGTGCGGGAGTCGATGTTCTCGTACCGGTTGTGGTGGAAGGTGACCGGCCCGTTGGCGAGGTCGCTGTCGCTGGAGCCGACGAGACCGCCGCGGCCGGAGTTGCGCAGGATGCTGTAGGACAGGGTCACGTACTGGGTGCTGTCCTTCATGTCGAACAGGCCGTCGAAGCCCTCCGACTCACCGCCCGAGGCGATCAGCGTGGCGTGGTCGACCCAGACGTTGTGCACGTCGCTCTCCATGCCGATGGCGTCACCGCCGTTGGAGGTGGGCGAGCCCGACTTCTTCACGTTCTGGACGGTCACGTTCTGGACGATGATGTTGCTGGACTGGCGGATGTGGATGCCGATCTGGTCGAACACGGCTCCGCTGCCGACGCCGAGGAGAGTGACGTTGCTGATGCCCTTCAGTTCGATCACTCCGGCGGCGGTGTTGCAGCCGGCGCCCGACACCTTCGCGGTGTTGCCGACGGTGACGGTCCCCTCGACCTGGATGGTGATCGGGGTGCTGGTACTGGCCCGGCCGCACAGGGCCTCGTGGATCTGGGTGCCCGTGGTGGCCTTGACCGTCGTCCCGCCGGCGCCGCCGGTGGTGCCGCCGTTCTGGGTGGCGTACCCGGTCGCACCGGCGCTGGCCGCCGACGCGGTGGGCATGGACAGGACCACGCCTGTCGCCGCCGCAAGGGCCAACGTGCCGAGTGCCGCGGAGAGTCGCAGAGCGACTGGCTTTCTCATCCTTGCCTCGTCTTTCGTCATCGCGTACGGGGGTGCCGCGCACGTCGGGGCCCGGATTCCGGGCCGTCGAGGTCACGCACCCATGCCATGTTCATGCCATGCGTGTACTGAAGCGGGTCTCTGCCGACCCGGTGCGGATGCCGTTCTCGCCACGGGCCGGAAGGGACGGTGGTGCCGATGTGGTGCGGGCGGTGCCGCTGTGATGTCAGCGGCGCGAAGGTCATGCGGGCGACGCGGTCGGGACCAGGCCGGGCGCACGCATGCCGAGGCGACGCGGGTGGGAACGCCGCCGAGAGCGGGACGACGGGGGAACGGGGCCACCGAGGCCCCGGCCGACCCCTGGTGCTAGTACCCGTCGCCGCGGCCACGGCGACGAGAGCGATGCGTCCGCGCCCCGGAGTGCATCCCGGAGTCCTGGCGCGTCGACACCTCGGTACGGTCAGCCCTGGCCAGCCTTGCGCCGGATCGGTTGCGGCGCGGGGGCTGCTCCACGGCCAATACCGCGGGCCGCTTTCCCAGCACGGTCAACGGGTACCGGGAAAGCGCTTTCTCCACGCGAGGATAGGGCGGACACCACGGGGTGACAAGTATGTGAACGCCGATCGATCTGTCGGACACTCACTGCTACCCGATCGAGGCGTTCAGGGCGGCTCTACGCACCACGGAAAGCCGTAGCGGGGAGCGGGCCTTGACGCCCCGCTGTCCCGTTCAACGCCCTCGAGTGTTCACTTACATGAACACCTTCTACTCGGCGGAGTCTCGGCGGAGTCTGGATCAGGTCGCCGAAGGCCTAGTCACAGGCGCCTGCGACGGCATAGCGGACGCCGCGGCGATGTCGAAGGCAATCGCGAGGCGGGGCTTCTCCTCGCGTTACGGTCAGCACCCCTCGCGTTGTGGTCAGTGCCTGGAGTCGAAGCCCGGTACCGGCCCTACCCCTGTTCGTCCGCCCGGCCCGGTGGGCGGGCGCGCTGCGCACAGCGCGCGGGACGGCCCCTGACCCCGCGTGCCGACGACGGGCCAGATCGGCACGACCCGCGCGGCAACACGAAGGGGTGATCGATGCTCGATGCTTGCTGTTCATTCGGGAAGTCCGGTGCGGTTCAGTGGCGTCCGCGAGGAGGCAGGGACCGCGCGTCCGGGTTGGCGCACCGGACTTCCGACAACGCGGTCAGCAACCGCCGCAGTTGTAGTAGAGGACGTCCCAGTGGTTGCCCTCGTCGGCGTAGACGTTGCCGGAGCCCGAGCGGTACTGCGGGGCGCCGTCGCCGCGCAGGCCGATGTAAGTGAAGGTGTTCTTGATGTAGTTGGTGACGCAGGTGTTCTTGCCGTAGTCGAGCTTGTAGCCGTTCCAGTGCGAGTAGGTGCCGCTCGCATGGCCGGTCTCCGTGCCGCCTGTGATGTTGAGCGCGCAGCCGGTGGCCCGCTTCAGCGTCTGCGCGCCCTGGGCGGTGGACAGGTTCAGCTGCTCGAAGGACGTACAGGTGGAGTTGTTGCGGTCGGAGCAATTGCCTGACGAGGACCAGGTGATACCCACCTCGCGGAACATCGAGGTGGCCGTGGCGTGACTGACCTTGGTGACGGCGAAGGCGTCGGTCGCGGTGCCGACGACGGCGACGCCGGGGGCGACGATGAGCGCGAGGGCGGTCAGTGCGGAGCGGAACTTCATGAGGGAACCCTTCCTGCGGACGACCGTGTTTCCTGTGGAATGGCTGTGCAGGCGGTGCAGGGAGATGGTGCCCGACCTCTACGCGCGTTCGCCAGAGGACGGCGGTCTTCGAACACCCGGCGCCATGAGCCTTCCCCGACACGCCTCAGGCCGGCGCCACTCGCCCGACCCCCAAAGCGGTGGGCCGCCGTGGCCGCCCTCCTGTTCGTACCGGCAGCCGTGGCGACCGGCGTACTGACGCTGACCTCGGAGCCCGCGGGGCTGTGCCTGACGTACGGCCGGCAGTGCACCCCCGGGATGCCCGGCTGGCTGTTCGAATGGAGCGCGGGCGTCGGCGCCGTGGCCTTCCTCATCGCAGTGGCCGCCCCGGCCGTACGGGTACGACAGGCGGCCCTCACCGCCCAGTTCCTCGCAGAGGGCACCGCGCTGCTCGTCATCCTCAGCCACGCCTGACCACACCAGGAGCAGGGGCGGGCGGGCCCACCCCGACGCCTCCGGCGCCAGGACCGGCGGTGGGCGCGGGATGGCAACCGCTGCCGTCCCGCGCCGTCACTGCCGATGCGAACCAGACAGTGCGGGGCTACGGGGCTACGGGGCTACGGGGCTACGGGGCGAATATGCCCCGTAGGTCCGGGAAGCAGCGGCCGTGGTCGGCCGTCGACGCGGCCGTGTGTCATGTGGCTGCCAGGAGGATGGCGGTGTAGTGCGCGGTGAAGGCGGCGATGGTCAGGGCGTGGAAGACCTCGTGGAAGCCGAACCAGGCCGGTGAGGGGTCGGGGCGTTTGAGTCCGTAGACGACGGCGCCCGCTGTGTAGAGCAGGCCGCCGGCGATGACGAGTACGACTACCGCGATGCCGCCGGCGCGGGCGAAGTCCGGCAGGTAGAAGACGGCCACCCAGCCCAGGGCGATGTAGCACGGGGTGTACAGCCAGCGGGGAGCGCCGATCCACAGGACGCGGAAGGCGATGCCGACCAGAGCACCTGCCCACACCGCGGCCAGCAGCACCCGCTGCTGACTCGCGGGCAGCAGCAGTACCGCCAGCGGGGTGTAGGTGCCGGCGATGATCAGGAAGATGTTCGCGTGGTCCAGCCGCCGCAGGACCGCCTCCCCACGCGGGCCCCAGGTGCCGCGGTGGTAGACCGCGCTGGTACCGAACAGCAGGCAGGCCGACAGCGCGTACACCGAGCAGGCCGCCACCGCCGCCGCCGAGCGCGAGACGGCGATCAGGAGGATCCCGCCGACCAGCGCGAGGGGGAACACGCCGGCGTGCAGCCACCCACGCATCCTGGGCTTCAGCGCAGCCGCCGCACGGTCCACCCCGCCTTCCAGGCCGACGGCGGCGGTCAGCCGGCCGGCCATACCGGCAGGCGCATCAACCGCCGGGGCGAGCGGGACGTCGGGCGGGGCTTCGGGGCCGGGCTGGGATTCCCGTCCGTGTACCGGCGGTTGAGCATCTTCGGCGAACATGCGCTCGTATTCTCACATCGGCTGATCAGTGCGGCCCGGCGTGTCGCTACGGGCTGGGGGCTTCGCGCTGAGGGTCGCTGGTCGCTGGCTGCTGCGGGTCAGATGCCGGCCGGCTGCCCGGAGGCGGCGTGGCGGTACTCGGCGTTGATGCGCTGCGCTTCTTCGAGTTGGTCTTCGAGGATGATGATGCGGCAGGCGGCCTCGATGGGGGTCCCGTGGTCGACGAGCTCCCGGGCGCGGGCGGCTATCCGCAACTGGTAGCGGGAGTAGCGGCGATGTCCGCCCTCGGAGCGGAGCGGCGTGATGAGACGGGCTTCGCCGATGGCGCGGAGGAAGCCCTGGGTGGTGCCGAGCATCTCGGCGGCCCGGCCCATGGTGTAGGCGGGGTAGTCATCGTCGTCGAGACGGTCGTAGGAGTCGTCTGCTGTCACTTTCACCTCTCTGAGGAACGCGTAGAGGGGCCCTGGCACCGTACGGCGCCAGGGCCCGAAGGAACTGCTACACCATCCGCCGGCCCTACTGTTGCGCCGGCCTTCTGTTTCCGCAGACCCGACCGAGATGCAGTCGGGCGTGCTGGGATCGCGGTTGCTTGACCGGAGACCACCTCACTATCGATGTCCTGCGGTACCCGGGCTCAAGATTTCCGCCCGGGCGATCCTGATGGCGTTCGGCTCCTCCGTTCTTCCCTGGTTGATCAACTGCTTGCCAAACGGGGGACTGCGTACTGCTGGTACTGCTGGATGCTTCTCTAGCTCTACTGCTCTACTGCGTACTGCTGGTGACGCGAACTACTCAGTGACCTGTGACAGCGCCACTCTTCGGCAGCCAGCCCCGTCGCCCGTCCTGCGTCTGCTCTGGCTTGGAACCCCACTGCCGAACCTCCCGGTGCGCGCGCCCGCAGCCGACGCCTTCACCGAGGTACCGCTCACTGACTTCACTGCTGGGTACTGCCACTGCGGTACTGCTCACGGCGGCCCCTGATCACTGCGGGCCACCCGGTCCGGTCGTCAGTCCCGTCGCCGTCCTACGCAACCTTGGCTTCGGAACTCCACCACCGCACCGTCCTGCGCACTGCAACTGCGGTCATGCTCCCGGCAGTTCGTGTCTGCCGGTCCTGCTGTCTCTCTGGGCTACGAGAGAAACCATAACCACGTCGCCGACCAATGTCTACTCTCGTCGGCATAGATTTTCGCGTGTTGGGTGGCGAGGTACGGTCCCGGGTCACTCTCCGACGGCAGGGGCCGCCGGCTGCACGACGACCGCACCCTCGCGGTCTGCCACCGTCATCGACGGCCACACTCAGGCAACAGCCGGTGCGGGATCGCCGACGGCCGTCGACTCCAACCGCTTGATCTTCTGTCGCACCACATACAGCGGGATCACCCCGAACACCCCGAACGACATGTCGATCACGCTCCACCAGAAGGGGATCCCCCGGAGGGGTCCGCAGATCAGCGCGAGCGGGATGATCCCGGCGCAAGCGATCATCGAGAACTCGACGACCCAGATGTTGCGGACCGGATCGCGGTAGGGGCCGTAGAAAGCGACGGCGATGACGAGATGGGCGAAGGCCAGCCAGTCCGTTCCGTAGAGGAGGAAGGGGTAGTCGGCGTCGGCGGTGTCGAGCCCGCGCCGGACGCGCTCGATCCACTCCATGAGGCCGGGCAGGTGCTCGGGGACGGACAGGTGACCCAACAACTCCTCGGCCCAGCGCAGTTCGTGCACCAGCGGGAAGGCGGTGACCCCGCTGAGCACCAGACAGACGACGAAGAAGCCCAACCATGCACGGATGCCCTTCACCAGGGCGGCTCGGTCGCTCATGGGGGTAGCGTACGCCCGTAATTGAACGCGTTCAAAACCACCCCCGCCCCCCTCCCGCATCCGCATCCTCCGTGTCGGCCCGTACGGCCGTCGGCCCGATCACGGGGAGGCTCCGGTCACGGCCGCGAATCGCACCTGACGCCGCCGAGCACGCTCCGGCGGATGAGTCCAACGGCGACGCCTCGGGCGAGGACGTCACCCCCCGGGACGCGCAAGGCGCACCCCGCAGGGCAGTCGCGGGAGAGCTCGGCGGCCGTGAGCGAGGGCGTCGGGTCCGCTTCCGGGATGGACCCTTTACCCATGCCTGATGGCATGACCGCGTCAAATCTGTCACGCTTCCGGCAGCCGTCGCGCACCGCCCTCCGGCACACCCTCGCCGTCAGGGACAGCCACCCAGCAGGCCGGAATCCCGGCCGCCGCAAAGGAGCCACGTGTGAGACCCACCCCCCGCAAGGCCTTCGCCGCGAGCGCGCTCACCCTCGCCGCGCTGGCCGCCGTCTCGCTCCCCGCCACGCCCGCGGCAGCCACGCCGGAGCGGGCCCCCTCGGTCGCGGCCGCGCCCGGCACCGCCCCCCTGTCGGCAGCCGTCGCACCGGACGGCATCGCCTCCACCGGCATCGCTTCCACCCACGTCACCGAGCCCGGTAGCGCGGCTCTCGAGCCCGCGAAGGCGGCAGTCACGCCCGCGCAAATGGCCGCCGCGGCCGACGCCTGCACCCCGGCCCAGGTGATCACCAACGGTGGCTTCGAGAGCGGCACCTCGCCGTGGACCCAGTCCTCGACCAGTGTGATCACCAGCCGCACCGGGCAGAGTGCCCACGGCGGCACCGCCTTCGCATGGCTGGACGGCGTGGGCAGCACCCACACCGACACGCTCTCGCAGAGCGTCACGATCCCGTCCGGGTGCGCCGCCGCCTCCCTCACGTTCTGGCTGCACATCGACACGGCCGAGACGACCTCGTCCACCGCGTACGACAAGCTGACGGCCAAGATCGGCACGACGACACTGGCCACGTACTCGAACCTCGACAAGAACACCGGCTACGTCCAGAAGTCGTTCGACGTGTCGGCGTTCGCGGGCCAGACCGTGAGCCTCGCCTTCACCGGCACCGAGGACTCCAGCCTCCAGTCGAGCTTCGTCCTCGACGACCTCGCGCTCAACACCTCCGGCGACACCGCTCCGCCCGCCGACGCCACCCGCACCCCGGCGGCACCGTCGTACACCGTCAGCCTGACCAGCAACACGGCCGGCACGGTCTGGACCGGTCGCGAGAGCGTGACCTTCACCAACGCCTCCGCGACCGCGCTCAGCGAGGTGTATCTGCGGCTCTGGGACAACTACCACGGCACCTGCACCTCGATGCCGATCGCGGTCAGCAACGTCACCGGCGGCACCGCGGGCGCCCTTTCGGTGGGCTGCACGGCCCTCCAGATCACCCTCGCCAGTCCCCTCGCCCAGGGGCAGAGCGCCACGATCGGCTTCGACCTGGGCATCACCGTGCCCAGCGGCGCCGACCGGTTCGGCTACGACGGGGCGTTCAGCTTCATCGGCAACGCGCTGCCTTTGCTGGCGGTGAAGGACGGCGCGGGCTGGCACCTGGACCCGTACACGAACAACGGCGAGTCGTTCTACTCGCTGGCCGCGGACTTCAAGGTGACCCTCGACCATCCGACCACCCTCCTGGTGCCGGCCACCGGCGCCTCGGTCGACGCCGCCGGCGGCAGCGGCCGCACCGTCACGACGGCCACCGCCACCAAGGTCCGTGACTTCGCCTGGGCGGCCGGCCCGTTCAGCAAGATCTCCGGCACCTCGACCACCGGGACCCCGATCAACGTCTACTCCGTCACCGGCATCAGCTCGGCCAACGCCCAGTCGATGCTCACCACCGCCAAGACCGCCGTGGACGCGCACGCCGCCCGCTTCGGCGCGTATCCGTACGGCGAGTTGGACGCCGTCATCGACAACAACTTCTGGTTCGGCGGCATGGAGTACCCCGGCTTCGTCCTCGACCTGGTCAGCACCACGGCACTGACCCATGAGATCGGCCACCAGTGGTGGTACGGGATCGTCGGCGACGACGAGTACAACAGCCCCTGGCTGGACGAGTCGTTCACCGACTACGCCACCGACCTGGCGCTGGGCAAGACGGGCACCAGTTGCTGGAGCAGCGTCTCGTGGGCCTCGTCGGCCGAGAAGATCACCAACTCGATGGCCTACTGGGACACACACTCCTCCCGGTACTCCACCGTCGTCTACGGCTACGGCAAGTGCGCCCTGCACGACCTGCGGCGGCTCATCGGTGACACCGCGATGACCAAGCTGCTGAAGGACTACGCCACTTCACACTGGTACGGCGTCTCGACCACGGCCGAGTTCAAGGCTGCCGCCCAGGCCGCCACGACCACGGACCTGACGTCGTTCTGGACCACCCACCGCATCGAGGGCTGACCCGGACCGGACCACCGGCCGCTTCACCGGCGGCGGGACCGCGGGGGCGCCGTCCGGCGTCCCCGCGGTC
>NZ_JBHVYO010000090.1:0-19371 GCF_042880655.1 Streptomyces sp. NPDC058295
CAGCTGCTGCTGGAGTCGGTCAAGACCCCGGTCGACGACGAACCCCCCGCGGGCGAGGCGCAGACCGAGAACGAACCGGAACCCCAACCGGTGAAGTAGCCCGAACGGCCGCATCGACGCCCCTGTGTCCCACCGTGGACACGGGGGCGTCGCCGTTTACGCCTTCGCTCCCCCACACACCCGCCACAACCCCCGCTCCCCCTACGACCCTCCCCTGAACAACCACTGATTCGCGTCCCGTTACTCCCCTTAGGGGATGTCACAGCTCGGCAGCAAAGCCGTGCCCGGACGGTCGGCCCCGCCACGTCGCTCTCGGGGACCAGGTACGTTCGAAGGCGTGGCTGGATTCAGGATCGGACGCGGCGGCCGGGACAACCGTGCCCCGCAAGCGCGACCGCAAGACCCTCCGTACGGGCAGCAGGCGCCCCGGGGACCGTCGCGGTCCTCGGGACCCTCGGGAGCCTCGGGGCCGTCGTACGGCTACCCGTCGGCCCAGCCGCCGTACCCGCAGCAGCGTCCGCCGTACGGCGGCACGGGCGCGGGCGGCGGCCAGTGGCCGCAGCCGAACGGCGGAGGGTACGGCGGCCAGAACGGCGACGAGCCGGAGTACTTCGGCGGCGACGCCCCGTACGGCGCTCCGGGCGGCCCCGGCGGCCCGGGCGGTGCTCCGCACGACCCGTACGCCGCGAACAACCCGGGGCACACCCAGGCCTTCTCGATCGACGACCACCAGCAGTACGACCAGTACAACCATGGTGGTACGTATCACGCGGGTTCCGCCCCGGCGGGCCCCATCGGTCCGCGTCTGCACTGGAAGGAGCTGCTGAAGGGCATCGTCCTCACCCCCAAGCAGACCTTCCTCCGGATGCGGGACTACACGATGTGGGGCCCCGCCCTCGTCGTCACGTTCCTCTACGGCCTGCTCGCGGTCTTCGGCTTCGACGACACGCGCGCGGACGCGATCAACGCGACGCTGTCCAACGCGATCCCGATCGTCCTGACGACGGCCGTCGCGATGGTGCTGAGCTCCTTCATCCTGGGCGTGGTCACCCACACCCTGGCCCGCCAGCTGGGCGGTGACGGCGCCTGGCAGCCCACGGTCGGCCTCTCCATGCTGATCATGTCCCTCACGGACGCCCCGCGCCTGGTCGTCGCGATGTTCTTCGGCGGCGACGCGTCGTTCGTCCAGCTGCTGGGCTGGGCGACATGGGTGGCGGCCGGCGTCCTGCTGACCCTGATGGTCAGCCGCTCCCACGACCTGCCGTGGCCGAAGGCGCTGGGCGCGTCGTCGATCCAGCTGATCGCACTGCTGTCGATCGTGAAGCTGGGCACCTTCTAGTACCTGGCGGACACAGACACCGGTAGGGCCCTCGACGGTTGGTCGGGGGCCCTTGGCCTGCCGTGACCGAAAGCAAGATTTCACGATCAGTCACGAAGCAAAACATCTGAAGATACCGCATGTCGCATCATTACAACTACATAGCGTAATCTATTGTGACTGTTCCCTACACCCTCCTACAAGGAGTGCGCGTGAAAGCTCGCTTTGGCGTGAGGCGGGGAACGGCGCTCGTGGCCGCCCTGCTGGTTGCCGTCCTCGCCTTGATCCTTCCGGGATCGGCAGCCGCCCGGACGGACGACGGCCGAGCCCACTCGGACCACTGGGGCGTGATCGCCCGCAACACGATCGGCTCGCCGGTCGCAGAACTCCGGAACGGTCCCTACGGCCCGTTCGGCACGACGGGAACCGCCGCCAGGCCGCCGTACGGGCGGGGCAGCCTCGGCATCGAGGTGGCGAGCAACTCCACCACGCTGAGCCCTACCAGCGAGAAGGTCGACTTCGGCAATGAAGTGGACTTCTTCGGGAAGCAGGTGCTGGGGCTGCGGCGAGTCGGTTTCCACGTGTTCCAGACGGGCGAGAACGTCGGCTACGGCGGCCCGACGAACATGCCGAACATCAGGTTCGAGATCGACCCGAACGTGACGTCCACCGACGACTACTCCACGCTGGTGTGGGTGCCGACCGCGTCCCCGGTCACGAACGGCTGGAGCCCCTTCCTCGACGCGACGCGCACCGGCTACTGGTACCTCACGGGCAACGAGACGACCTGCACGCAGGCGGCCCAGTGCACCTTCGCCCAGCTGAAGGCCTCGTTCACCAACGTCAACGCCAAGCCGACGGTCTACACGGTCGCCGTGGGCAAGGGACGCGACTTCATGTGGATCGGCGCGGTCGACGGGCTCCGCCTCAATGACTACGTCTACGACTTCGAGCGGGACGGCGTCAAAGTACTTCGCGCGAAGTAGTGGCGTAGTAGTGACGTAGTGAAGTGACGCGGAGAAACAGAGAGACGAAGAAGCCGGCAAAGACATGAGCCGGATCGGGCCGGCCGACGCCGGAAGCGGCCGGCCCCGGGGCGGTGATCTGCTTCGCCTTCGCGGCCTGCGTCAGCTCGTCCGGGGTGTGGTGTTCCGCGTCGGGGTGGCTGGTGCCGTCATGTCGAGCAGGAGCAGGGCGTCGTGGTCGGGGGTGCCGGGTTCGGCCGTGTAGACGCCGATGCGCCGGCCGGGTGCGCCTTCCACGTGCAGTGACTGCGAAGTGAGGGTGACCGCGGCGAAGCCGTCCGCGTCCCGTACGCCGAGGGCACCCTGGTGAAGCTGCCGGTGGCCGCCGACTCCGCGCTGCTGCCGTCGCTGCCGGCGCTGTCGGACGTGATGACCACCGGCCACCACGGAGCCGTCACCGCCGGCGTCGGACGGGGCGACGCGGTGCTCGTCGTCGGCGACGGCGCGGTCGGGTGTGCGCGGTGATCGCCGCGAAGCGGCTCGGTGCCGAGCAGATCGTGCTCGCCGGACGCCCTCGGGCCCGGACCGAGCTGGGCCGGGAGTTCGGTGCCACCGACGTCGTCGCCGAGCGCGGCGAGGAGGGCATCGCCCGCGTCCGCGAGCTGACCGGCGGCGTGGCCAAGGTGATCGAGGCCGTCGGCACCCGCCAGACCCTCGACACCGCCCTGGGCGCGGTCCTGGACGGCGGCACCATCAGCCGCCTGGGCGTCCCCCAGTACGAGCAGGGGCCGATCGGCCCGGCCGAGTTCCTGCGCAACATCACCCTGACCGGCGGCGCCGGCCCCGCCCGCGCCTACATCGAGCAGCTGCTGCCCGACGTCCTGGACGGCACGATCGCCCCCGGCCGTGTCTTCGACCGGACCTTCCCCCTCGACCGGACACCGGACGCCTACCGGGCCATGGCCGACCGCCAGGTCCTCTTGAGCACCGGAGCACCGGAGCGGGCGAGCGATGCCGACCGGGCTGCTCAGCCGCAGCGCTCCTGCCGACTGATCCGCTCAGCCAAGCGCTTCTCCTGATACCCGACGGCGCGCTCAAAAGCTCCAGCGGCAGGCCGGTCGGGTCAGAGAGCTTCCTTCGAGGGGGTGGTCGGCTCCCCCGACTTACGCACCACCGGCAGAACACTCCACGGGAAGTTGATCCAGTCGTCGGTCCGCTTCCACACGTACTCGCACTTCACGAGCGACTGCGGCTTTTCGTAGACGACGGCGCTGCGCACCTCGGCGACGGCGTCCAGACAGAAGTCGCGGACGAGCTTGAGCGTCTTGCCCGTGTCGGCGACATCGTCGGTGATCAGGACCTTCTTGTCCGAGAAGTCGATGACGTTGGGGACGGGCGCGAGCATGACGGGCATCTCGAGCGTGGTCCCCACCCCGGTGTAGAACTCGACGTTCACCAGGTGGATGTTCTTGCAGTCGAGGGCGTAGGCGAGTCCGCCGGCGACGAACACCCCGCCGCGGGCGATGCTCAGTACGACGTCGGGTACGTAGCCGTCGTCGGCGATGGTCTGCGCGAGCTCACGGACGGCGGTGCCGAACTGCTCGTAGGTCAGGTTCTCCCGCGCCACGCCCGCACCGTCCAGGTCGTCGCCGCTCACACCTGGGTCCGGTGGAAGTTGAGGAAGGACCGGGAGGCCGTCGGCCCGCGCTGGCCCTGGTACCTGGACCCGTACCGCTCGCTGCCGTACGGGGACTCGGCCGGGGAGGTGAGCCGGAACATGCACAGCTGGCCGATCTTCATGCCGGGCCAGAGCTTGATCGGCAGGGTGGCCAGGTTGGACAGCTCGAGCGTCACATGCCCGGAGAACCCGGGGTCGATGAACCCGGCGGTGGAGTGGGTGACCAGCCCGAGCCGCCCGAGGGAGGACTTGCCCTCAAGGCGTGAGGCGAGATCGTCGGGAAGCGTGATGACCTCGTAGGTACTCGCGAGCACGAACTCCCCCGGGTGGAGGATGAACGGCTCGTCGCCCTCGGGCTCCACGAGCCGGGTCAGGTCGGCCTGCTCGACGGAAGGGTCGATGTGCGGGTACCGGTGGTTCTCGAACACCCGGAACAGCCGGTCGAGCCGTACGTCGATGCTCGAAGGCTGCACCATAAATTCGTCGTAGGGATCGATCCGTACTCGCCCGGCATCGATCTCGGCCCGGATGTCCTTGTCTGAGAGAAGCACGCCCTGAGGATACGCAAAGCGCGCGGAGCGACCACCATCGGACGACTCCGCGCGCCAGACCGGCGGCGCCTCCAGCGCCGCCGGCTCCTGTTGCCGCTACCGCTTCTCGAGAATCACCGGTACGGCACTCCGCAACCGGGTACACCGAGGGCACCGGACGAGCCGCCCGGGACCGAGCCGCTCGGCCTGCTGCATCGGGAACGAAGCGGTGCTGAACACGTGCCCATCGGCACAACGGACGACGGTGCGCTCCATCAAGTCCTAGAGTCCCTTCCCCAAGAGCCCTGTCCGGCTGCTGCCCGCCGGACGACGAAAGCCACATTACGGGACGAACGGGACGACTCTCCAGGCGGCACTCCGACCCCGCCCGACCCCACTTCCACCGCCCCACCGTACGCCCCAACTCCGGCCGCTCGCAGCAGGATCCATCCACTGAAACGCGCTCAGGCCCCACGGCTTCATCGCCCGAGGCCTGGCATGAGGTAGAGTGACGGAGCGTTCCGACACCGGTCAAACGGCGTCTTACGCGGGTGTAGTTTAATGGTAGAACATCAGCTTCCCAAGCTGAGAGCGCGAGTTCGATTCTCGTCACCCGCTCCATGAGAAACCCCCAGGTCGATGACCCGGGGGTTCTTTGTTGTCCAGACCGGTGGGCGGGGCGTGCACCACATCCGCACCATCAGGGCGCGGTTAGCTGCCCGGGGGCTTCTCATTGTGGTGCGCGCGGTCGTGATCCTTGCCCTTGTGGGACCCGGTCATTGAGACACCAGCCCGAGTCGCTCCACCGACCTTGACAGATTCTGCGCGCGACCTGCCCCCGCCAAGCCACGGCCCAACGGGGGCAGGCAGGGCACCGCCGAAGGGCGGATCCCGGTAAGACGAGAACACCGTCAGTACTTGGCGATCCCGATGCCGAGGAAGACGCCCGCCAGCAGTGCCACGCTGGCTGGAGGGTGGAGGACGATCACGCGTGCGGGGACGAGCGGTCGCCGGAGTACTGGTCCACCGGGCGGGCGGCTGCGGCGGCCATGAGGGCCAGCATGAGCGCGATCACGCCGACGATGATGTTGCTGACGATGGTCCTGGTGGTGCTGACGTCGCCTGCCACAACCCAGGGCGCAAAGATCGTCCACACGCTGAGCGCGCAAGCGGCCCACGCCATGCTGTGCGACCGCTCGTATGCCCGGCCGAAGCCACCGCTCATGATGACGGCGTATGCGATGCCGACGATCAGATTGTCCGGCAGGAATCGGCCGACCCAGTCCGCCTCCTGTGGACAAGACGGGATGGGAGCTGAGGTGGGTGGGCGCGAGTGGGATCATCACGTATGACGCTGATTAAGTACATGACAAAGGGCAGAGATGAGCGATGGTGGATACAAGGTCTCGGGCTCATGGCCGCAGCGGCCTGGGCTGGCTTCCGCGCTTTGAGTAACGGGCGACCGCCACTACTTCGGGTGGGCTTCGGCGCAGCGGCGATCGGTTTCCTGGCTGCACTTGCAGGACTCCTCATCGACCGAATGCGAGCAGCGAGGCGAGGCCGCAGAGGTTCCGCGGATGACACTGCCGCGGGCGAGCCGCAAGAGCCTTGATCGATGCGGTTTCGAGGGGGTCGCGGGGTGCCACTTCCGTGCCAGAACGGACGGGGACCCACGGGGAATCGAGGTACGCCAGGGTGCGTACCTCCCCACGCTGCGCAAGACAGGGATTCCCAGGTCGGACCTGGTGATCCCCCAACCTCGCTCCCAAAGCTCCTGAAGCGGGTGTCGCAGGTGCCGGGGGCACAAGGGAAAAGGCCACCTAGGAACGTTCCTGGGTGGCCTTTGACATCCACCTCTGACATCAACGCGGGCGGCAGGTCACGCCGCTGGTCACTACGCATCCGCTGGCAGAAATACCTCCTCACAAGTTGAGGAAATTCTGAAGGTCCCGCCAAGGAACTCGCCAACGGAAACGGACCCTGACCTGCCCAGAAAGACAAATCAGGGGCCGCTGGCGCCTCAGGCGCCCAGGTAGACCGGGGGCTTCTGGGCCTTGCCGTAGACGTAGCCGCTGAGGGTGCCGTCGACGCCCAGGACGACCAGGGTGACGTCGTCCTGCTGGACGGACGGGCGACCCTTGGAGTATTCGACGGGGAACGTGCCGTGGCCGGTGGTCAACTGCGCCCCGTAGACACCCTCGCGCTTGACAAGTTTCACAATGGCGCCGTTGGCAAGCTTGTAGCGGCCGAGACGCGGGTTGGCGGCGGTCTTGGCCCCGGCCCAGGTGACGGTCGTGCCGTCGGGGTTCAGCACGAGCGTGCGACTGCCGAACAGGGCGGCGCCGGCGCGACCGTGCGCGTCGATGAACCGCACCAGCTTGCCGCTCTGGTAAACGCGGGCCTGGTAGTGGCTGGCGGAGACCTTGAATGTCTGCGCGGTCGTACGGGAGTCGAGACGCAGGGTGCGCACGAGCTTGCCGCTCTGCGTGCAGTCGGCGGACAGCACCGGGAAGGCGGTGGACTTCCAGGGGGTGGACCCGCCCTCGCTGCGCTGCCCGAAGACGGGCTTGGCGCTGAGCACTCCGGTGATCCGCAGACCATTGGCCGAGTCGACGGTCCTGCTCTGGTCCACGGTCGAGACGACGTGGCCCTTCTCGTCAAGGAGCTTGGCGGACGCGCCGCTGTCGGCGCTGTTGACCAGCTTGACCTTCCAGCCACCGAAGGCGGAGGGGATGGTCTTGGTGGCAACACAGGCGCCGCTCGTGGAGGACGCGGCCGCGGTGGCGGCGCTGGCGGCAGTGGCTGTCACGACAGAAGCGGTGGCCGTACCCACGAGGGCGACGACGGCGAGGGTGTAACGGAGTGCGGTGCGCATGACTGCTCCTGGCGATCTGGCTTCTGCCGCGCCGGCCTCTCTGACCAGCGAGAACAACGTTATTGGGCTAGGCGTTCCGGAATCGTCGGCCCCATGTCACAGGGATGTGACAGCCCGTCTCTCCCGTCCCGGTGGCCGCTCGTTGGTCTGGCAGTAGTCCCACACCAGTCCCACACCCGATCCCCGCGGTACAGCAACCTCGTTGACGGCAAGCATCCGTCCATGGCCGGCAATGGCTGCGTGACCAGCGTCGGAGACCTCGGCGAGCGCAGAATGGCCGACGTCGATCCCAGCCAGCTGCTCCGCCCAGGCGGACCGCTCTGTCCGACCGATATGCCATGCACGGTGGAGGTGGCAACCCAGGAGCAGCCCGAGCCCAGGCTGACTGTGCGCGGGCTCCGTCTCAGTTTCCGTCTCGTTCAGCCCCGTTCACAGCCGTTCAGACCGCACCAGGAGCCGGGCGCGCGCCACCGGCCAACCGCCCGTGAACACCCCTGCACAGTGCCCGAGGCCCGGCCAACACAGGTGGAAAGCATGCGTCCGACCCCGCGAGGGGGTGCGCGGCCGGCGCTGGCAGGTCACCTCGTGGCCATCGACGAAGCCCGGCCGTCGGTTAGGTCCCGGACGAGTCTCCGAGCCGCCCCCAGACAGGCCGGGGATGAAGCCATCCCTTCAGAGCTGGAACCCCCGGAAGCCGACCGCGCGCTGGAGACCATAGGCGCAAGCACTGACAACGCACCTGTCGGCGATCGACCGTTGAGCGGGTGAGTGTCTAACTGGGTGACAACGCAGACGCACAACGGAGGACGCCCACGAACGTCTGCGGACCATCAGAGCAGGCCCGAGGCCCACCGGCTCAAGACACGCACTTTCGGTGACCTGGGGCACGGGGCGGGCAAATGGCAGTCAAGTCGCTTTCGCAAACGGCGAGTTCCCTCTGCCCAGTGGCGGCAGCAGGGTCAGCCCCTGGGGCCGAATTCTCCCAGTCGGACCGCTATCCGCAGCCCGTCCACAATGCCCTGCTGCACCGCCTGCTCGACGTGGTGCTCCTGCGCCTCGCCAACCTGCGGCAGCACGGTCAGGCCGCGGAATCCGCTCCCGAGCCCTTCCTGCGGTTCCGCGACGCCGTCGAACGAGGCTTCTCTCGCACCCACCGCATCGACGACTACGCCCGCGAACTCGGCTACTCCACCCGCACCCTCACCCGCGCCACCCAGACCGCAGCGGGCCTCAGCGCAAAGGACTACCTCGACCAGCGCCTCGCCCTGGAGGCCAAGCGCCTCCTCGTCCACGGCACCGAACCCGCCGCCACCATCGCAGCCCACCTCGGCTTCACCAGCGCCACCCACTTCGGCAAGTTCTTCCAACGCCACACCGGTCACACGCCCCTGGCCTTCCGCGCCTCCCAACGTGCGTTGCCGCCTGCGTAGCCGCCCACGCCACCTGACCGCGTAAACGAGTCCCATATGTCAGGCGCTCCGCCACCAGCGGTTCCCCAGACGTGGGATCAGCACCGTCCTGAATGCCTTCAACCAGCACCCCGACCAGGCACTCCGGGTCCGCGAACCGCACGAACTCCTCAGCATGCCCACCAAAGACCCGGTCCTGAACGTCACCCGAAGCCGCCTCGGACGCCTCACCCGCCAAGGCTTCCTCACCCAACCCGGGCGAGGCCACTACCAGAAACGGACTCTTTCGCAGCTCGGCCGCTCGTTCGGCCACGGGCTCGGATGCGGGAGTGAGCTGGCGCAGCCCGTGGAGTGCTGCCCTCTGGTGCTGCCGGTCGGCGGTACCGGGGATGTCGCGGATCTGGTGAACCAGTTGAGGCGTGCAGGCGAGTTCGACGAGATCCGTCATCCAGCCCGCCTCCATCGAGCTCATGTCGGACTTCTACGTCCGCGTCATGCGTCTGAACGACCCCGTCGGCGCCGGACGCCAGGAGGTCGCCGCCTGCCGGGACATGCTCCGCGACTTCAGAACTCTTGAGGTCGCCAACTACCTGATCCCGCAGGCGCTCGGCGGACCCATAGCCGTCGACGCCGAGGACAGCGAACGATCCGGCAGACCAAAACCCTCATCTTTCATGGCCTTCGCGCACCCGGATGACGGCACCTCCTCGCAGACCCTCTCCCCGATGTCGGCCCGCTCTATCGCCTCGGCGGTGTCCACCCCGAACAGGCCCGCGTTGCAGGGGCCGCTCCGAGCCGGCTCCGTCCCGAGTTGTTCGGCCGCCGCTGAGACCTGCTCCATGTGCTCCCGCAACCGCGCCCCCTTCCGGCCAGGGCTCGTTCCCGGAGCTCGGTGGTTCGTCAGCGGCCAGGAGAAGCCCTCCATGGCTCCGAGCCGACTCCGTGCCCATAGCGTGCCCATAAGACCGGTAAACCACGGTCGACTACGGTGCGATCATGCCCTCCCGGGCGCCACGCCAGAGCACGTACTGCCAGGTCAGAAGCTATCCGGCTCCCTAAGTGCCGTCGCTTCCCAAGCTGAGAGCGCGAGTTCGATTCTCGTCACCCGCTCCACGAAGAAGGCCCAGGTCATCGACCCGGGCCTTTTTGCTGTCCGGTGATCGGTGGTCGCGTGCCGGATGCGTGATCGTCGGCACCGCCTGACGCGCAGGCGCTTCGTACGGGGCCCACGCCTCAGGACCTCTCCGGGAAGATCAGGGCGAGGACGAGGTAACCGAGCAGGGCGACGGCCACGGCCAGGCCGACGACGTTCTCGACGAGCACGACTTCGCCACCCCCTTCGCGGCGCGCGCCACGAGCGTGAATTCGACTGCGTCCGTAAAACCGTTCATCCGAACCGTGCGCCGCTTGTAAGATCAGCCGACTTTGAAGAGGCGGATGCGACGGCGGGGGAGCCGGTGGCACCGGAGTTGACGGTGCGGGTTCCGCCTCGCGTCCGGGGAGGGTCTTCTTGACTCGTCATGCTTCTGCACGTCTGCGTCTCGTCGCCGCCTGTGCGGTGGTGTCTTTGCCGTGGGCTGTCGGTCCGGCCGCCGGGACCACGTCGGCGGACCCCGGGGCGTTCAGCGAGACCATGATCCCCGCGACCATGCGCGTCACACCGGGCCTCGGCTCTGTTGCGACCGTCGGACCGTCGGGGTTCCTGCACCTGTCCGTGAGCGGCGCCTTTGGAATGGACTGGACGGGTGTCGACGGTACTACCCGAAAGTTCGCGGGTACGGGGCCGCACGATCCGGAGGAGTACTACGGGACGGCGTCGGACGTCGTGGCGCTGCCGCCCAGCGGCGGTACCCGCGACGTACGGCTTCGGAACATGCTCACGGACGAGACCACGACGGTCACCGTTCCGGCCGGCCAGGCGTACAGCAGGACGATCGGAACCACGGTCGTGGCGAAGGGCGGAATCCGCGCCGACAGCACCTGGACCGAGTTTCATCTGCTGACCGCCGAGAACGGCACCACGGTCGACCGCGCTGTGACGGGCCTTCCGGAGGGGACTTCTTTCCTCTTCGCCCTGCGGGCCGGCGTACACGGGTTCCTCGCGTCGGCGAGGGTCCCCGGAGAATCTGTCAGCCAGTACTTCTGGATCGACGTCGACACCGCGCAGGCCACGCGACTGCCGAAAGGCACGGTGTACGGAAATTCCGTGGTGACCGCCCATCACCTGGTCACTCCCCAGGCCGGCGGCGTACAAATCTACGAGCAGGGCCGGTTCGACACGCCCGTCCGTGAGGTGTCGGTCAGCCTCGCGGACTCCAAGGTCATCGGTGTCGTCGGCGAAGCGCTGATCGTCGCCCGCAACGACGCCTCGCTCGGCAACCAGGTGTACGACGGGCCCCACTACAAGGTCGTGGCCGTCCCGTTCGACGGTTCCGCCGAGCGCACCCTGCTCGCGCGCGCGGCGGCGGATCATGTCGCGATCCGGCCGGACGGCGGCGTCCAGCTCGTCGGCGGCCGAACCGCGCAGGACTACGGCTACCAGGCCATCACCGCCGGGGCGGACGGAGTGCCGTACGCGACGCTCGCGGTCCGCATCCCGCCGGTCCCGATGAAGCTCCAGCGGCTGACAGTGGATCAGGGCAAAGTCAGGACCCTGGAGTACGGCGATCGACTCACGTCCGCGTACGAGCGCCCGCTCGCCGAAACCGCGCCCGGATACGGCGAGCGCGTACGGATCGGCAGCCTGTTCTCCCCGTACAACTCGTGCGGTGTCGACCTGCTGTGCCCCGAGCTGTATGCCACGGGGGACGGCCGGACCGTCTACCGCGGCCCCGTGACCACGGACAGCGGCTTGCGGTCCGCACTGTTCGTCGTCGGCAAGGGCGGTGCGTTCCCCGGCACCCCGCTCGACACGGGACTCCAGGACTCCTACTACGTCGACGGGAACCAGACGAGGATCGTGGGGGCGTCCGGGAACCTGCTACTGGTCGACGGTATTCCCGTGGGCGGCAGCCTCCGGGAACTGCGCGTCGTCGACATCGACTCCGGCAAGGTCTTGCACAAGGAGCCCTATCGGACGGGCGCGATCTGGGGGACCACCGTGTGGTCCGTGGCCACGGGCGCCACGGTGACGGCCAAGGACGCGCGCAGCGGGACCTCGCTGACGTCCTTCGCGGTCGACACCGGGTGCACCTCCATGGCCGATCTCCAGGCCGTCGGCCGCTGGCTGTACTGGAAGTGCAACAGCGACGCCGCTCCGTACACCAAAGCAGGCGTCTACGACCTCCAGTCCCGCAAGAGCATCCCGCTCGCGTCCACCGGGGAGGCGTTCCTCGGCGACGGAGTCGTCGCCGTCCGAGACGGCGAGCGGGGACTGGGTCTCTACGGCCTGGGGACCGGTACGGCCGTCCGGCAGTGGTCGACCGACGCCGCGGGGCTCGTGGCACTCGACCCGCGCAATGGTGACCTCGCCTACTCCACGCTGGACCAGTCCGTCCACGTCCTGCACACCGGCCGGCCCGAGGCGGCCCTGGTCTCGCCCTACCGGAACGTCACCTCGCGGGTGGAAACGGACGCGACTCCGGTCTCCTGGAGCGGGGAGTGGTGGCTGTCCGAGCCGGCGGCCTCCTGGAAGATGGAGATCCGGCACAGGGCCACGGGCCGCGTGGTGGCCACACGCACCGGTGGAGCGGCCGAGTACTCGATCGCCACGACGTGGGACGGCCGTGACACGACCGGCGGACTGCTTTCCAACGGCTCGTACACCTGGACGCTGACGGCCCAGCCGACGAACGGACCGGGTGCGGCGCTGGTGCAATCCGGCACGGTCCGGCTGACGGGCGGCACGGCGGTGTGGCGGGACCACGTCGGCGGCTCGTTGCTGCCCGACGGTGTCGGTGATCTCCTGACGATGGACTCCACGGGGTCGCTCGCCTTCCAACAGGGTGACGGAGCCGGGAAGTTCGTCGGAAAGGTGTCGGGGAGCGGATGGTCCACCTCGGTCAGGGCAGTGCCCATCGGCGACCTCGACGGCGACCGGTGCAACGACGTCCTCGTCCGGCTGAGCACCGGCGCCCTGCGCCTCTACAAACCCACATGCGGGGCGGCACTGAAGTCGACGACGCCGTACACGACGGTCGGGTCGAGCGGATTCAACCAGTTCGACGTCCTGACCTCGCCCGGCGACGTGAACAAGGACGGCCGCCCCGACCTGATTGCCCGCAACCCCTCCACCGGCGAGGTCTACCTCTACAAGGGCACCAGCACCGGCAAGCTGGCCGCCCCCGTGAAGCTCTACGACAACTGGCGGTCGTACAAGAAGGTCGTCGGCGTGGGTGATCTCAACGGTGACGGGATCGGGGACCTTCTCGCGCAGGACACCTCCAACAACCTCTACCGCTACATCGGCAGAGGCGACGGCACCTTCTCCGCCCGCGTGAGGCTCTTCGCCGGATGGGGCGGGACCTACAACACGGTCGTCGGCACCGGCGACATCACCGGTGACGGCAAGGCCGACCTCGTCGCCCGCGACACCGGCGGCAACCTGTACCGGCAGAACGGCACCGGTACCGGCACCTTCGGCGCGCGCGTGAAGATCGGCACCGGCTGGCAGAACTACAAGGGCCTCTTCTAGCGAGCGGCCCATCCGCCGGATCGAGGGTGTTCACACTCAGGGTGCGGATGGTGCGGGCGGCGTCGCGTGCGTCAGGGTTTTTGGCGGCGACCTGCGGGGCTCCGGCCTGTGCGGCGATGAGGCTGACCTGGTGGGAGGACCTGCCGGCCGCGCTGCCGGAGAACCACCTCAAGCCCGGCTTCGTCCGGGGCGACGGCTGATCCCGGACACCTCCCGCACGGGCGCCGGACCGAGCCGGGTCGGCAGCAACGCCCGCACGACACCGGCCTGTTCGAGAGTGATGCGTCCGGCACCCGTTCCCACCCGCACCTTCAGGCGTTCGGCCACGGGGCCGGTGACGGCCAGCGGTACGCCCGACACCGTCACGCGCAGGGTGTCCCGCCGTCGCCTCAGCGTGACCCGGGCGGGCCCGTGATCGCCCGCACCGAGCGCCGCCCGGCTTGTGCTGGTGGCCGGGCTGCTCTACGCCGTCGGCTCCGCCCTGGGAGCGGCCGCGGGCTATCCCGAAGCCGCCGACGGGACCGTCGAGTTCGGCCCCGTCTCCGGCACCGCCCTCGACCTGCTGGCGATCGCCTCCGCCATACCCGTCGTCCTGTTCGCGGTGCGCTGGGCCGGCCGTCGCCCGGCGGGCACGGTCTCGTCCGTGACGGGTGGACTGCGATGGTCCTGGCTGCGGCGGTGCGTGCTGGTGGCCTTCCCGGTCCTCGCCGTGACCACCGGGGCCATGCTCCTGCTGCCCACGGACGATGCCACGCCGTCGCGGTGGGCGGGCTGGGGGGTCTTCGGCCCGGCTCTCGCCACGCTGGTCGTCCTGGTACCGCTGCAGGCCGCCGCCGAGGAGTACGTCTTCCGCGGCTGGCTCACGCAGGCGGTCGGCGCCTTTCTGCGCTCTCCTTGGTGGGCGCTCGTGCCCCAGGCCGTGCTGTTCGCCGCCGCCCACGGCTGGGGCACCCCGTGGGGCTTCGCCGACCTGGCCCTGTACGGAGTGGTCGCGGGCTGGCTCACCGTGCGCACCGGCGGGCTGGAGGCGGCCATCGGCCTGCACGCCGTGAACAACCTCCTGGCCTTCGGCGTCTCCGCCGCCGTCGTCGACGGTCTCAAGAGCGACGACACCGCCGCGGACGCTCCCTGGCAGGTCGTGGCCCTCGACCTGGTCGGCATCGCCCTGTACACGGCGGCCGTCCTCTGGCTGGCGCGTCGCCACCCGCCGACCCGCACCGTCCCCACTCCGGCCCCGGCGCCGGCCCCGCCGCCGTGGCCCTTCCCCGGCCCGCACCCCCAGGCCCTCGCCTCTCACATCCCTGTCTCCTGGGGCCCGGTCCCGCTCCCCGTCCCTGCGCCGGTGCCGGTGCCGGTGTCGGTGCCTGTCCCGGTCCCGTACGCCGACCGCACGGACGCGCCGGGGCTTCCCCCGGGGGCGGCTCCCTCCGCTCCGCCTGCGCCCGGCGACACCGGCATGTCCCCGCGCTGATGTCCGCCCCTGGGGCCGGCACCCCTCCGCGACGGCCGGTGGCGGAAGCGACGGCTGCGCCATGGACGGTCGGGTCCTCGAAGTTGCGTGATCCGCAACGAGACTGACGGTCTGTCGACATGAGAACGCGGCGGAGGGGCACTCGGAGGAGCAAGTCGAAAGTGAGGAGCGCGAGGCCCGTTCGGTCCGTGCAACCGACAACCGGGAGTATTCGATGACGAGTTACGGCAGCTCTTCCACCGCGTCCTCGGGATCACGCGCCAACGGCCTGGCGATCGCGAGCCTCTGCTGCGGCATCGTCGGCCTGTTCATCCTGAACATCGTCCTGGGGCCGCTGGCCATCATCTTCGGTGCCGTCGCCCGCCGCCGGGCGGGCGTCGGGAACGGCGACGGAATGGCGAAGGCCGGCATCATCCTCGGCATCGTCGACGTGGTGCTCTGGATCGTGCTGCTGGCCGTCGCCGCCAGCAACGGCGGATTCAGCTGGTACGTGGGCGGCTGACCGCCGCGGACACACGGCGGGGCGCCGGGCCGAGGACGCCCGGCCCTCACCCCGTTCCGCGACTGTCGCGACCGCCCGCAACCGCCGCATCCGGCATGCCCGCCAAGGACTCGAAGTCCGATATGTTCCATATCTGCGCATAAGCGGTGTCCGGCCGGATACCCGTACTGCATGGTACGGACACTGAAGCCGCACAGGCGGCACGGCGAGCACGCGGCGGACCGCGACGGTGAGACCGGGCAGGATCCGGTCGCCGCCGGTCCGGACGAGCAAGTGGAACGGCAGGCCCCTGACAAGCCCACGGACCTGCCCAAACGCTCCTGGGGAGCGGTACTGAAAGGCACCCTGAAGGAGTTCAAGAAGGACGAGCTGGCCGACCGTGCGGCGGCCCTGACCTACTACTCGATCCTGGCCCTGTTCCCCGCGCTGCTGGCGCTGGTGTCACTGCTGGGGATCGTCGGACAGTCGGCCACGCAGGCGGTCCTGGACAACATCCAGAAACTCGCGCCGGGCGCGGCTCAGGACGTCCTGCGCAACGCGGTGCAGCAGATGCAGGGCAAGGGCGGGGTCGGCTCGATCATGGCGATCGTCGGCCTGGTGCTGGCGGTGTGGTCGGCGTCCGGCTATGTCGCCGCGTTCATCCGCAGCGCCAATGCGGTCTACGACATCCCCGAGGGCCGTCCGGTGTGGAAGGTGCTGCCGGTGCGGGTCGGCGTGACCGTCGTACTGATGGTCATGGCGGTGATCAGCGCGCTGATCGTGGTGTTCACCGGCAGCCTGGCCCGGCAGATCGGCACCACCCTCGGAGTCGGCGACACGGCGCTCACCGTGTGGTCGATCGCCAAGTGGCCGGTGCTGGTGGTCCTGGTCACGGTGATGATCGCGGTCCTGTACTGGGCCACTCCGAACGCACGCGTGCGCGGCTTCCGCTGGGTCACGCCGGGCAGCTTCCTGGCCCTGCTGATATGGATGGCCGCGTCCGCCGGATTCGCGCTGTACGTGGCCAACTTCGGCTCGTACAACAAGACCTACGGCACGCTCGCAGGTGTGATCATCTTCCTGGTGTGGCTCTGGATCACCAACCTGGCCATCCTGCTCGGCCTGGAGTTCGACGCGGAAATGGTCCGCCAGCGCGCCGTCGCCGGTGGTCACCCGGCCGACGACGAGCCGTACGTGCAGCCGCGCGACACCCGCAAGTGGGACGAGGAGGACCGCCGCCGCCTCGGGTCCTGACCCGGCGGAGGCGACCCGGGCCCCCGGCCTGCAGCCACGGCCCGCACCCACGGTCAGGGGCCGTCGTCCTGAACACCGCCGGCCTGGACACCGCCGGTACGCCGCCGGTCGGGACACCCTCGGTCAGCACACCCTCGGTCAGGACACCGTCCGCTCCTGGAGTGGTTCAAGGGAGATGTGCGGGGACAGGTCGCGGAGGAAGTCCGGCGCGTCGAAGATCTCGCCTGCGGAGGCGACACCCACCGTGCGGGTCCGGCCGGTGAGGATGCGGTGGACCGCCTCCACAGCGAGCGGCGCGCTGACGGCGTAGATGTCCCGGCCGCTCGCCACGGCGCGCCGTTCGGTGTCGCCGGAGCGTACGACGACGTCGACGACGAAGGTCTGGTCGGACCGACCGTGCCCGTCGGCCGCCGTCGGCGCCGGTGTGTCCGAGGCCGCGAGATCCTTGGCCGCCTCGGTCGTCATGTGGGTCCGTACGGCGCGGACGGCGAGGTGGCTGGGGAGGGTGACCACGTCGGCCATCGTGAACTCCCCGACGACCTCCCTGGTGCCCATCGGGTCGGGGAAGGCCCACTTCAGGAGCGTCGGACTCTCGTCGTGGTACTCCAGCCGCCCGTCGGCGTAGCGGACGCGCCGGCCGCCACGCCGCTCCCGCGAGACCGTACCGGCGGTGCGCGTCCCGGGGGTCGGGTGCCAACCGCTCAGTCCGTACGCGACGGTCGCCTCGTCGGCCGCCGTCCAGTCGCCCATCGCGGCCGTGGCCAGCAGGTCGCCGAGACCGCCGTAGAAGGCCATCGCGGGGACGATCACCGCTCCCGCCGCACGGGCCCGCTCCGCGAAGTGCGCGAACGTGTCGAGGTTGGCCTCGATCTCGGCAGCCACATCGACGTACGGGATTCCGGCGCGCAGTGCCGCCTCGATCAGCGGAGCGGCGGTCGTGGCGAAGGGCCCCGCGCAGTTGATCACGGCGTCCGCACCGGCCAGGGCACGGTCGAGCGAGGCGGGGTCGTCGACCGACGCCGGCCGGACCTCGAGTCCGGGTGCGGATGCGGATGCCGCCGCGGCCGCGGATGCCGCCGCCGCTCGCAGCTTCTCGGCGTCGCGGCCGGAGAGGACCGGGATGAATCCACGCTCCCGCAGCTGTGCCACCACGAAGCGCCCGGTGTGGCCGTACGCGCCGTACACCGCCACCGTCCGCCCCGACGCCGACCCCGACCCTGACACCGTTTCCGATCCGGCTCCCGATGCCGATCCCGATCCGGACCCTGATGCCGATGCCGATGCCATGGTTTCTCCCCCGTCTTTTCAGAATCCGCGATCCGCGTGATCTGTGTGAGCCGTGTGCTCCGTTGAGAACATCCTGGCGAGGGCGGGTGCCTCCGCGTGAGTGTCCGGAACGACATGCCCCGTACACTTTCGGACATGGGTACCGTCGCGCTGGCCGTCACCGAGGGGATGCTGCAGTTCGAACTGTCCATGGCGTACGAGGTGTTCGGCGCCGCTCCGGTCGGCGTGACCGTCCCCTGGTACGAGGTCGAGGTGTGCGGGTCCGACGCCGTGCGGGTCGGCCGGTTCCGGCTGGAGCCCGACCGGGGGCTCGACCGTCTCCGCCGCCTCGGGCGCGCCGACACGGTGATCGTCCCCGGCTGGGCGGACGTCGACGAGGAGCCGCCCGCCGAACTCGTCGGCGCGGTGCGCGCGGCCCATGAGGCGGGCGCGCGCGTGGCCTCCCTGTGCACGGGCGCGTTCGTGCTGGCCGCCGCCGGGCTGCTGGACGGCAGGCGCGCGACCACGCACTGGGCGCACACCGAGATCCTGGCCGCCCGCTACCCGCGGCTGGAGGTCGACCCGGACGTGCTCTACGTGGACAACGGCAGCGTGCTCACCTCCGCGGGGAAGGCCGCCGCGATGGATCTGTGCCTGCATCTCGTCCGCCTCGACCACGGCTCGTCCATCGCCAACGCGGTCGCCCGCCGCCTGGTCGTGCCGCCGCACCGGGCGGGCGGCCAGGCGCAGTTCGTCGCCGCCCCGGTGCCCGCCCGCGACGACCACCCGCTCGCCTCACTGTTCCCCTGGGCGATCGAACGCCTCGACCGGCCCCTCACCGTGGAGGACCTGGCCCGCCGGGCCGGGATGAGCTCGCGCACCCTGGGCCGCTACTTCAGGACGGTGACCGGCACCACCCCGTTGCAGTGGCTGCTGACCCAACGGATCCGCCGGGCGCAGGAGTTGCTGGAGACCACCGACGACGTCGTCGACGTCATCGCGACGGCCACCGGCATGGGCACCGCCACGACACTGCGCCGGCACTTCAACCGCACGGTCGGCGTACCTCCGGACACCTATCGCCGGACCTTCCGCTCACGGCCCGACGCCGACCCGGCGCAGCCCACACAGGCGTACGCCACAGAGACCTGAGCCAGCCACACACGCGCAGCCCACACAGGCGTACGCCACAGAGACCTGAGCCAGCCACACACGCGCAGTCCACATAGGTGCGGGCCCCCTGGCACGGAGCCGCCCGCCGCTTCCCCTGTCGGGAGCCTTGGCGCGTCGCGCCCCCGGTCGGCCGGCCGACGTCCTCGTCAGGCTCGTCAGGCGCGCCGTTGAGCCCCGGCCGTTAAGCCCCCGGGCCGCCGGGTACTCGGCAGCGCGATCCGTAACCGTGACCACACGCTCCACCTGGGAGAGGCAATGCCCGACTTCGGATACTTTCTGTCGTGCGAGGAGCACAGCCCGGCGGAACTCGTCGAGCAG
>NZ_JBHVYO010000091.1:0-19284 GCF_042880655.1 Streptomyces sp. NPDC058295
GGCGCGCGGGGCATGGCGAAGCGCGCGTCGCGACCCGACCACTGGTCGCGACGCGCGCTCATCCGCTCCGTCAAGCAGGCCGCCGCCGCGATCGAACCGGGCACGCCTGCTCAGCCGTTCATCGACGTGCAGACCGAGGTGGTCCAGGAGCAGGCCGGCACCAACGTAGATCAGGGCTTCGCGGAAGTCGTCCGATGGGAGAACTGCTCGCCCTGGCCGCCGAAGCCGCGGGCGGCCGGCACCACCTGGTCGCGGTCCAGATGCCGGCGAGCCTGGTGATGATGACGCCGATCACGCAGGCCCTTCACGGCCGGGGCCCGCGCCCGGCCGCAGCCGGGGCGGGGCTGCGGGCGATGGCGTCGGCGCCGCTGCACGGTGGTGAACTCCCCGGCATGGTCGACCAGGAGCTCGCCAACCTCATCCGGCCGGGCCTGACCCTCGCACAGGCGTGTGTTCTGGCGGTCGCGCCATGCCCAGGAGTGACGGACGTCCTTCTGGCCGCCTCCGGTGCGCCACACTGGGAGGAGGCGCCGAAGCCGTCGCCCAACCCTCGCTCACCGCCGCCAAGTTGCGGGAGATCACTGGTGTACTCGCCTCCCCCTGACCCGGACATCGAACAGCACATGCGTTCCTGCCACGCCCGCGCGGCGAAGGCATTGGACGTACGAGAGCCGGGCGGGGAGTTCTGGGGTTGGGCGGGGCGCACTCAGAGTGCCTCCCCGCAGAACAAGGCGTCGGGGAAGCTGTGGGGCGGTGCCCTCGACGCCCAGCACGTCTTCGGGGACCTCGACGGGCGCCGTCCCGCCCTCCTGGCTGTCCACGACGCCGTTGACGACGACACCGCCTACCGGGCGGAGTTGTGGGTGCGCGTCGGCCAGCCGGTTCTGTCCGACGACCCGGTCCTCCAGCGCGACCTCCAGCTGCCCGGCTCCTGGTGGCAGGACCTTACCGGGACGCTGGAGAAGGTGGCGGCCGTCGACACCGACCGCATCGCCGTACGCCAGCAGTACATGGACCGGGCGTCCCCGAATTCGTGGGCATCCCGGCCCCGGCCGTGACCCGCTGGACCACCGCCCACTCCGACCTGCACTGGGCGAACGCCACCTCGCCCCTGAGGATTCTCGACTGGGAGGGCTGGGGCGCGATCCCGAAGGGTTCGACGCCGCCACCCTCTACGCTACTCGCTGCTCCAGGAGGACGTCGCCGCCCGCGTCCGCGACGCCTTCCCCGTCCTGGGCAGTCCGGTCGGTCTCGCCGCCGAAGCGACCATGTGCGCCCACTGCTCCAGACCGTGGCCCGCGGCGACAACCTCACCCTCGAAGACCAGCTCCGGCACTGGTCCGAGGAGTTCCGCCGGCGCTGAGGCTGCTCGCGTTGTCGGGGAGTGAGGAAGGCCGGTACCGCCTTCAGACGGTGCCGGCCTGAGCAGGCTCACGTGCCAACGTGATCAGGCGGGTGTCCATGTTCGATGCTCGGTCGGAGCCAGTGGCAGTCAAAGCGTGTCGGTAGAACCAACTCGACAACGAGCGTCGCAAACCGGCCGCATGCGGCAAGGACCATTGGGACAGCAGGCATCAAGCCGGAGCCGACCGCTTCCGCGGAGCAGCCGTACGCAGGGAAACCCCCCACCCCCCGGCACGACCAGCGTCGGGGCTCCCTCGTGCAGGTGCTCAGTGGTTGAGGCTGTTGTTCGCCTTGCCGTCCGCTTTCGTGTTCGCGTTGTTGTTCGACGCGTCTGAGAGGGTGCTGTTGACGAGTGAGTCCAGGGTGTTGACGGATTGCAGGGTGGCGACGTTGTTGAGTGCACCGTCGATGATCCCCGCCTGAGCGGGGGCCATGGAGGCAAGGGCTGCACCGGCGGTGAGTGCAGTGATGGCGATGATGCGGGAGGGCGATTTCTTCATGCCGTGATCAACTCCCGCAGCGCCTACGGGACACGGTCCAACGCAGCTGATCGCCGACGCGCATGAAGCTGGACCGTGTCGCGTTCGACCCGGCCGCGCTGGAGCACCTACATGGCCCGGCTCCCGCTGCCGGGCTGGTGGATTGCGCTGGCCGGGGCCTTCGCCCAGCGGACGGGCCCGGGCGGCGGACTGCGCACTCGAACCTCAGCGGCGGGAACGTGGTGGTGTCTGGGCCGCTGGATGCGGTTCCTGGCTCAGTTTCCTGCCCCACCGGCCGATCCCGGCCGGCTCACCGCCGCCCACGTCGAGGGGTTCGTACGGTTCCGCACGGCCCAGGCGGGCGAGGAAACGGCTTTCAAGGACGTGCAGGACATCAAGCTCCTGCTCGACATGGACGCGATCGTCTCGCTCCTGGCACCCGAAGCCTGGGACTCCCTGGTCCGGCGGCAGCCAAGATCCCGCGGGTTCGGCCAGGCCAGCTACTCCGACGGCAGGTTCCAGCGGCTGTTGTCCGCGGCCCGAGCCGATGTCGCCCACATCCGTGACCGGATCAGGGCCGGGGAAGAACTCGTGCGCCGGCACAGCGACGGCTCCGGTGGTGGGAAAGCGGTCCTGCTGGCCGACATGGCTGCCAGCGGACGGGTCCCCCGCCTGGGCGACCACGGTGGCCATCACCATCTGACGCGCCGGATCGAACTGGCCCAGCACGTGGTTCTGCACGTGCAAGGCCTGGCACCGCTGATGGTCTTGCTGTGTGCTCTGACCGAACGCAACGGCGAGACGCTCAAGGAGCTGCCCGCCAGCACTGACCCATCCGACCCCCTTGCGGGGAATGCCGCGCGGCGGCAGCGGCAGACCTGACACCACGGCGGCGCGCCCTCCTTCTCCCGGGGGTGGGCGCGCCGCCTGGGGCTATGTGTAGGTCGCGGTCACTGCGGTTCCTGCTCGTAGGTGATGGTGGCGTCTCCCGCTCAGCGGCCCTAGTAGTGGAGTCCTCCTGCCTGCCCCACCGCCGGGCAACTCACGGAAGGTGCGTCTACACAGCGGGCGGTCCGCCCTCGTTCGGCCGACAGCGCGAGCAGCGCCTCGCTCGTTGTGCGGGTGTGGACGACAAACGGAGGGCTGCGGACCAGAGGCCGCACGGGGCGGGGCCGCAGAGCCGCGCCCTGAGGTCCCACCTCGAGACCGCCCTCGCCCGGCGCCTGGGCGTGGCGCTCCAGCCCCTCGGCGTGGCCCTCCCTGATGAGCTGCGGCAGGGCCAGGCGGTCCAACGGATGGTGCCAGCTCATAGGCTGCGGCCATGACCGAAATCCAGACCCCGACGCCCCGCGACGCCTACGAGCTGCTGCTGGCCGGAAACCAGCGCTTCATCGCAGGTATCCCTGAGCACCCCAACCAAGACGCCACCCGCCGTGCCGAGATCGCACCGGCCCAGCAGCCCTTCGCTGTTCTGTTCGGATGTTCCGACTCCCGGCTGGCCGCTGAAATCATCTTCGACCGCGGCTTGGGTGACCTGTTCGTGGTGCGCACCGCGGGCCACGTCATGGGTGCGGAAGTGCTGGGCAGCATCGAGTACGGCGTGGACGTACTGGGCTGCCCGCTGGTGATGGTGCTCGGTCACGATTCGTGCGGTGCGGTCGGCGCGGCGTGCGCCGCGCTGGAAGACGGCATGGTCCCGGCCGGATACGTGCGGGACGTTGTGGAGCGGGTGACCCCCAGCGTCCTGGCTGCGCGGGCTGCCGGACGGGTGGAGCCGGAGGAGATCCTCGCCGATCACATAAGGCACACCGTGGACCTGCTGCTGGACCGCTCCCGGGTGCTCGCCGAGAAAGTCGCCGCCGGGCAGGCCGCCGTGGTGGGGCTGTGCTACCGCCTGGCTGACGGCAGCGCGCAGCTCGTCGCCTCCCGTGGCCTCGATGAAGCGGCGCCCACCGCGTCCTGACCTCCCCAGCCGTGGTCGCTCAGCGTGAGCCGGCCGCGGCCGTAGGGCACCCGTGTACGTGGATGAGGACCTTGACCAGCCCGCCGGGACCGACCTCACCCTTCACACCCTCGTCGAGTTCGAGCCTCCGGCTTCAGTTGGTTCCCTTTGGAGGCCTGAGAGCTCTTTCTGTGCCCTGCCTATGAAGAGGTTGCTGGGTCTGATGAGCCGGAACGGTGTCGCGCGCGTAGTTCTCTTCGTCCGCTCCCATCGGGTGGGCAGGTCAGCGGATTTCCTGACAGGCAGGAGGACGGGTGCAACTTTCGCGGAACATGGTGGGCACTGTCGTCGTAGGGGGCGCGCTGGCCCTGACCGTGGGCGCTCTCGCCTACCCGTCGATGCTCGGACTTGACACCGTGTCGACCTCGGGCGACCGGATCATCGCCAACACCCAGTGGGGGCCGTTCACCGAGGGCGACCGGGCCTTCGTCGTGGCGGTGCGCGCAGCCGGTCTTTGGGAGCATCCGGTCGGGCTGATCGGGCTGCAGAAGGGGCAGAGCAAGGGCGTCATCACCGCCAGCCAGCACCTGGTCGACGGGCACGCGGCGCTGGACGAGACCTGCCGCAAGATCGCGCCGATGCTGAACGTGACGCTGCCCAACATAGCGAGTCCGCAGCAGGAAGGGTTTGTCAACACGCTCAAGGCGGACCAGGGCAAGCAGTTCGACATCGACTTCGCCAACATCCTGCGCCAGACGCACGGTTCGATCTTCAACACCGTGGCGAAGGTCCGCTCGACGACGAAGAACACGCTGGTGCGGGCGCTGGCCGACCAGGCCAACGACACCGTCCTGGACCACATCACGGTGATGGAGCAGACCGGTCTGGTCGACTTCGACACCACGCTGTTCACCCAGACCACCCCGCCGAAGCTGCCCAAGTCGGACATGACCCCGCCGGTCCCGCCCGTCGGTCAGCCGCTGGTCGTCCTGCCCCCGCCGGCGAACGCCACGTCCACCCCGGTGGACCTGGGCCCGGCCATGAACGGTCCGGCCGCCAACGGCAGCTAGGGCCGGCGACGGCGAGGTCCGCGGCACACGCGGTGAGGTGACTGGCCGTCAACGACCGGGCGGACCGATCCAGTGCCGAAGGCCGACCTGGACATGACGACGGCGGCCAAGGGGAGCGAGCGCTGCAGCCATCCGACCTAGCGAGACGCTGGAGGCGTACGGCAGTCCGGTCGCCTCCTGGACCGGCAGCGCGTCCATGTCGGCGCGCACCAGGACCACGAGCCCGTCCCGGTTGCGGCACCCCGGCGACTTCGGTGCCGCCGATGCCCTCGGCAGTGTCGCACCCCGCCTTCCCCAGCCGTTCGGCGAACTGCGCGGCCGTTCGGTTCGCCTGGCCGGAGAGCTCGGGGTGGCGGTGCAGGTCCCGGTAAAGGTCCTCCAGGTCGGGGACCGGGAGGTCGGCTGTGAGGTCCAGCGCGGTACGGGCCGCGGTGGAGGTCATGGAGGGCAATCTATGCCGGGGCCCGCTGTGGAACCTTTTGCGGGGCGGGGCCGTTTCCGGGGTGAGATCGATCAGACGAGTACCGAGGTGACGGCAATGGCACTGTTCGACCGGCTCAAGGACCAGGCCAAGAGCTTGCAGCAGCAGGCGCAGGGCGGGCGCGGCACGACCGGGGGGCATGGTTCGCAGAGCGGTTCACGCACGGGCTCGCACGGTGGATCCCGCGCCCAGCTGGTCGGCCTGCTGAAGAACCAGCTCGGCTCGATCAAGACCGAGCTGAAGAGCGGTGCGTACCGGGACGCGAGCATGGCGATGTGCGCGCTGGTCGCGGCGGCTGACGGCCATGTGGACGCGTCCGAGATGCAGCAGATGGAGTCGATGATCCTCAGCAACGAGGTGCTGCAGAACTTCCCGCCGGAGCAGCTGCGTCAGCGCTTCCACAAGCACGTGGAACAGCTCACCCGTAACTTCCCGCAGGGGAAGGCCGAGGCGATGCAGGACATCGCCAAGGCCGCCAAGAAGCCAACCGAGGCCCGCGCGGTGGTCCAGACCGGCATCGTCATCGCCGGCGCCGACGGGCACTTCTCACAGGCGGAGCAAATGGTCCTCCAGGAGGCCTGCGTGGCACTGGGGCTGAACCCCGCGGAGTTCCAGCTCTGACAGCTCGACATCTCTGACAGGGAAGCGGCCGCCGACGCGGGGGGAGTGCGTCGACGGCCGCTGTCCGAGTCGTTGTCGAAGTACGGCTGGCACTTGGCCGGCCCCGGCCGGCGCGCGAGTTCAGGGGCCCTGCGCTAACTGGTCCTAACAAAGCCGTCGGACGTGGCGGTGGGTGATCAGGCAGACTGCGAGTCCGAGGAATGCTTCGTGGATGTCGTCATGTCGCTCCCATCGGATACGCAGGCGACGGAAGCCGTGGAGCCAGGCGATCGTGCGCTCGACGACGTAGCGGAAGATGCCCAGGCCAGTGCCGTGTGGTTGGCCTCGCTTCGCGATCACGGGGCGGATCCTTCGCTGCCAGAGCAGGCGCCGGTACTTCATGGTCGTAGCCGCGGTCGGCCAGCAGCGCGTCCGGCCGTCGGCGCGGTCTGCCGGTCCTGCCCGCGACGGCCGGAATCTTGTCCAGCAGCGGCATGATGTCGTTGCGATTTCCGCCGGTCAGCGACACCGCGAGCGGGATGCCCTGCCCATCGACGATG
Organism: Streptomyces sp. NPDC058295; assembly: GCF_042880655.1. Classification (NCBI taxonomy): domain Bacteria; kingdom Bacillati; phylum Actinomycetota; class Actinomycetes; order Kitasatosporales; family Streptomycetaceae; genus Streptomyces; species Streptomyces sp. NPDC058295. The sequence continues at coordinate 6,537 of NZ_JBHVYO010000091.1, forward strand.
AGGTGGTGCTTGCTGCCCGACCGTGCGCGGTCGACCGGGCTGGGCCCACTCTTGGGGCCCGTCGGGCCGCGCGCAACGCCCGCCTGGAGCAGGAGAACGAGCAGCTGCGGCATGCGGTCGATTCCCACGCGACGGTGGACCAGGCCATCGGTGTCCTTGTCGCGGTCTATCGGCTCGCGCCGGCCGCCGGATTCGACGTGCTGCGTGAGGTCTCCCAGCACACCAATACCAAGCTGCACACGGTGGCTGAGACGGTGATCGCCTGACGCTGGGACAGCCGCTGCCGGAGCCGGTGGGGCGGGAACTGGACGCGGCCGTGCAGCGGCACTCACGTCGGCAGGACGCGCCGGACACGGAAGCCGGGTAGAACGCCGTGGCCGGGCACGGCGTCGGTCAGGGGGCCAGGGCCTGTTCGACGGTGGGATGACAGCCGATGACTTGCTCCAGGCCGACGATCTCAAGGACCCGCAGCACCGATTCCTGGGCGCCCACGATACGCAGCCATCCCTGAGCGTCCCTCATGCCCTGGTGGGCGGCGATGAGGCGTTGATGCCGCTGGAGTCCATGAAGGTCACGCCGCTGAGGTCCACTACGGTCCGCGGCCTCGGTGAGCTCGTTCGTAACGGCGTGGTCGATCTCGCCGTGCAGGGTGACCACCCGGACGCCGCCGACGTGGAAGTGGTCGTGTGGGACAGTGATCCCGTCCTGCCGGTGGCGCGAGCCGCCGATGGGGGCAGGGTCGGGTAGCACGGCCTGGAGATCGTCATGGCTGTCTCCCAGGGATTCGAGGTCCAGCGGGAGCCGGTCGGAAAACGCATCACCGCCCGCATCGCCCTGCCCGACGACCCGGGCGGGGACGTCACCGGACGCCGCCCCCAGTAGCAGGCAGCGCTCCCCGAAGCGGCGGACTGCAGGAGGGCGACGTCGGCGGGGGAGAGGTCGGGGCGGGCGCGGTGCCAGCGTGCGGGGTGGCGTCACCGGCCGGAGGCGTCGCGGGCGACGTCGACGCCGGCTTCGCCCCGCATACGCACACTGCCGACGCCCCAGCGCGCCGGGCCGGTCGATCCCTAGCAGCTCTTGCTGCCTGGTGGGAAGGCCGCTTTGGTGAGCCGTCGAAGAGCTCTCGCTGGGTTCTCGCTGCTGCGAAGTCCGTCTTCGCCCACGCAAGCGTATGCTGCGGCGCGAAGTCAACTGCGCTCTGTGGGCGGGCTGAAGCTCCGTGGAGGGAAGGCGACACTGACTGCGCCGGAATCGTCGCTGCTTGCCGTCGACGACGCGGTAGACCTTCCGGTACCGCGGCAGGCTCAGCGCGGGGACAAGCTGCCCCTGCAGCGCCCAGCGCACGAACTGCGGCAGCGGAGCCTCGCGGAACAGCCAGCGGCCGGCGGAAAGCTGATGATCTCGTTGATGTCGCTGGGACGCAGGAAGATGGCCTCGCCGGTGTGGAGTTGCTCGTGGGACTTGTGTTGCCACAGCCGGTAGTACCGGCCTTCGTCCTCGTTGAAGCCCAGGTGCCGGTCACCGTGCGGGCTGATCAGGTGGGTGGTGAAGGGCAGATCGTTCGGGCCCGGCTGCCAGGGCTGCTCCTGCTGGCTCAACTCATCCTTCGTTACCGTCCCGAGTGTGTCAGCGCCGGTCCGGGGCGGGCAGAGCTTCCAGCCACTCCACCCGTCCCGGACGGCCGACGTCATGACGGGGCTGCCGCCGGTGCCGGCCGCAGCAAGGCGAGCGGGGAGCGCTGGCCTTTCTTGACCGAGCGCGGTTGCTCCCAGTCGATGTCGGTCCGTGCGGCGAGCGCGTCGACGGCTTGCGTTGTGTAGAGCGCGACATCGACGGCCCCGGCCCGGGACGTACCGAACCGCACCTCGATCGACTCAGCGGGGTGGATCCACTTCAGGCGCAGCATCCAGTCGAAATCAGCCCTGCGCACCCCGATCCTCGCGGCTGCCTGCTTCGGTCCGAGCGGGGTGTCGGCGGCGACCAGCTCCGCCAGGTCCTCCCGTCGGCAGACCTCCGCGACCTGGCCGGGCTGGACCAGCGAGCCGTCGGGGTTCGCGCTCAGCTCGGTGAGCAGCTTCCGCCCGATGAACCGCCGGACGACGACCGACGTCACGTTCGCCCGCTCGACAATCACGTTCGGGGGGCCGAGTGCGTCGGCGATCCGGTCCGCCGCCGCACCGCCCGAGATCGGTGGGCTGGGCATCGCGGCCCGGATCGCGTCGGCGTCCAGCGCCTCTATAGCGGCCCGCGACCACTGCCAGGAAGACGCGTCTGGTGCCGGGATGAGCCCATGTGCCGTGCCCACCGCACGGACGAGGGGCGAAGCGATGGAAGAGGAAGAGCGTAAGTTCCCGGAAGCGTTCCATTACCAGGCAGGGATCGGCCAGCGGAGCAGCAACGCCTACTTCGGTACGGACGTGCTCAGCGGATTGACCGCTGGGATGGACGAGTTCCTGACCGATCCAGAGGGCCGCTGGCGTCAGTACAGGTCTCTGGGCGCTGCTGTTCTCGGATGCGTGCCCTGGCTAGACGACCAAGAGCTCCTCAGCAGCATCGACCGCTTCCCTTCCGCATGCGTCGTCGTCACGAAGTAGGAGCTGAAGAAGCGGGGCCGGGACAGGTTCGAGCGGCTTAAGCAGCATGCCGAACAGGGGAACGGCTTTCCCGCCGACGTCTTTGCCGACATGACTGGTTTTGTCTCTCGGTACAACGGCCCTCCTCCGGTCATTGGCCCCTACACGCCTCCGGCTGATGGACTGCGAGTCCCGACTATCCGATCGTTCGGGTTCCGTAAGGCTGGCATGCTTCCCGCATGGCCCCACTACAGACCTCGGAAGTCAGTCACGCTCCGCTACATGCGGGTAACGGCAGCTTCACGAGACAGGGCCACGATGCCCGTGGGTTCAAGGAAAGTGAAGGGTCTTCAGTGGGAACCCGGGGGTTCGTCGCCGTGCTGCGAGGGGGTGGGCCCGTGGGTTCGTGGTGAAGCCACGGTATCGGCTTCGGCTGACTGTTCCATGAGTTGCCGTGCGGAGGCCGCGTAACGAATCGCGGTCTTCTCGTCGATGAAAAGATCGGAGCCTCACGACCCGAGCGAGGGCATTGACGGACCGCCACCACCGATCATGATCGTTCTCACCGATACTGACTGTCCCGCTGGTCCCCATGGCCGGGCTCGCGGGTCCGAGTCGACTACAGCGGCGAGCGGCCCGTACTCGCGGTGAAACTACAGGAGTTGTTCGGCTGGTCTGCCGCCCCCGCGCTACCCCCGCCACCCGTGGCCGGAGGACCCGGCTGCGGCCGAGCCGACCCGGCGGCTCAACGCGCCCAACCGGGGAGCGCCCGTCGATGCAGCCCGGGGTCAGCCGCCACCCGAGCCGGCCGAGGCCGAACCGCCGGAGGTCCAGCCGGAGTTGGGCTGCGGCCGATCGCGCGTGCTGCGCTCGGTGCCCAGCTCCACCACGACCCCAGCCGGGCCGAGGCGCCGGCCAGCCGATCAGGTACTCCAGCCCGGCGATCACCCCCACCACCACGAACACGGTCGACGCCCGCGCCCCGGCCAGCGCCATCCAGAAGGCGACGAGTAGGGTCGGCACGCCCAGAGCGAGCGGAGTGAACAGCGCCGGCCCCGCCGAGGTCAGCGCGTTCTCCTGCTACGGCGGCGACGTGTACGGGTTCGTCCACCGTGCCTTCCTGGAGTACCTGGCGCGGAGCAGCACTGGCGTCAGCGTTCCTTCGAGGACTTCCTGGCTCATCTTCACAGCGACCTTCGGGCTGTCCCTTCCCAAGGGGGTGCTGGACCACTTCTTGGTCAAGGGGTGTGAACAGCGACGTGGTCTACCGGGTCCGCGAGTCCTATCTGCAGCAGCGGTCGGCGGTCATAGGTGTACCGGTGGATGATGTCCGCCGCGGGACGCGTTGGTGGTCTTCGACGGCCTGGACGAGTTGTTCGACCGCGACATGCGCGCGCAGACCGCCCAGCGCACTGCTGCGTTCGCCGCGCGCTGGCCGCTGAACTCGCCGATCTGGACTTCATCCAGGTCCTGCAGCATGAAGTGGGAAAAGCCTGCCCCGTCCAATGCTGTGCGCTGGTAGCCGATGACGCGTGATGTCACCACGATCCGGGCGTTGCAGGAGATGGCGGGGAATCCGCTGTGGGTCCGCTCGTACCGTCGGGGCGACGAACACCTCCTCCAACTCCACGACCGCAGGCTGGTCGTCCGACAGGGGTGTGAGGACTTCAAGGTCCAGGCGTCCGTATGTCTCCCGCACCCGGGTTGCGTACGCCGCCACCGCCGCTGCGACGTCCTGCGCACTGGGTATGGCAGGGACATGAGGGCCCTGCCCCTCATGCGCCGACAGCTGGCGGGCGGCGAACACGGACTCCAGCGCGGCCCTACGCCGCCGATACGGCCAAGAGGTGGTTGTCCGTCCCGGACAACCGCAGCAGATCGAACGCGACGAAAGGGTGTCGAGTCGTCCACGCGGCTCGGCCGTCACCGCTGGGTGGTCGAGAGAATCGTGTCCTGGCTGGCAGGCTGCCGACGCCTGCGCCGCCGCTGCGAAAGGAAACCAGAACACTTCCTCTCCAGCTCGGACTCGGCGAGGGAGGGATTGGGGCGACAGCCTCCTGGGCCCTTCGCCGACGACGGATGGCGAAGAGCCCGCAGACGGGCCATGTGATCTCTGTGTCACACAGCCTGTCACCGTGCGTATACAGGGCTCCATTGGGCAGCCTCGACAGCCGTGCGCAGTTCCTCCTGCGTGGCCTTCGGGGCGACGCCGTCCTGTACCGCCGCTGTCGCCGCGGCCAACGCGATCTCCCGGGCAGCGTCCCGCATCTCCCGCAGCGGCGGCAGCAGGGGCGCGGGCGCCTCACTGTCCTGGGGGGCGAACCGGGCGGCGCAGTCACCGACCGCGCGGGCGGCGGCCACCATCATGCGGTCCGTGACGCGGGTGGCCCGGCTCGCCGTGACCGCCAGGCCGATGGCAGGGAACACGTACACGTTGTTCGCCTGGGCGACCGGCACCTCGCGGCCGCTAACCGCCACCGGCGGGAACGGGGAACCCGCGGCGACCAGAACCTTGCCGTCCGTCCAGCGCACGAGATCGGCGGGCTCGGCCTCCGCATGAGAGGTCGGGTTGGACAGAGGGAAGATCACCGGGCGCTCACAGGAGGCCGCCATCCGCCGCACAATCTCCTCGGTGAAGGCCCCGTGCGCAGTTGAGAGCCCGATCAGCACGGTCGGCTCGACCCGGTCCACCACCTCGGCCAGGCTGTACGACTCCTGCTCGTCGTCGCGGGCGTAGACCCGCTGCTCGTCGGTCAAGCCGTCACGGGAGCCGGTCAGCAACCCATCGACATCCACGAACCAGAATCGGGAGGCGGCCTCCGCTCGCGGCATGCCGTCGTCGACCAGAGCGCTGCGGATCATGTCGGCCACGCCGACCGCAGCGGAGCCCGCGCCCAGGATCACGATCCGCTGGTCTGCCAGCCGGGTCCGTGTCACCCGTACGGCCGTGGTCAGTGCGCCGAGCGCGACGGCTGCGGTGCCCTGGATGTCGTCGTTGAAGGTCAGAAGCCGGTCCTGATAGCGGGTAAGAATGCGCCGGGCGTGTGCCGTGGCGAAGTCCTCCCACTGCAGCAAGGCCCCCGGAATCTCGGCCTCCACGGCCGCGACCAGCGCCTCCACCAAGTCGTCGTACTCGGCCCCGGTCACCCGACGCGCGCGGCGGCCCAGGTAGTGCGGGTTGTCGAGCAGTTCCTCGTTGTCCGTCCCGGCGTCCAGCAGGATTGGCAGCGTACGAGCGGGGTGGATGCCTCCGATCGCCGTGTACAGGCTCAGCTTGCCGATCGGGATGCCCATGCCGCCAACCCCCTGATCGCCCAGGCCTAGAATGCGCTGGCCGTCGGTGACGACGATGACGTCTACGTCCTTGTGCGGGCGGTTACGCAGGATCTCGCGGAAGCGGTTCCGGTCCTCATAGGACAGGAAGAGTCCCCGTGGGCGGCGGTAGATCTCGCTGAAGCGGCGGCATGCCTCGCCGACCGTCGGGGTGTAGACGACGGGCAGCATCTCCTCGAGGTGGCGGGTGACCAGCCGATGGAACAGCACCTCGTTGGTGTCCTGGAGTTGGCGCAGGTAGATGTGCCGGTTCAAAGGCTTGTCGTAGTTGGCGAACGCCGCGTACGCGCGATCGGCCTGGTCGTCCAAGGTCTCCACCGCGGACGGCAGCAACCCGTCAAGGCCGAACTCCGCTCGCTCCGTCGCGCTGAACGCGGTCCCCTTGTTGCGCAGAGGGTCAGACAGAAGCGCGGTGCCCTGTGTGCCTCGCGAATCGTTCACTGTCATACCTCCTCGCCTGCCCCGCATGCCCTTGTTCTCATGCCAAGCTGTCGGCAAGGCGTGGGCAAGAAATGGTCACCAGGGCGCCACCGCTTTCGAACAGGTGATCGTGGTCGGAGGAGAAACCGGGCCGGTCTCACCATCGACCGGCGGCACAGGAGGACGACCGCGCCGCCGGGAGACGGATCCAGTGTCCGGCGCTGATTCTCTAGTCGCTCCGAGACGACCTCGAGGACCTGTACGGAGACCCGGTGAAGATCTGGCGGCAGTGGGCTTCGGACGTACGCGGCCGCGGAATCGATGCCGGGCACCACGTGGCCGAAGAGGCTCCGGAAGCGCTCGCGTCTTCCGTTGCGAGCTTCTTTCAGACCGATGGAGGGAAGCGGACGGCGAGCAGGGCCCGGTCGTCAGGGAAGGACGGCGACGCTCGATCAGTCCGTCGGTGTACAGCAGCAGCGTGTCGTTCTCGGCCGCGGTGGTGTGGGCCTGCCGGGAGCGGACGTTCCGGACGGGGCCGAGGGGCGGGGAGGTGGCCCGGTCGAGGTAGGCGCTGGTGCCGTCGGCGTGGATGAGCAGTGGCGGCGGGTGGCCGGCGGCGGCGTAGGGCGGCAGCATGCTGAGCTGGAGGCGTTCGGCGACCCGGTGCTCGTGTTCGTGGAGCCCCGCCCGGCGTAGGGCCTGGGCGACCTGCTGCGCCACGGCCTTCATGTGCGCGGAAGCGGTGGAGCTGTGTGAGCCGGACACGATGAGCATGCCCAGCGAGAAACCGTCCGCCTCCAGCGACAGCGCGAGCGGAACCGCGTCCGTGGCCTCGTGGGGAAGCGAGCCGCAGGACGGCTGGTCTAACCGCGCGGCGCTGGCGTCACGGTCGCTCGCGCATCTTGGGAACGTCGTCGCCGACGGGCAAGCCGAAACCACGCGTCAGTCCCGCAGGCGCCCCGGCGAAATCCAGGTCGGCCTCTACCGTCTTTCGTGCACGAGGGGTACCTGCCACACTTTTTTGGCAGTGCTGACGCCGTGTACGTATCCCCGTGACGGCATCCGCACTCGCCTTGCGGTACAGGGAGTGCCGGTCACCGATCCAGGGCAGGGTGCCAGGGTGATCAACCGGCACAGCCGGCGCCTGTCCGTCCTGGGCATTGGCCGGATCGGATAGCCACCTCTGACAACGTCCCCCGGCATTGCAGCGACGATGCTGGCGACTCTGGCCGGATGGCCAGCATCTGGGTGCGACACAGCTGAGGGGCCGGTCGCGGACCGGCCCCTTGTGCAGCGCGTGCGCGTTCCCCCGCTGTGCCGATCTCATGGCTGGCAGGACCGAGGCACGCAGCGCAGCGCATTGGTCAGGCGCTGAGGAGGGAGTCGTCCTCGGTGCGGGCTCCGGGCAGTTGGTGGCGGGCGGCGATGAGGGCGGCGTCGATGTCGCGGGTGCCGGTCGATACGCACAGGGTGTAGGCGACGTCGTCCATCCGCTGGCGGGCCTGCTCGCTGCCGTTCTCGGCGTGCAGGACGCGCAGGGTCTCGTACTGCTCGATGAGGTTCATCAGTACGGCCGGGTGTGCCATGAGCATCGGGAGCCTCCCAGGTCGCCACTCTTCGCATGGGTCATACACGCATCCGTGTGCCCCAGGTCTCGGCGGCCATGCCCGCTCCGCGCCGCGCCGTCGGACACCGGCGAAGAACCTGTCGCCGGGCCTCGGCCGCGCGCCTGATGGAACCGGTGGCAGTTCGTTTCAGTCGTCAAAGTGGTGATACACGGTCATTGTTCCGATTTCCACACAAGGAGGACTCATGGCGACAGGTGAAACGGGATTCAGTGACGTCATGTACGACCTCGTATCCGTTCAGTACCACTCTTTGAAGGCTGGACACGATTACGGTCAGTATGTGCGCGACGCGGAGAACGCCGGGAAGAAGGAGATCGCCGAGTTCTTCCGCACCGTGATGGAGCAGGACTCGGAACGCGCAGCCCGGTGTCATCAGTTCCTGGCCGAACTGTCCGGTACCGAGGAAGCCGGCCCGGCTGTCAGCTGAGCTCTGACGGAGAGAGCGCGGGCCGCACCCGCTTGCGGGCGGTGCGGCCCGCAGCCGAGTCCGTGGGCAGGCGGGACGCAGACGCTGGGCAGCAGTGGCGTCGGCCCTGACTACGTGCTGCTGACCTCAGGGCGGTTACGCGACCAGGGCCACCACCATGGCGATCAGCCGATCGCTCTCACGACCATCATCAGGTTGGGCGGCATCGGTCCCCGTCCCTTGCGCAGTTCGGGCACGGGATGGGAGATGCCGTAGGTGCTCCCTTCGGCGGGTGGCGTTTCACCGGGTGACACATCGCCGCCTGGTTCGACTCCCGGAGTTCGCCGCGGGTCGATCGGGAGTCGCCATGGGGAAACACTCCTTTCGGGGCTCAGTGTTACTGGTTGGACCGCGCGGCGCTGATGTCTCCGAGAGCCGACTCGGAGTCGCGCTCGATGGCCAGGTCGCCAAGGGAGACGATGCCCACCGGGTGCCGCTCTTCGTCGACTACCGGGACTCGGCGGACGGAATGCTCGCGCATCACTTCGACCGCGAGAGTCAGATCGTCGTCGGGCCCCAATGTGACGAGATCCTCGCTGCATGCGTCGGCCACTGTCATGTTGTTCGGGTCGCCGCCCTCGGCCAGCGCGCGCACCACCAGGTCCCGGTCGCTGACCAGGCCACGTAGCTGCTCGCCGTCGGTGACGAGAACGGCGCCGATGTTCTCGTCCCGCATCGTCCGGGCCACGGCCGTCACCGAGGTCTGCGGCTCGACGGTCACCAGGGCGCTTGTCATGACGTCACTGACATGTTGGGTCATGGGACATCCCTCCAGATGTGGGTGGTGCTCTTCTCCGCCGTTCGAGTCCCGAGTACCCGTGGACGGCCGGTCCCCACGGCGTCGCCAGGGGGGCTGAACGGCAGTCAGGATCTGTGATCGTTACGCGAGCGGGGCCGGGGGTACCGGGGGCAGGGCGCCGACCGGCGTCGGTGTGCGCGGGAGGCGGACATGGATGCTTCAGTGGACCGGATTGGGCAGCCGTGGGGCGGCCGTACCCCGTACGGCCGGCACGAGCGGTGGCCCACGCGCGTGGACACGTATCTCGAGCCGGGCGTCGACCCGGACCGGGTGCGCTGGGTACAGGCCGCGTCGGTCCTGCACTCCGACGGGGACGCCATGGACATCGCGGTCGTGGACGGCCGCATGGCCGGCGTGCGCGGCCGGGCGGGCGATCGCGTCAACCGTGGCCGGCTGGGGCCGAAGGACCTCTTCGGCTGGCGGGCGAACACCTCACGCGACCGGCTCACCCGCCCCCTGGTCCGCGAGAACGGACGCCTGGTGGAATGCGACTGGGACACGGCGATGGGGCGGATCGCCGTCCGCTCGCACAACCTGCTGGCGGACCGCGGCCCGGGGTCGATCGGGTTCTACACCAGCGGGCAGCTGTACCTCGAGGAGTACTACACGCTCGCGGTGCTGGCCCGGGCCGGGATCGGCACCAATCATCTGGACGGCAACACCCGCCTGTGCACGGCCACCGCCGCGGAAGCGCTCAAGGAATCCTTCGGCTGCGACGGGCAGCCGGGCAGCTACGACGACATCGACCACGCGGACGTGATCGCGCTGTTCGGGCACAACGTCGCCGAGACACAGGCTGTGCAGTGGATGCGCATCCTCGACCGGCTGGACGGCGCCGACCCGCCCCGCCTGGTCTGCGTCGACCCCCGTCCCACACGGGTGGCCCGCAGGGCGGCCGTGCACCTGGCGCCACGGACCGGTACCAACGTGGCCCTGCTCAACGCGCTGCTCCACGAGATCATCCGGACCGGCCGGGTCGACCGCGACTACGTCGCGGCGCACACGGTGGGCTTCGAGGAGCTGGAATCGCGGGTCGCGGGGTGCACCCCGCGGTGGGCGGCCGGCATCTGCGACGTACCGGCCGCCTCGATCGGAGCGGCGGCGGAGCTTCTCGGCACGGCCGACCGGCTGCTGTCCACGGTCCTCCAGGGCATCTACCAGTCCCATCAGGCGACCGCTGCGGCCGTGCAGGTCAACAACCTGCACCTGATCCGCGGGATGCTCGGGCGTCCGGGGGCCGGGGTGCTCCAGATGAACGGGCAGCCCTCCGCCCAGAACACGCGTGAGTGCGGGGCCGACGGCGACCTGCCCGGCTTCCGCAACTGGCAGAACGACGGCCATGTCGCCGACCTGGCGCGGGTGTGGAACGTGGAGCCGGGCACGATCCCGCACTACGCCCCGCCCACGCATGCGATGCAGATGTTCCGCTACGCGGAGCAGGGCTCGATCCGCATGCTGTGGATCAGCGGTACCAACCCGGCGGTGTCCCTGCCCGAGTTGTCCCGCATCCGCTCGGTCCTGGCGCAGGACCGGCTCTTCGTCGTCGTGCAGGACCTCTTCCGCACCGAGACCGCCCAGCTGGCCGACGTGGTCCTGCCCGCCGCGACCTGGGGTGAGAAGACCGGGACGCTTACCAACGCCGACCGCACGGTGCACCTGTGCGACAAGGCTGTGGAGCCGCCCGGGGAGGCCCGGCCGGACCTGGACATTTTCCTCGACTACGCGGCCCGCATGGACTTCCGCGACAAGGACGGCAGGCCCCTGATCGGCTGGCACGACCCGGAGTCCGCTTTCGAGGCGTGGAAGGCGTGCAGCGCCGGGCGGCCCTGCGACTACACCGGCCTCACCTACGACAGGCTGCGCGGCGCGAGCGGCATCCAGTGGCCGTGCAACGAACACGCTCCCGACGGCACCCGGCGCCTCTACACCGACGGCATCAGCTGGGCCCGTCCGGACCTGTGCGAGAGCTACGGCAAGGACCTGGGGACCGGCGCGGCGGACGACGCGGCCGCCTATCGTGCCCTCAACCCGGACGGCAAGGCCGTGATCAAGGCCGCCGACTACCTCCCGCCGCACGAGCAGCCGGACGAGAGGTACCCGTTCCATCTGACTACGGGCCGCACGCTCTACCACTTCCACACGCGCACGAAGACCGCGCGAGCGCCCCAGTTGAACGCCGCCGCACCGGACGTGTGGGTGGAAGCGGCAGTCGGCGACGCCGACGCGCTCGGACTCGCGGAAGGCGACCTGGTCGAGGTTGCCACACCCCGTGGCGCCCTGCGCGGACGGCTGCGGGTGACCGGCATCCGTCCGGGACTGCTGTTCGTCCCCTTCCACTACGGCTACTGGGACACCGAGGGCGGACACGGCCCGCACGGCGACATACCCGGGCGCGCCGCGAACGAGACGACGGTCACCGACTGGGACCCCGTCTCCAAGCAGCCGCTGTTCAAGACGGCCGTGGCAGCGCTGCACCTCGTGGCACGCGGAGACGGCCGCCCCGCCCCCGCGCCGACCACCACCGCCTCGGCGCCCGCCCGCGCCGACGCCGTACCGCCCACGACCGGCGGGCCCACCGCTCTCGCCGCATCCCGGGCCGATCGCACGGAGGGCGCCCGGTGAACGGCACCGCCCTCGTCCTCGGCGCCCTCCAAGAGGGCGAGAGCCGGCTCGCCGACCAGCTGACGCACGTGGCGCGACGGCACCGCGCCGAGCACGAGGTGCATCACGTGGCCCTGGACCTCGCCGACTGGTCCCGCGAACACGTCCGACGCCTGGCCGAAGCCGCCCGAGCCCGGGACCTCGCCCTCACCCTCGTCGCCCCCGACGCTCCCGAACCCGCCGCCCAAGGCTCCGAACCCGGCCTGCTGCTCCTGCGTGACCTGCGCGACCTGCATCTGAGCGCCACCGAGAACTCCCTGAACTGGGAGATGCTCGCGCAGGTCGCCCAGGCCACCCGGGACGAAGGACTGCTCGCCATGGTCTCGGAGTGCCACCCGCACACCCTGCGCCAACTGCGCTGGACCAACACCATGATCAAGAATCTCGCCCCGCAGATCCTGACGAGTCGGTAGGCGGTCGTCCCCGCGGTGGTCGGGTTGACGGTCAACGTGCTGATCCGGCCGCCGGTGTACCTGCGTGACGCCCGCTCCGCGCTGGAGGACGCGGCCCATGAGGCGCAGGAGATCCTGAACGCGGAGGCCGACGGTCTGGCCGTCGGCGACTGGTACGAGCCCACGCCTACGCGGACTTCCTGCGCCACACGGCGCGCGGTCCAGCTGTACTGTCGGACCCGGGTCACCCCAGGCGCTACCGACGGCCGTGCGGCAGAGCAACTGCGCGATGCGGTCGAGGACCTCCACCGCACCCTTGACGAGTTCCGCCGGCAGCTGCCAGGAACCGTGCCCGACCGCGGCGCCCGTCTCGCGGCCTCCGGTGGTTCGGGGGTTCCGGTGCGGTCAGCCGCGCAGTGCCGGCAGGACCTTCGTACGGTAGAAGTCGAAGAAGCCCTGCTGGTCCTTGCCGATCT
>NZ_JBHVYO010000092.1:0-15962 GCF_042880655.1 Streptomyces sp. NPDC058295
GCGGTGACCTGCCAGGACCTGTCCTGGCAGGTCACCGCCATGGCGACGCCGGGCGGTGGTCCCCTTGTGCCTGGCCCGAATGGGGCTACGCTGGCGACCAGACGTCCTGGACCCCGGCGCCTACTGCCAGTTGACACGGATGCACCCGGGCGGCAACTGTGCGGTCGCCCGATGCTTCCCCGCGGCCACCGGCCCGATATCCGAACTCTCCCGCCGTACGGCCGCATTCAGAGACACACGGCACCGCGCCCGGAGTCCATGACCGCGCCCTGGGGCATCAGGAAGAACCGTCGCTCCAGTCTTCCCTTCGCGAAGACACGCACGTCCTGCCCCGCACCACGGCGCCGTGCCGACCTCTTTCGGACGGAGGCACAATGCCCAGATCTCAGATGCTGACAGGGCATCGGCAGGGCGCTGACGACCGGGCCCCGATCACCGGGGCAGGTGAACCCGGCAGCGATCCGGTGCCACGTACGGGACCTCCCCAGAGGCTTCGGCCGGCGCACCCGGGCTCCGATCCCGGCGCCCGGAGCCCACGGTGGTGACCACACCGACCGGGGCACGGACCGCCGACGCGGAACCCCACAACCCCCAGACCGAACGGCTCCTCGCACGCCGACGCTCGGTCGTCGCCTGGTGCGACCGTCACCTGATGGCCATCCACGCCCTGTCCACCCTCATGACGGACGACCCGGGCATTGTCGAAGCTGCCCTGTCCGAGGTGCTCACCGACCCCGTCGACCCTCCCGCGGCCTTCGGTAAGGAGGAGAGCCCCGGTTTCTCGGTCCCTGCTCCTCACCGAGCACCGCCACGGCCTGCTCCCGCACACCTGCCCGCGGCCAGAGACCGCTGTCCCGACAGCGCCTCCTCCCCGCTCGACCGCATCGAGCTGGCTCTCCACCTCATCGGTGACCGCTCCTGCGCCACCGTCTCCCGAAGACTCGGCCTCCCCGAGCGCTCCATCGCCGCCCGCCTGAGTTCGGGGCTGTGGGTGCTGTTCACTCCCTGCGACGGCGATGCCAGCTACTCGCCGCAGGGCCGGCTCTCTTCCGGGTGCCGTTAGGTCTCCCACGTGGACAGAAGGGAGGAGAACCTCATATGAGTACCCGGGTGAACGACGCGGCGTCCGGCACACCTCCGGTGCCGCAGGCCCCGGTCGAGGCCGCCCCGCTGCGCCGGGCCTGGACGAACTGGCCCGTGTGCGGTTCCCTCCTCGGCGCCCGAGCGGATTCTGGGGACCGGGACCGTCCATGAACCGCTGAACAGCGGCACGCTCGTCAGCTGCGCGGGCGGGGGAGGCGTCCCCGTCACCGCCGACCGTGTCACCGGCGCGGTGACCGGAGTGGAAGCCGTCGTCGACAAGGACCTCACCGCTGCGGTGCTCGCCGAGGACCTGAAGGCCGGGTACTCCCGGCAGGCGCGGGTGGTGACGGTGAAGCCAGGGGGTACGGGCAGTCCCAGCCGGGTCATCTCCGCGAGGTTCGCCCCCTTGCCCCGAGGACGTCCGCCATGTCACGGCCGCCCTCGGCGAATGCGTACACGTACCGGGTCGTCTCTCACCCTCCGGGCTTGTTCAGGCGTGCGGGACGACGGCGACGGGGCAGGGCGCGTGATGCAGCGCCGCGTGCGCGACGGGGCCGAGGTGGGTGCCGAGACGGGATTCGCGGATCCGGCGTCCCACCACGAGGAGGGCCGCGCCGGCCGAGGCGCTGATCAACTGGTCGGCGGCACGTCCTGCGGTGACGCTCTCGGTGACGGCGACCTCGGGGAACTTCTCGCACCAGGGGCGCAGTGCGGCGGCCACGGCGTGCTCCCGCTCCGCCCGTAGCTCCGGGCCGCTCACCGGGACGATCCTGTCCGCCACGGCGAAGTCCGGCGGACGGCTGAAGGTGTGGACAACGCGCAGCGAGGAGCCCCTGCGCCCGGCGGCGTCGAAGGCGAACTCGATCAGTTCGTCGCAGGGCCGGCCGGTGTCGAGGCCGAGGACGACATCGCGGTACGGGATCCCGGGTATCTCGTCCGGGGAGATGCCGTCCGGTGCCGAGAAGTGCTCATCAGCGGTGCTCCCGCCCACCCTCACCAACACCACGGGACGGGGTGCCCTGGCGACGACCCGCTGCGACACCGACCCCATCAGGAACCCCGCGACGCCGCCGAGTCCACGGGAGCCGAGGACCAGCAGCTCGGCCTGTTCGGCCGCCTTGAGAAGGGCTGAGACCGGCGAGTCCGCCAGCGCCTGGCCGATGACCTGCAGTCCTGGGTGCGCGGCGCGCATGCTGTCCGTCACCCGTTCCGGCAGGTCCTCGGCCAGGGCCCGTTCGGACATGTCCGCGGGCACGGACGCAGCCGGACGCGGATGCCACTCCCAGGCATGCACCAGGCACAGCGCGGCGCCCCGGCGCGTGGCTTCCCGGGCCGCCCAGTGCGCGGCTGCCAGGCTTTCGGGAGAACCGTCGATCCCCGCGGTGACTTGTCGAAGCATGATCCGTACCTCCAGTGTTGCTGCCCGTGGGTTTCTGTTCCTCCATCGAGTCTGGTACCGGGACGAGCAGCGGCGCAGAGGCCGGGCAGGCCCTTGCGAGGGGCCCTTCGGCCCTGATGCTGTCCCGCCGTGCACGGCCCGGCGGCCTCCCGCACCTCGCGGCACGAGCAACGGGCCGTGCAGATCGCCCTGGCCGATGCCATGCGGCCCGGCCTGGGCACGAGCAACGGGCCGTGCAGATCGCCCTGGCCGATGCCATGCGGCCCGGCCTGGGGGCCGGGTGGCCCATGGCGGAGGAGTGGAGAGGGGGAGAGATTGGAGTCGGCAGGGTCGCGCTCCAGGAAGAGGCAGGACCATGAACGCTTCCCCTACATCCACATCTGCATCCAGCATGCTGCGGGCGTTGCCCGCCGATCACCGCGAGCGGCTGATGCGCCTCGCCCGCGAGGTGTCGTTCCCGCAGGGCACCCGCCTCTTCGAGGAAGGCGGGCGCGCCGACCGGTTCTGGATCATCCGTACCGGCACGATCGCCCTCGACATGCACGTGCCCGGCCGCCGAGCAGCCGTCATCGAGACACTCGGGCACAACGAACTCGTCGGCTGGTCCTGGCTGTTCGGACCGCACGCCTGGTGCCTGGGCGCCGAGACGACGAGCCCGGTGCGCGCGTACGAGTTCGATGCCGAGGTGGTACGGGCCATGTGCCGGGCCGATCCCGTGCTGGGAATGGCGGTGACCCAGTGGGTGGGCGACGTCGTCGCCCGCCGACTGCGGTCGGCGAGGACCCGCCTGCTGGACGTGTACGCGCCCTACGGCAGCGGCAGCTCTCGCTGACCAGACCACGACGCAATCGTCGGAACCGACCAAGGAGTCACCGTGCACGGCACCCCGCACATCGTGAGCGACGTGATGACCCACACCGTCGCCTCCATCGGCCGCAGGGCCGACTTCAAGGAGATCGTGCAGCTGATGGAACAGTGGAACGTCAGTGCCCTTCCCGTTCTGGAGGGCGAGGGCCGGGTGGTCGGGGTCGTCTCCGAGGCCGACCTGCTGTACAAGGAGGAGTTCCGCGACGCCGACCCCGACCGTGACACACAGCTGCGGCGTTTCTCCGATCTCGCCAAGGCCGGCGCCGTGACCGCCGAGGAGCTGATGACGTCGCCGGCCCTGACCGTCCACGCGACCGCGACGCTCGCGCAGGCCGCCCGCACCATGGCGCACGCCAAGGTCAAACGGCTCCCCGTCGTCGACGACACAGGCAGGCTGGAAGGCGTCGTCAGCCGCGGTGATCTCCTGAAGGTGTTCCTGCGGGACGACGAGGAGGTCGCCGAGGAGGTCCGCAGGGAGGTCGTGTCCTATCTGTTCCCCGCGTCGTCCTCGTCTGTGCGTGTGCAGGTGAAGGAGGGGATCGTCACACTCGCCGGGCGCGTCAGGGACACCTCTCTGGTGCCCGTGGCCGCACGCCTGGTGCGGGCCGTCGAGGGTGTGGTGGACGTGGAGTGCGAGCTCACTGGCCCGGCTCGCCGCCCGGAGCAATGACCGCCGGCCGAACCGAGGGCCATGGCCCAGTTGGGCCGGTCGGCCCTGGTGCATCCGCTTCACAAGGGTGACGATCGTCATCACAGTGGCATGTGGTCCGTGGTCTGTGGTCCACCAGCGAACGAGGGGTCGTCATGGCCGAGGCGCGTACCTTCACGGAACAGAACCCGATCCGGGTCTTCCTGCTGGATGACCACGAGGTCGTACGACGCGGTCTCACCGACCTGCTGGACTCCGAGCCGGACATCTCGGTGGTCGGCGACGCGGACAGCGCCGAGCGCGCGCTGGTGCGCGGGCCGGCGCTGCGCCCGGACGTGGCCGTCCTCGATGTACGCCTGCCGGACGGTGACGGGATCAGTGTCTGCCGTGAGCTGCGCAGCCGCATGCCGGAGCTGGCCTGTCTGATGCTGACGTCGTTCGACGACGAGGAGGCCCTGCTCGACGCGATCATGGCTGGGGCGGCGGGCTATGTGCTCAAGCAGATCAGGGGCTCCGACCTGGTCGGGGCGGTCCGCACGGTGGCTTCCGGCCAGTCGATGCTGGATCCGACGACGACCGCCCGCCTGATGCGCTCCCTGCGCGCGGACCCCGCCGAGGGACCGGCGCTCGCACCTGAGCTCGCCGGCCTGTCACCCCGCGAGCGGGACATCCTCGCGCTGATCGGGGACGGGCTCACCAACCGCGAGATCGGCAAGAAGCTCTACCTGTCCGAGAAGACGGTGAAGAACCACATCTCCCGGCTGCTGGCCAAACTCGGCGTCCAGCGCCGCGTCCAGGCGGCGGTCCTGGCCAGCCATCTCGAACGGCCCGACTCCACCGACCACCCGACGCGATGAGTCCGCCCTGCCCCGCCTCGTCGTCCGGGCCTGCCGCCGGGCCGCGCCCTTCGACGGTCAGCCTCCGGCCGCGTCGCCGTCCGCACTCACGGGAACCCGCCACACCAGCCGTGTGCCGCCGCCCTCCGGCCGTTCGCCGAGTGTCAGCGTTCCGCCGAGGGTGACGGCCCGCTCCTCGATGTTCTTCAGCCCGCTGCGCCCGATGTCACCCCGCACCCCGCAGCCGTCGTCCGTCACCGTGAGCGTCAACTCGCCCCTTTCGCACTGAAGCCGGACGTCCACCGCCTGTGCCCCGGCGTGCCGGGCCGCGTTGCTGAGCGCCTCGCCGAGCACCGCGACCGCGTGGTCGGCGATGTCGCCGGGGACATCGGTCTCGACGAGCCCCTCGATGCGCAGTGCGGGCGGGAATCCGAGTGACGTGGCCGAGGCCCTCACCGCCTCGGCCACCCGGCCGCGCATGCCGTCGCTCTCCCGCCCGACCCCGCTGTGGGTGCGCAGTCCGAAGATCGTGGACCGAATGATCTTGATGGTGTCGTCGAGGTCGTCGACGGTCCGGGTCAGCCGCTCCATGCCCTCGGGGTGCTCCATGAAGCGCTGGGTGCTCTGCAGGGTCATGCCGGCCGCGAAGAGCCGCTGGATGGCGAGGTCATGGAGGTCACGGGCGATGCGGTCACGGTCCTGGAGCAGCGTGAGCTGTTCCGCGTCCCGCCGCCGTTCGGCCAGCTCCAGGGCGAGCGCCGCCTGGTCGGCGAACCCGAGCAGCGGCCCGGTGTCCACGTCGCCGAACGGCGTACCGGCCGGCACGCGCCCCAGCAGCAGCACGCCCCGCGCCTTGCCGCCGGCGCCGAGCGGCACCGCGACCACGGGTCCGAGCCCGGCCCACTGGGCTTCGTCCTCGCCCGTGCGCGCGTCGCGCTCGATGTCGGCGCTGACCACCGGTTCGGCCGCGCCGAGTGCCGCTCCTACGAAACCGTCGCGCGCGGACAGCACCAGACCGCTGCGTTCCTCTCGTCCCAGGCCGACCGCCAGGGCCGGCCGTAGTGTCTCCTCGCCCGGTACGTGTTCCGCGATCAGTCCCATGTCGGCGGAGACGATCTTCCGGGCCTCGTCGACGATCAGCTCCAGGACGTCCGGGCTCGGCGCACCGGTCAGGAGCATGCTGGTGACCTTGCCGCTGGCCCGCTGCCAGCGTTCGCGCAGCCTGGTCTCCTCGTACAGCCGTGCGTTCTCGATGGCCACCCCGGCGGCCACCGCCAGCGTCGACAGGACGGACTCGTCCTCCACGTCGAATTCCCTGGCGCTACGTTTCTCGGTGAGGTAGAGGTTCCCGAAGACCTCGTCGCGCACCCGGATCGGTACACCGAGGAAGGAGTGCATCGGCGGGTGGTGCGCCGGGAAGCCGTACGACGCGGGATGTTCCGACAGCTCCGGCAGCCGCAGTGGCGACGGGTGCCGGATCAGCTCTCCGAGGAGACCGTGCCCGCTGGGCAGCGACCCGATCTCCGACCGCTCCTCTTCGCCGATACCGACGGTCAGGAACTCGGACAGCTTCTGGTCACCGCCGATCACACCCAGCGCCCCGTACTCGGCGTCCACCAGCACCACCGCGGCCTCGACGATACTGCGCAGCACCTGTGGCAGGTCGAGCTCCCGTCCGACGGAGAGGACGGCCTCCAGCAGGCTGTGCAGACGGTCCCGCGTACCCCGTACCGCGTCGATGCGCACCTGCAGCTCGCCCAGCAGCTCGTCGAGCCGCAGCTTGGGCACTTGCTCCTCGGAACCGCCGTGCCGATCCCCGCTCATGACTTCCTCCGACCGAAACAGCAGACAAGGCGGCTCGAACCAGTTCCCCTGTCTTCACCGTACTGTCCCGGGGGCCTCGGCCTCCGGGACAGTACGGTGAAGACAGGTCGGCATCCCGGCCACGCGGACCGCTCCCTCAAGCACAGCGCCGGCTCCAGAACGGGCCCCGTCGCTGCCCGCTCCCGCACGCCCGCCCGACGGCGTTGGGTCACGGTCCGCACCTCGATCCACGTGCCCACCACGCAGACCGCGGCCGCCGTGGCTGTCCCTCCTGCCGGACGACCGTGGTGCTGCCCTCGGCTGCACCGGCCACCACCCTGACCGCGCTGATCCGTGCCCGCCCGCAGGGCGTCGTACTCGGCGGAGCCGACGAGCCGCAGCCTGGGCGCACTCACCGACAGGACGGCGGACGGGCCGGGACGAGGCCCGCATGGTTCAGCTCCCTTGTGACACGCCCGCGAGTTCACTGCCGATCCGAGTGGCCCACGCCTCAATCTCCGTGAAGTCGCGGAAGTCTCCGCCCTTGCCGGAGGAGACGATCTTCCGGGCGACGAATCCCTTCGCTCCCTCATCGAGGCAGCCGCCGAAGGTGACGTGTTCCCTGGCGTCGAGCCGGATCATGGCACGCTTCACTCCGGGGACGGGCGGGATGTCCCGCTCCGAGGCCGAGGGGTCGAGCGGGCCGCTGCTGAACATCCACAGCGGGCGTCCGGCCAGTGCGCGGCTGTGGTGGCGGACGAAGCGGCGGGCGTGCTTCTGCCAGCGCCCGGCGTACAAGCCGCCTCCGACCACCACGGCCTCGTACGAGGCCACGCTCGCCACGGACTGGGCGGGCAGTACGTCGACCTTCAGCCCGGCCTTGCGCAGGACCTCGGCCACGGCCTCGGCGATCCGCGCGGTCGATCCGTTCGTCGTTCCGTAGGCGACCAACACACTGCTGGGCATGGCGGTCCGCCTCCTCTCATAGGTTGTGCGGCTCAGAGTTTGTCCGTTCCTCCTCAGCGCAGTCGGCGCAGATAGGGGTCCTGAGCCCTGCGCGGCAGCAGGCGGACCCGTGCGTCGAGCACCGAGACCGAATCGGGCGTCGCGAGGACGGGGTTGAAGTCGGCCTCGGCGAGTTGCGGAAGGTCGACCGCCATACGGGACAGGCGCAGCAGCAGCTGTTCCAGACCCTGGAGGTCGACGGGTCCGCTGCCGTGCGCGCCGAACAGGAGCGGTGCGCAGCGCGGTGCGGTGATCAGGTCGTGTACGTCGTGGTCGGTCAGCGGGGCGAGGCGGGCGGCGTGGTCGGCCAGGACCTCGGTCGCGGTGCCGCCGAGTCCGAACAGCACGAGCGGGCCGAAGACCTCGTCCTGGACGACTCCCGCGAACAGTTCGGTGCCGCGTGCGGCCAGCGGCTGGACGACCACGCCGGTCATGAGTCCGGCGAACCGTGTCTCGAAGTCCCGGTAGGCGGCCCGGACCTGGGCGTCTCCTTCGAGATCGAGGTGCACGGCGTGCTGTTCGCTCTTGTGGAGCTGGCCGGGCCAGTGAGCCTTCATGACCACCCGGCCGTCGGGGCCGCGCAGCCGTTCGGCCGCGATGACGGCGTCGTCCTCGGTCTGCGCCCAGGACCACGGAAACTGGGGAATGCCGTAGCGGGTGAGGAGTTCGGCGCAGGTACGCGGATCGAGCCAGCCGCCCTCCGGGTGGGCGGCGAGGTACGTCTCGGCGACCGCGCGGGCCCCGGCCGTGTCGACCTCCGCGAGCTCCGGGATCGTGCCCGCCGCCCGGCTCAGCCAGGCCGCGCGGTGAGCGGCGTGGGCCAGCGCACGTGCTGCCGCACCGGGTTCGGCGTACGAGGGAATCGCGCCGCCCTCCGTGGCCGGCAGCAGCCTGACGGGCAGGTCCTGCTCCAGGCGTACGACGGCGACCGGAAGGGCGCGGCGTGCGGAGCCGCTGGTGAGGGCCCGCACGAGGTCGTCGCCGGTCGCGGCCGCGACGGCCGTGGGGACGAGGGCCAGCAGGACGGCGTCGATACCCGGGTGCCGCATGATCCGGTCCACGCAGTCCCCGAGCTGCTCCTCCGTGACGGCTGCGGTGACGTCGACGGGGTTGCCCGCGGTCGCACCGTCGGGCAGTACGGCAGACAGGCTTTCGACCACCGAGGGTGTCAGCGGCGGAAGCGACAGTCCCGCTTCCGCGCAGGCGTCCGCGGCCAGGACACCCGCGCCGCCCGCATTGGTGACGATCGCGACGCGGGTCCCGGCCGGCAGCGGCTGGGAGTGCAACAGGGCGGCTGTTTCGAGGAGTTCACCCACCGAACGGGTGGCGGTGATGCCGGCCTGGGTGAACAGCGCCTGCCGGGTCATGGTCGGGGTCGCGGCGGCAGCGGTGTGCGAGGCGGCGGCGCGACGGCCGGCGTCGGTGCGGCCCGCGTCGACCGTCAGCACCGGCATGCGGTGGGTGACGCGCCGTGCGGTACGGGAGAACGCGCGCGGGTTGCCGAAGGACTCCAGGTGCAGCAGGGCGAGGTCGGTGCGGCCGTCGCTCTCCCACCACTGGAGCATGTCGTTGCCGCTGACGTCGTACTTGTCGCCGAGCGAAGCGAAGGACGAGACACCGATGCCGAGCCGGGACATCCCGTCGAGCAGGGCGATGCCGACGCCGCCGGACTGCACGGCGACGCCCGCCGTGCCGGGACGCGGATGGTCCGCCGCGAAGGTGGCGTCGAGGGAGAGTGCCGGGTCGGTGTTGGTGATGCCGAGGGAGTTGGGGCCGACGAGCCGCATGCCGTACGTGCGGCAGGCGGCCATGAGTGCTTCCGCCTGCCGGCTGTCGAGGCCGGCCGAGACGACGAGCAGTGCCCGTACTCCGGCCTTGCCGCACTCCTCCGCGGTGGCGGGGAGAGCTGCCGCAGGCACCGCGAGGACCGCGAGATCCGGGACCTTGGGCAGCGCGCTGACCGAGGGGTGGGACGGCACGCCGAGGATCGAGGTGGCCAGGGGGTTCACTGCGAAGAGCCGCCGGGTGAAGCCGCCCTCGTGCAGATGGTGCAGGAGAGCCCGCCCCACCGATCCTGGCCTGCGCCCGGCGCCTACCACCGCGATCGCGTCCGGTCGCAGCAGCGGCTCCAGGCTGGCCACGTCGGCGGCCCGGCCACGGGCCTCGACGGCAGAGAGATAGCCGTGGTCGCCCTCGTCGTCGTTCTCGTTCAGTGCGATGACGCAGCGCACCTCCGGACCCTCGAAACGGCGCGCGGTGCGCAGGCCCAGGTCGGCGAAGAGCCGAAGGACTTCGTGGTTCTCCGAGAGTGCGTCCGCCGTGAACGTGGTGATGCCGTCCGCACGGGCGGCGGAGACCAGGTGCTCGATCAGGAGGGTGCCGACGCCCCGGTGGTGCAGTCCGTCGGCCACCGCGATGGAGATCTCGGCCGTGGCCGCTTCGCCGCCGACCTCGTACTCGGCCAGGCCGATCACCTGCCCCTGCGACTCGGCCATCAGCGCCCGGTATCCGGGGCGCGGCGGCGCACACGCCCGGTCGGCGGCCATCGCTGCGGAACGCCGGCTCGCCGCGAAGAACCGCAGCCGCAGATTCTCCGCGGACATCTCCTCGTAGAGCCCCTGCAACTGCTCGTGATCGCCCGGCCGCACAGGACGTATGCACACGGTGGTGCCGTCCGAGAGCAGGGCATGGACCGTGGGTCGGCTGAGCGTGTCGTACGTCATCGTGGGTCTCCTCCAAAGCCTTCTGACACTTCGAGCATCCAGCGGATCGGGCAGTGACCGCATGGGCTGTCCGGGGGTGCTTTGGGGGCCGATCGGCCCTGGAGACCGGTCCCGAACGCGCAACGGCCCAGGCCTGCACCCGGCGGACAGCGCGGGTGCGGGCGTGGGCCCGTGCGGGGTGGCGCCGGTTTAGAGGTCGGCGCCTTTGCCGTCGTACCAGCCGAAGACCTTGCCCAGATTGCCGTGCGCCTGTGTCAGGGCCGGGTCCAAGACGCAGGAAGCGGGGTTCGGTGCCGCTTCTGCACGATCGAGAGCCGCGCGGACGTAGGTGCGGCTGAAGCCGTTGATGCCGACTCGTACGGTCATGGCATTGACCTCCTACGCGCGGTAGGGGTGCTCAGGCCGTCCAGGTCCAGTCGGTGACCTCGGGCAGGTCGGTGCCGTGTTCGCGGATCCAGGCGTGGTGCCGGGTGCGGGCGTCGGCCATCTGCTGGCGTACGGAGGCGGCGCGGACGGCGAGGCCGGGGACGCGGTCGATGACGTCCATGACCAGCCGGTAGCGGTCCATGTCGTTGCGGACCACCATGTCGAACGGTGTGGTCGTGGTGCCCATCTCCTTGTAGCCGCGGACGTGGAGGTTGGCGTGGCCGGTGCGGCGGTAGGCGAGGCGGTGGATCAGCCAGGGGTAGCCGTGGTAGGCGAAGATCACCGGCTTGTCGGTGGTGAACAGGCCGTCGTAATCGAAGTCGCCCATTCCGTGCGGGTGTTCCTCGCACGGCAGCAGCCGGGCCAGGTCGACGACGTTGACGACCCGGACGGCGAGTTCCGGCAGATGGCGGCGGAGCAGATCGGAGGCGGCCAGGATCTCCAGGGTGGGTACGTCGCCCGCGCAGGCGAGGACGACGTCCGGCTCCCGCGCGCTGTTCTCGCTGCCGGCCCAGTCCCAGATCCCGGCACCGCGGGCGCAGTGGGCGCGGGCCTCGTCCATGGACAACCAGTCGAAACACGGCTGCTTGCCCGCCACGATCACGTTGACGTAGTCGCGGCTGCGCAGGACGTGATCCGCCACGGAGAGCAGGGTGTTGGCGTCCGGCGGCAGATAGACCCGTACGACCTCGGGGCTCTTGCTGAGGACGTGGTCGATGAACCCGGGGTCCTGGTGCGAGAAGCCGTTGTGGTCCTGACGCCAGACATATGACGTCAGAAGGTAGTTGAGGGAGGCGATCGGGGCCCGCCAGGCCAACTCCCTCGATTTCTTCAGCCACTTGATGTGCTGGTTGACCATCGAGTCGACGATGTGCACGAACGCCTCGTAGCAGGAGAACAGCCCGTGCCGGCCGGTGAGCAGATAGCCCTCCAGCCAGCCCTGGCAGAGGTGTTCGGAGAGGATCTCCATGACCCGGCCGTGCCGGTCCAGGTGTTCGTCCACCTGGAGGATCTGGGCCTGCCAGGCCTTGCCGCTGGCGTTGAAGACGGCGCCCAGCCGGTTGGAGGCGGTCTCGTCCGGGCCCACCAGGCGGAAGTCGCGCCGTCCCGACGTGTCCCTCATGACCTGTTCGAGGAGGTCACCGAGGACCCGGGTGGGCTCGTGCAGGGTGGCGCCCGGCTTGTCGACGGGGACGGCGAAGCGGTCCAGGGACGGCATCGGCAGGTCGCGTACGAGGAGGCCGCCGTTGGCGTGCGGGGTGGCGCCCAGCCGGCGGGTCCCCTCGGGGATACAGGCGAGGACGTCGACGGCGGGCCGCCCGTCGGCGCCGAACAGCTCCTCGGGACGGTACGAGCGCAGCCAGGTCTCCAACTGCCCCAGGTGCTGGGGGTTTTCGCGTACGCCGGACAGCGGGACCTGGTGCGCGCGCCACGTGCCCTCGACCGGGACGCCGTCGACCTCACCGGGCCCCGTCCAGCCCTTCGGAGTGCGCAGCACGATCATGGGCCAGTGCACGCGCTCGGCCACACCGTCCTCGCGGGCCGCGCTCTGCATCAGGGCGATGCGGTCCAGTGCCCGGTCGAAGGCGTCGGCCATGGCGCGGTGGACCTGGTGCGGGTCGTCGCTGGTGACGTGGATCGGTTCGTGGCCGTAGCCGCGCAGCAGCTCGTCGAGTTCCGACTCCGGGAGCCTGGACAGCACGGTCGGGTTGGCGATCTTGTAGCCGTTGAGGTGCAGGATCGGCAGGACGGCACCGTCGTGTACCGGGTCGAGGAACTTGCTGGAGTGCCAGGACGCGGCGAGCGGCCCGGTCTCCGCCTCGCCGTCGCCGATCACACAGGCGACCAGCAGGTCCGGGTTGTCGAAGGCGGCGCCGTACGCGTGCGCGAGCGAGTAGCCCAGCTCGCCGCCCTCATGGATCGAGCCGGGCGTCTCCGGCGCGACATGGCTGGGCACTCCACCGGGGAACGAGAACTGCCGGAAGAGCCGGTCCATACCCGCCGCGTCCCTCGAGACGTCCGGGTAGGTCTCGCTGTAGCTGCCCTCCAGCCAGGAACCCGCGAGCACGGCCGGCCCGCCGTGGCCCGGCCCCCACACGCACAGCGCGTCGAGACCGCGAGCCTTGATCACGCGGTTGAGGTGCGTGTACACGAGGTTGAGGCCGGGGGAGGTGCCCCAGTGGCCGAGCAGCCGCGGTTTGATGTGGGCGGCGGTGAGGGGTTCGGTGAGGAGCGGGTTGGCCATCAGGTAGATCTGGCCGACGGCAAGGTAGTTGGCGGCCCGCCAGTGGGCGTCCAGGGTGCGCAGTTCCTCGTCGGTCAGCACGGTGCTGCTCCGGTGTTCGACCTTGAGCATGGTGACTCCGTAAGTCGTCGAGGCGAGTCGGACTTCAGGAAGGGGCGCGAACCGAGGGCGCCCGCGCGTCGTGGTGTTCGAAGGGCGCCACGTTCGGCGTCTCGGAGCACGTGAACCCGCGCGTTGCGCACACAATGGCGCTCTGAGCCGGTCATGCCCGTTGGGGTACGACGGCCACCGGGCAGGCGCAGTGGTGCAGGACCGCGTGGGCGACCCGGCCGAGCTGGAGCCCGAAGTGGCCGTGGCGCCGCTGGGCGCCGACGACGAGCATGCCGGCGTCGGCCGAGGCGTCGAGCAGCACCTTGTGTGCGGGGCCTTCGGCGGTACGCCGGTGCAGTTCCACACCCTCCGGGGCATCCCGCAGCGCCGCGTCCAGGGTCTGAACGGCCCGCTCCTCGTGCAGCCGGGCGGGTTCGCCGGTCATCAGAGGATGGTCGGTGGTCTCGTACCCGGGGCACCGCCAGGCGCGTACGGCCTCCAGGGGCACCTGGCGCTGCGCCGCCTCCTGGAAGGCGAAGGGCACGGCCGCCGAGTTCTCCGGCTCCTCGCCGACCCCCAGCACGACGCGCCCGCGCATCGCGGAGTCCGCCTGGCTGCCGCGCAGCACGATCACCGGGCAGTCGGCGCGGGCGGCGACCGCGAGGCTGACCGAGCCGAGCAGCAGCTCGGCGACGCCGCCGCGGCCGCGCGAGCCCAGGACCAGTGCGGAAGCGACACGGCCCTGGACTCGGAACCGTCGACGCCCACGACCAGGGGGAGTTCCATCGGCCTCACCTTCCCGCAGCCATGTCGAAGACGATCCGCGCCTTGATCTCGCCGCGCAGCACGTCGTCGATGGAGTCATTGACGCCGGCGAGCGGCCGTGCCTCGTAGATGACCCTGGTGCGGCCTGCCGCGTGGAGCTGGAAGACCTCGGCCAGGTCCTGCCGGGTGCCCACGATGGAGCCGATCACCGAGGTGCCGTTCAGCACCGTGTCGAAGATCGGGACCTGGATCGTGCGGTGCGCCGGCAGGGCCACCAGCACGAGCTTCCCGCCGCGCCGCAGCCCGGCGTACGCCGCCGAGAACGCCGCCTCGTTCACCGCGAGCGCGACGGCGGCATGCGCACCGCCGTACCGTCGCAGCACCTCTCCCGGGTCCTGCTTGCGGGCGTCGATGACGAGGTCGGCGCCGAGTTCCGCGGCGAGTTCGAGCTTCTCGTCGGTGACGTCGATCGCGGCGACGGTCGCCCCGGCGATCTTCGCGTACTGCACCGCCAGGTGGCCCAGTCCGCCGACACCGGAGATGGCCACGAGCTGGGTCGGCTTGACGTCGGCGACCTTGAGGGCCTTGTACGTGGTGACGCCGGCGCAGGTCAGCGGGGCGGCCTCCAGGGCGCTGATGCCCTGGGGCACCGGTTGGGCGAAGTCGGCCCAGGCCAGCATCTTCTCGGCGTACCCGCCGTCGCACCCGTATCCGGTGTTGATCTGCTGCTCGCACAGCGTCTCCCGGCCGGACAGGCAGTACTCGCATCGCCCGCACGTCCTGCCCAGCCAGGGCACGGCGACGCGCTGCCCCGGTGCGAGGTGCGTGACGCCGTCGCCGAGGGCCTCGACGAGGCCGACGCCCTCGTGGCCGGGGACGAACGGCGGGTTCGGCCTGACCGGCCAGTCCCCGCGGGCGGCGTGGATGTCGGTGTGGCACAGCCCGGAGGCCTCGACCCGGATACGGACCTGCCCGGGGCCGGGCTCGGGATCGGGGCGCTCCTCGATGACCAGGGGCTCGCCGAAGGCTCGTACGACCGCTGCCTTCATGGATTCTCTCCTCCTCGGGACAGGTCAGCCGTGTGCGACGACGGCGACGGGGGCGGTGGAGTGGTGCAGTACGGCGTGCGTGATCGGGCCGATACGGGCGCCGAGCGGGCTGCGGCGGATGCGGCGGCCGACGACGACCAGGGAGGCCTCACGCGAGGCGTCGACCAGGTGAATGGCGGCCGTTCCGTACCGGGACTCCTCGACGACCTCGACGGCGGGGAACTTCTGCCGCCACGGGCGCAGGAGGTCGGTCAGGGTGGTGGCCTGCTGCCGGGACAGCTCGGTATGGAGTCCGAGGTCGGAGGAGAGGCCGTAGGCGTAGTAGGGCGGCGGGTTCCAGCCGTGGACGACCCGCAGGGAGGTGGCGCGGCGGCCGGCCGCCTCGAAGGCGAACCCGACGAGTGAGGGGTCCGGGTCGTCGGTGTCCAGGCCCAGGACCACGGGCCGGTAGGGGGCCGCGGCGGACGGGATGCCCGTCGGGTCCATCAGATGCTCGTCGGCGGCCTGTTCACCGGCCCGTACGAGGACCACGGGCCGCTCGGTGTGCGCCACGACGGCGAGGCCGACCGAGCCCACCAGGAACCCGCCGACCCCGCTCACTCCGCGCGAGCCCAGGACGAGCAGCGCGGCGTCCTCGGCCAGGTGCGCCAGGACCTCGCCGGGCCGGCCGGAGACCCGCTCCGCGGTGATCTCGACACCGGGGTGCCGCAGCCTCAGTCCCTCTGCGGACTCACGGCAGATCCACCCCCAGCCTTCGGCCGGGGGCGCACCCGTCTCGCTTCGCTCGCTCCCGTGCTGCTGGGGTTCCCCGACGTCGACGAGCTTCAGCGGCAGGCCGCGCAGCCTGGCCTCCCTGGCCGCCCATTCGGCGGCGGCGCGGCTCTCGGGTGAGCCGTCGAGGCCCACAGTGACGGTGCGGGGCATGGTCGCCACCTCCTGAATCGGGATCGCACGATCCGATTCCAGACTGGTGTCGATCGAGTCCGTGGTGCAGGGGCCGCAGGTCCCGGGCAGGGGCCGAT
>NZ_JBHVYO010000093.1:0-15809 GCF_042880655.1 Streptomyces sp. NPDC058295
GCGCACGGCACCCTCGGTCGTTCGGTATCGCCCTACCCCAGCAACCCGCCCACCAGGCCCGGCTGGCCGGAGGACGAGGAGCCGCCGTCCGAACCGCCACCGCCGCCGCTCGTCGAACCGCCCGAGGTGGCGGAGCCACCGGAGGACGGGCCGGAGCTGGTGGCGGGGGCCTGCTCCACGGGAGTGGACTGCTCCGGAGGAGCCTCGCCCGCGGTGCCCTGCGTCTGGCTGGGCGCGCCGGCGTCTCCGCTGCCGGTGGTGCCGGAGTCCTGCGCCTCGGAGGGCTCGCTGTCGGTGCCCGCCGTCGGGGCCGCCGAGGTGGCGCCCTGGGTGGGCGAACTGGACGCGGCGGGCTCCCGGGACGCCTTGCGCGTGCCGGACTTCTCCGGCAGCGGCGAACCGGGCAGCTCGTTGCGCGGGGGCTCGCCCGGGCCGGGGACGACCACCCGGTCGGCGTCGCGGACGGCGCCGCCGAGCAGCGAGCCGACGAGCAGGGTGAGCCCGACGGCGATCGCGGTCACCAGGGCGCCACGGCGCAGCACGTAACGGCGCAGCTCCCACAGGTCGGAGCGCGGACCGAGCCGGCGCCACGCACCGGCGGCGAGCCGCCCGTCCACCGAGTAGACGGGGGCGCCGGCGATGACCAGCGGCGACCAGGCGGCGAGGTAGATGATGTCGGGGGTGTCGTAGACCGGGACGGACTTCCAGCTGACGGTGACGATGAGCGCCGCCGAGAGCCCGGCGCCGACGACCGCGGCGACCCGCTGCCAGCAGCCCAGGACCGTGAGGACGCCCACGACGACCTGGAGGAAGGCGATGACGAGGCCGGAACCGACGGGGTGGTGCAGGGCGAACTGACGCAGCGGCTCGGCCACTTCCCACGGGTGCAGGGTGTTGAGCCACTTCACCATGGAGCCGCGCTTGCCGCCGTCGAAGTAGACGGGGTCGCACAGCTTGCCCATGCCGGCGTAGATGGAGATGAAGCCGAGGAAGACGCGCAGCGGGAGCAGGACCACGCCGAGGTTCATCCGGCGGCCCGGGTAGTAGGCGTGCCGCGCCGGGTCGTCGCCCTGCCGCCGGCTCCGCGGCGCCGGGTCCGGGTCGACGTCGGCTTCCCCGAAGTCCTCGAACTGGCCGTCGTCGTAGGCGGGTTCGTCGTAGGCGCTGCCGACGCCGCGCATGTTCGGCAGGATCCGCTGCTCACCGTCGACGGGCGTCCGCTGGGCGCCGACGATCGGGGTCTCGAGGGTCTGCGCGGCGAGGTCGCCGTCGTACCCGCGGCCGCCCATGCCGACGCGGGGGATGACCTGGGTGGCTCCGGCGTCGGCACCGGGCGGTTCGCCGTGGCCGATGCTGCCTGCCCGCACGGCCTGCAGCAGTCGGTGGGCGCCGGTGTCGTCCGGGGCGGACTTGCCGCTCCAGACGACGGCCCGCCGACGGCCACCGGAAGCGGCGCCCGCTCTGCCGGCCGCCCCGACGGCGGCCATGCGCGCGGTGTCATCGATGGCGCTCACGTGCCGGGCGATCCGCGGGGATTGGTTACGCCGCGCCGACGCGCCCAGCTGCACGCGGAAGCTCGCGTGGCTGACGATGATCTGCGCCGGATCGCTCGGCACCTTCACCATGCTCAGCGCGGGAGCGTCGTCGAATCCCGACGAGCGGTCCCCCGTGGGTGTGCGGGGTGTTCTGGTGTCCACACTCATCTAACCGAGTGACGTGTGTTTAGGACACTGCTTTGACCCGCCGGATCTGTCCGGACTCCGTCAAGGTTGCACTACTCGCCGGGATTAACCCGTCCGAGTGAACCGCAAGGGAACCGATTCCCTCTGCCGCCCTCGCCCGAGCCACGGCTTGACACGGCTTCGCGGGGCTCCGACCGGCGGGCTCCGCCGGTCGGAAGCCTGTCTCAGCCCCGGCGCCGAGCCGCCTCGTACAGCACGATCCCGGCCGCCACACCGGCGTTGAGGGATTCCGCGCCACCCGGCATCGGGATCCGCACCCGGAAGTCACAGGTCTCGCCGACCAGGCGGGAGAGGCCCTTGCCCTCGCTGCCGACGACGATGACGACCGGGCCGTCCAGGGCCTTCAGCGTGCTGACCTCGTGCTCGCCGTCGGCGGCCAGGCCGACGATCGCGATACCGGCCTTCTTGTAGGCCTCCAGAGCGCGGGTGAGGTTGGTGGCGCGGGCGACCGGGGTACGGGCGGCCGCACCGGCGGACGTCTTCCAGGCGCCGGCCGTCATACCGGCCGCGCGGCGCTCGGGGACGACGACGCCGTGACCGCCGAAGGCGGAGACGGAACGGACGACGGCACCCAGGTTGCGCGGGTCGGTCACGCCGTCGAGGGCGACGATCAGCGGGTCCTCGCCGTGGTCGTAGGCGGTCGACGCCAGGTCCTCGGGGTGCGCGTACTCGTACGGCGGGACCTGGAGGACCAGGCCCTGGTGGTTGAGGCCGTTGGTCATGCGGTCCAGCTCGGGACGCGGGGCCTCCATGAGGTGGATGCCACCGCGCTCGGCGGCGAGCTGGAGCGCCTCGCGCACCCGCTCGTCGTTGTCGATGAACTGCTGCACGTAGAGCATCGTCGCGGGCACGCCCTCGCGCAGCGCCTCGACGACGGAGTTACGGCCGACGACCATCTCGGACGTGCCCTTGCCACCCCGGCCGCGCTGTGCGGGCCGGCGCACGGCCTGCTTCGCCTTGGCGGTCGCGATGCGGTTCGCCTTGTGCTTCTTGCGCATCTCGGCGGGCGGGGTCGGACCCTTGCCCTCCAGGCCTCGGCGCCGCTGGCCGCCACTGCCGACCTGCGCGCCCTTCTTGCCGGACATGCGGCGGTTGTTGGCTGCCATGAGTCTCTCGTCTCCGTGAGCTTTTCGTACGTACGTCTTATGCAGTGTGCCGCCCGGAAGGCCGGGCGGCACAGTCGATCAAGGACAGGCCCTGAGGCTGCCCTACCGCGGGCCGAGGCTCCAGCGCGGCCCCTGCGGGCCGTCCTCGATGGCCAGGCCGGACTGGGTGAGCTGGTCGCGAATGGCGTCCGCGGTCGCCCAGTCCTTGCGCGCGCGGGCCGACTCGCGCTGGTCGAGGACGAGTCGTACGAGGCTGTCGACCACGCCGTGCAGGTCCTCACCCCGGCTCTCCTCGCCGGCCCAGTGGGCGTCGAGCGGGTCCAGGCCGAGGACGCCGAGCATGGCACGGACCTCGGCGAGGCGGGCCACGGCGGCTTCCTTGTCGTCGGCCGCGAGGGCCGAGTTCCCCTGCCGGACCGTCGTGTGCACGATGGCGAGCGCCTGCGGAACACCCAGGTCGTCGTCCATCGCCTCGGCGAAGGCGGGCGGCACCTCGGCCGCCGGCTCGACGACTCCCCCGGCCTTCTCGACGACGCGCTGCACGAAGCCCTCGATCCGCGCGAACGCCGACTCGGCCTCGCGCAGGGACTCCTCGCTGTACTCGATCATCGAGCGGTAGTGGGGCGTACCGAGGTAGTAGCGCAGCACGATCGGACGCCACTGCTTCACCATCTCGGAGACGAGGACGCTGTTGCCCAGCGACTTCGACATCTTCTCGCCGGCCATGGTGACCCAGGCGTTGTGCACCCAGTACCGCGCGAACTCGTCGCCGTAGGCCTTGGCCTGGGCGATCTCGTTCTCGTGGTGCGGGAAGATCAGGTCGAGGCCGCCGCCGTGGATGTCGAAGACGGTGCCCAGGTACTTGTGCGCCATGGCCGAGCACTCGAGGTGCCAGCCCGGACGCCCGCGTCCCCAGGGGGTCTCCCAGCTCGGCTCCCCCGGCTTCACGGACTTCCACAGGGCGAAGTCACGCTGGTCGCGCTTGCCGGTCTCGCCGTCCGCCGAGGGCTGGAGCAGGTTGTCCAGCTCCTGGTTGGACAGCTGGAGGTACTCCGGGAACGAGCGCACGTCGAAGTAGACGTTGCCCTCGGACTCGTAGGCGTGACCGCGCTCGATCAGCCCGCGCATCATCTCGATCATCTCGGGGACGTGCCCGGTGGCGCGGGGTTCGTAGGTCGGCGGCAGGCAACCCAGCGCCTGGTAGCCGTCGTTGAACGCCCGCTCGTTCTCGTACCCGATCGACCACCAGGGGCGGCCCTGGTCGTGCGACTTGGCGATGATCTTGTCGTCGATGTCGGTGACGTTGCGGATGAAGGTGACGTCGTAGCCGCGGTGGGCGAACCACCGGCGCATGATGTCGAAGTTCAGGCCCGAACGGATGTGCCCGATGTGCGGGGCCGCCTGCACGGTGGCACCACAGAGGTAGATCGAGACACAACCCGGCTGGAGCGGGGCGAAGTCACGGATCTGCCGGGCACTGGTGTCGTACAGGCGAATGGTCACCTCTCCAGGGTAGTGGGCGCGAAGCGATGCCCCGAGCCCCTTCCACCCAAGGGCCACACATTCGTGACATGCCATGGCATATGTCGGCCGGTGCCGACGGCGCCGATCAGCCGGTGCGCGCCACCAGCGCCGTCGCGATCGCCATCAGGCCCTCGTCGCGTCCCGGGAACCCGAGCCCGTCCGTCGTCGCACCCGACACCGACACCGGCGCGCCCGCCGCCTCGGACAGGGTCTTCTGCGCCTCGTCGCGCCGCTTGCCGATCTTGGGACGGGGCCCGACGACCTGTACGGCGATGTTGCCGATGACGAAGCCGGCCGCGCGGACGATCCGGGCCGCCTCCGTGAGCAGGGTGACGCCCGAGGCGCCGGACCACTCGGGGCGCCCGGTGCCGAAGTGCTGCCCCAGGTCACCGAGGCCGGCCGCGGAGAAGAGCGCGTTGCAGGCGGCGTGCGCGACGACGTCCGCGTCGGAGTGCCCGGCCAGTCCGGGGCCCTCCCCCTCCCACTTCAGACCCGCGCACCACAGCTCGCGGCCCTCCTCGAAGGCGTGGATGTCGGTGCCGATCCCGACCTGGGGAAGCACGGGCCGCGTCTCAGTAGCCATCGTTGAGCCTCCTGCGCGCCAGGACCGCCTCCGCGAGGACGAGGTCCAGGGGCCGGGTGACCTTGAAGGCCTCCTCGTGACCGGGAACGACCACGACCGTCAGCCCCAGCTGCTCGACCATGCTCGCGTCGTCGGTGACGTTCTCCGTGACCGATTCGTGGGCGCGGACCAGGGTGGCCCGGTCGAAACCCTGCGGGGTCTGCACGGCACGGAGGCGGGCGCGCTCGGGCGTGGCGACGACCGGCTCGGGGTCGCCGATGGTCACGGCCGGTTCGACCTCCTTGACGGTGTCCGCGAGCGGCAGCGCCGGGACGACGGCGGGAGCGCCCTCCCGTACGGCCTCGATCACGGCGTCCACCGTGTCGACGGGGACGAGGGGCCGGGCGGCGTCGTGCACCAGGACGATGTCGTGACCGGGCGGCAGCGCGTCCAGGCCGAGCTTCACGGACTCCTGGCGGGAATCCCCGCCGGGCACGACCAGGAAGTCGGTGCGGTCGGGCAGTGCGTGCGCGTCGAGCAGCGACTTCACCTCGGCGGTGCCGTCCGGCGGGGCCACGACGACGACCAGGGAGACGGCGCGGGAGGCGGCGAGGGCGCGTACCGCGTGGATCAGCATGGGCGTGCCGCCCAGCGTGCGGAGCGCCTTGGGGGCGCCCGGACCGAGGCGGACACCCCGCCCGGCGGCCGGAATCACCGCGGCCGTGCGGGTGGGCGCGGGGGAGGGACGCGAATCGTCAGACATCGGTTCCTGTCAGGTTTGTGTTCCGGCCTGGCGTGGGTATGGCCCTGGAAGTGCCGGGCGCGACGCCTTGACCGGACCCTTCCGTGACGTGCCGGTCGAGGCAGCAGCCCGGGCCCGGCACACCAAGTATCGAAGCATCGGTCGCATTGTCGGGGGCGGTTCGGGAGCAGTATCGACCGACCACCCTTGTGGGGGTAGGGCGTACGGCGGTTGTCCTGGCGCGAACATGCCGCAGCGCCCGGCGACGGGAAATTCGTCATCGGGCACCGCGGCATTTCAGTGTTCTTCAGCGCGCGTGTTATTCAAGGTGCGGAAACCGGTCTCGGGCCGGCATCAGCGCTCGAAAAACGCGTCGAGCTCAGGACGCGAGCACCTCGTCGAGCAGGGCTTCGGCCTTGTCCTCGTTGGTGTTCTCCGCGAGAGCGAGCTCGCTCACCAGGATCTGGCGGGCCTTGGCGAGCATGCGCTTCTCACCGGCGGAGAGTCCGCGCTCGCGCTCACGACGCCACAGGTCACGCACGACTTCCGCGACCTTGATGACATCGCCGGAGGCGAGCTTCTCCAGATTTGCCTTGTAACGACGCGACCAGTTCGTGGGCTCCTCGGCGTACGGCGCGCGCAGCACCTCGAAGACCCGGTCCAGCCCGTCCTGACCGACCACATCACGTACGCCGACGAACTCCGCATTGTCCGCTGGCACACGTACCGTCAGGTCACCCTGGGCGACCTTCAGCACCAAGTAGGTCTTGTCCACGCCTTTGATCTGGCGAGTTTCGATAGCCTCGATCAGCGCGGCCCCGTGATGGGGATAGACCACGGTGTCGCCAACCTTGAACGTCATGTGACAGGTACCCCTTCCGTGGCTATCCAGGGTAACACGGAAACTGCGGGTTCTGAATGGCGTTTTCGCAGGTCAGGGCATATCTCGGGGCTTGACAACAGCGACAGGAACGTGCTGCGAAGGGGCTGCGGAAGCAGGTATTCGCAGGTCGGAGGCGCTCTCCGAGGGGGGAGAAACGCGCACGTTACACGCATCCGGAGCCCCGCCCGAACGGCCGAACGTCCACATATGTCCGCTTCCAGGAGTGCGACTTCCGCTACTCCGTTCGGTTCACGTGGCCGGATACGAGCCGTTTCCGGAATTGATCATCACCCCCTCGACCCGGCCCGTGATCAATTCCGGGGACGACCTCGCATTCCTTCACCGAAAATCCGCGATCGGACGTCCGGCGCGGTTATGCGAATGGACCGGTGAGCCGGAAGAGGACAGAGAGAGGCAGGAAGACGGCAGGAAGATGAGAGGAAGGCGAGAGGAACACGACGGGAACACGATGAGGTGAGAAGTGAGAAGGCGAGCGGGAAGACGAGCAGGAAGACGACGGGTGAAGCCAGAGTGACTCGTGGGTCACTTGTGGCGGTCGGGACAGGTGGTGCCGGAGGCCGTTCAGCGCGTCCGTCGAGGCACGGGATCGCTCTAGAGGCGGGTCGGGTGCGGTGGCGCGAGAACGGCTCGGTAACCTAAGGCCGCTGACAGACCCTTAGGACGGCTTTATCCAAAGGAAGGCCGTCCGTGTGTACAAGGAGTTGCCGCCGCCGTGAGCAGCAGCCTTCGACGCGGCGCCCTCGCCGCTTCCGCCATCGCGTTCTCGATCGCCTCGCTCGCCGCCTGTGGGGCCGGCAACGACTCCCAGACCCTGGAGATCAAGCCGGACAACGCCGCCACCAGCATCGGCGACATCAAGCTGCAGAACGTCATCGTCATCACCCAGCCCGACCTGGAGTCGACCGGTCCCGCCGTGATCTCGGCGACCGTCTTCAACAGCGGCAGCAAGGCGCAGACGCTGGAATCCATCACCCTCGACGGCGGCAAGTCCGCCGCGCTCTCTCCCGCCAAGGGCAAGGGCCGGCTGACCGTCCCGGCCGGCGGCTCGGTCGTCATCGGCGGCGCGAACAACGCCTCCGCCGTCCTGGCCAGCAGCCGTGAGGCCGTCAAGGACGGCGACGCGCAGAAGGTGACCTTCACCTTCAGCGAGACCGGCGAGGTCAGCCTGCGCGCCTTCGTCGTCCCCGCCGAGAGCTACTTCTCCAAGTGGGGCCCGAGCGACATCCCGAGCGCCGCGGAGTCCCCCTCCGCGAGCACGTCGGCGTCCCCGTCCGCGTCGGCTTCGGGCGCGGCCGCCGAGGGCGGTACCGCCGAGTCCGGATCGGCCTCCCCGTCGGACTCGGCCTCCGCCTCGGAGTCGGAGTCGGCGGCCGCCGGTCACTGACCTCGTACGCGCACGCGCACACGCACGCAGCAAGGAGGGCGGCACCCCACACGGGGTGCCGCCCTCCTTGCTGTCCCGTCCATCCCCGACGCGCCCCTCGCCGTCGGCGGGAGCGGCCGCAGCCGGTCCGGTCTACGGCTCGAACTTGTAACCCAGACCGCGGACCGTCACCAGGTACCGCGGGGCACCCGGGTCGGGCTCGATCTTGGCGCGCAGGCGCTTGACGTGGACGTCGAGGGTCTTGGTGTCGCCCACGTAGTCGGCGCCCCAGACCCGGTCGATGAGCTGCATACGGGTCAGGACGCGGCCCGCGTTGCGCAGCAGCATCTCCAGGAGGTCGAACTCCTTCAGGGGCAGGTCGACCTTGGAGCCGGAGACCGTCACCACGTGGCGGTCGACGTCCATACGGACCGGGCCGGCCTCCAGGGCCGCCGGGGTCACCTCCTCCGGCTCGCCCCGGCGGCGCAGGACGGCCCGGATACGGGCGACCAGCTCGCGCGACGAGAAGGGCTTGGTGACGTAGTCGTCGGCTCCTATCTCCAGGCCGACGACCTTGTCGATCTCGCTGTCCTTCGCGGTCACCATGATCACGGGGACGTTGGAGCGGCCGCGCAGCTGACGGCACACCTCCGTACCGGGCAGGCCCGGCAGCATCAGGTCGAGAAGGACGAGGTCGGCGCCGTTGCGCTCGAACTCGTCGAGTCCATCGGGCCCGGTGGCCGCGATGGCGACCTCGAAGCCTTCCTTGCGGAGCATGTAGGACAGGGCGTCGGAAAAGGACTCCTCGTCCTCGACGACGAGCACTCGGGTCACGGAAGGACCTCCGGGGCGGAAAGCGTCCGGTACGCGGACGAATCGGGGGATGAGGCGCGGGGTGGTGCCTGGGTGGAGCGGTGAGGGGAGGAGTGACCGACCTCGTCGAGGCCGTCGACGTCGTCGACGTCACCGAGGTCGTCGACCTCGTCCGGGTCGGGATGCTGCTGCGCGCGGTCGCGGGCCACGCCCACCTCCGGCAGCCGCAGGGTGAACGTGGAGCCCTGGTTCTCGGCGCTCCACACCGTGACCTCCCCGCCGTGCGAGGCGGCCACGTGCTTGACGATCGCCAGCCCGAGCCCGGTACCGCCCGTCTGGCGGGAGCGGGCCGGGTCGACGCGGTAGAAGCGCTCGAAGATGCGCTCCTTGTCCTTGTCGGAGATGCCGATGCCCTGGTCGGTCACGGCGATCTCGATCAGGTCCCCGCCCGGCGCGCTCACCCGGCGGGCGGCTATACCGACGCGGGTACGGGCGGGCGAGTAGTTGACGGCGTTCTCGACCAGGTTGCCGAGAGCGGCGGCCAGCTGGCCCCGGTTCCCGAAGACACGCAGGTCGGCGGTGCCGCCGGCGGCCATGGTGATCTGCTTGGTGCCGGCCTGGTGACGGCAGCGGTCGACGGCCTCGGCGACCAGCTCGTCGATGCCGACCGGCTCGGCGTCCTCGAGAGGATCGTCGTTCTGGACCCTGGACAGATCGATGAGCTCCTGGACCAGGCTGGTCAGCCGGGTCGCCTCGATCTGCATACGCCCGGCGAACCGCTCCACCGCCTCCGGATCCTCCGAGGCGTCCATGACGGCCTCGGAAAGAAGGGAGAGCGCGCCGACCGGGGTCTTCAGCTCATGGCTGACGTTCGCCACGAAGTCCCGCCGGACCGCCTCGATACGACGGGCCTCGGTGAGGTCCTCCACGAGCAGGAGGACCAGCCGGGAGCCCAGTGGGGCCACTCTGGCGGACACGGCGAGAGCCTCGCCGCGCCCCGTCCCGCGCCGGGGAAGGTCCAGCTCGACCTGGCGTATCTCTCCGTCGCGTCTGGTGTCCCGGGCCATCTTGAGCATCGGCTCGACGCTGAGCCGGCCGCCGCGCACCAGCCCGAGGGCGTAGGCGGCGGAGCTGGCCTTCACGACGGCGTCGGCTTCGTCGAGCACGACGGCCGAGGAGCGAAGCACGGAGAGGACGGTGTCCACACCCGGCGGAAGCACCGGGTCCGTGTGCAGCGAGGTGCGCGTGGGGCGCTTCTGCTCGCGCTCGCTCCAGCGGAACGCCAGCATGGCGATGACACCGGTCAGTACCCCGGCGATCGCTGCCGCTGCGGCGACCGCCGCGTTCACGTCCATGCCACCAGGTTAGGCACGCGATCGGTCCTGGCCACAGCTATCGAGGTGCGACCTCGAACACTCGTCGCCCAGAGTTCACCTTGGAGCCAGTGGTGGTTCATTTGAGGTGCCGGAAATCGACGCGTACGGGGCGGAGCGTGGCACCGTGGGGTTCGCAGCACCGGTTCCACGGCCGGTCGGCGCCGGTGCAGCAGCCGGTGACGACCCGGTTCGCGGCCGGTTCTGGCCCCCGGAACCGAACCCGAACCCCAAGCACGACGTACGAGAGGGAACCCTGATGCGGGACGCGTACCACGAGGAACTGGACTCGATCGGCGACAGCCTGGTGGAGATGGCCCGGCTGGTCGGGTCGGCGATCGGGCGCGCCACGACCGCCATTCTCGACGCCGACCTGAAGCTCGCCGAGAGCGTCATCGAGGCCGACAAGAAGGTCGACGAGCTCCAGCACGACCTGGAGGCACGGGCGATAGCACTGCTGGCCCGGCAGCAGCCGGTGGCGACGGACCTGCGGATCGTGGTCACGTCGCTGCGGATGTCGGCCGACCTGGAGCGCTCCGGCGACCTCGCCCAGCACGTGGCGAAGCTGGCCCGGCTGCGCTTCCCGAACCGCGCGGTCCCGCAGGACCTGCACGCCACCATCCTGGAGATGGGCCAGCTCGCGCAGCGCCTGATGGCGAAGGCGGCGGAGGTCGTCGTCACCAAGGACGTCGACCTCGCCCTCCAGCTGGAGTCGGACGACGACGCGATGGACCTCCTGCACCGCACCCTCTTCCAGCACCTGCTGGACGACCGCTGGAAGCACGGCATCGAGACCGCCGTCGACGTCACGCTGCTGGGCCGCTACTACGAGCGCTTCGCCGACCACGCGGTCGCCGTCGCCAAGCGCGTGGTGTTCCTGGTGACGGGCGAGCACGCGGACGAGCTCCAGCCGGAGATCCAGCCGGACATCCAGCCGACGACCGGAGCGGGGACGGGGACGGGGACGGCGGCCGAGGGGGTCTGAGCGGGTCGGTGGCCGGACGGTGAGTGGGGGCGTACCGGATCTCCTCAAGGTGTGCGCAAGCCGCCGTGCGCCGTTGAGCCGTTGATGCGCCCAGCGGAACGGGCATGCAATGGGCACAGGTCCTACGCCTCCGGGAGGAACCCATGGCCGAGTCCCCCATCACTCCCACGCCCGATCCCGCACAGGAACGCCCGACCGAGCAGCCCGCCGAGATCAGGAACCTGATGCTCATCGGCGCGTGCGGCTGCGGTTCCGGGTGCGGCTGCGGGTGCCAGTCGGGCAACCCCTGCCAGTGCGGCTGAAGACACACGACGAACGCGGGTGAACGAGGGGCCCGGTGCCGATACCGGCACCGGGCCCCTCGTTCATGCCCGGTCCGCTCCTCGCCCGGTCGCCGCGCGGGGACCGCGAGCGCAGCATGGAAGTGCGGGCGCGCAAACGCGGGCACAGACACACGCACACCTACATGTGCACGAACACGTACACGTAGAGACACACGCACACGTACAGGCACAGACACTGCCACAGGCACAGACACTGGCACTGGCACAGGCACAGGCACAGGCACGGCGACTGGAAGGGGGCGGGCAGTCATGACCCGCTTCATGGACGTCCACCACGACATGCACGGCATCACCGCCGACCAGCTCCTCGAGGCCCACCGGGCGGACCTCGCCATCGAGGGCGAAGAGGGCGTGCACTTCGAACGGGCCTGGGCCGACCCGGAGTCCGGAACCGTCTACTGCCTCTCCGAGGGCCCCTCGGCGGAGGCCGTCCTCCGCGTCCACGAGCGCACCGGCCACATGGCGGACGAGATCCACCCGGTGCCGCTGACGGTGTGAGATCGCTCGGAGCGTCCGCCGAGGAGCGCCGAACCCGGGTCAGGAAGGCTTGGCCGCCGATACGGCGGTGACGGTCACCTTGTTGTCGCACTGCGCGAACTGGCCGTCGTCCAGGGCGACCTGATGCTTCCCCGCGCCCGGCAGGCCGATGACGAGCGTGGGGTAGACGACGGGCTCCGCACCCGATTCGCAGAACCCGTCTGCCTCGCCCTGCACCTGCACGAAGGTCAGCTTCGCCCATGCCTTGCCCTTGGAGGCCAGCGTCACCGGCGAGGCGGTTCCGGTGGTCGTGACGGAGAGCGGGGAGTTCTTCTCCGGAGAGCCGTTGCCGGCTCCCGCGACGGTCGGATGACCCTTGAGGACGCAGGCCTTGGCCGAGCTGTTGGTGAACTCGACGATCGCCGCCCCGGTCCCCGTACCCGACGGCCGAACGGTGGCCTGCCGCGCGGCGACCTTCAGGCTCCCCGCGGAACAGACCGGCGCGGCTGCACCGACACCCCGGGAACTGTCCACGGCGGGCGTCACGGCAGCGGCACTCGCGGAGGCGGAGGCCACCGAAGGGGAGGCAACGGAAGGGGAAGTCACGTGGGTGGGGGTCGCGGAGGCGGGACTGACGGAGGCAGGGCTGCTGGAGGCGGGACTCGCGGAGGTGCCGGGGGACTCCCCCGAACCGCACCCCGTCACCACCAGAGCGGTCGAGGCCACGACGGCCGCCATCACGGAACCCCGAATTCCGAACCTGTTCCAGCGCATGTCCACGTTCCCGTTCCTGTTCGCGTTCGCGTTCGTGTCGGCGTTCTTGCTCGTGTTGGCGTTCTCGTTCGTCTTCGCGTAGCGCATGTTGCCCCCCGGATCCGAGTCGCCGAGGGCGTCGGCCCTCAGCACCCACCAAGCCACCGACCCACCTGTGTGTCGTCCGTCAACACAGACAGAACGGACAGGCAAACGGGTTCTCCCCGGGACCGACCTGTGACGCATCGGTGACGATATCCGGCCACATCGACTGATCCCCGTAAATCGGAATAAACGGTCGCCCGTGGCGGCGGCTGCCCCGCTCGCCGCCCGCCCGTCACCCGGGTGACCATGGGTGACGGGACCGGTCCAGGGGCCAAGCACCGCGCTGGGAGGCACCCGTGACACCCGTGACACCCACGGGGACGCCCGACGCACTGATCGCGGGCGCCGGCCCGGTCGGCCTGAGCGCTGCGGCGGAGTCGCGCCGGCAGGGGGTGCGCCGCCGGCTGGTGGACCGGCTGCCCGCACGTCTCCCGTATGCGAAGGCCGTCGGCATCCAG
The DNA here is from genome assembly GCF_042880655.1 of Streptomyces sp. NPDC058295. Taxonomy (NCBI): domain Bacteria; kingdom Bacillati; phylum Actinomycetota; class Actinomycetes; order Kitasatosporales; family Streptomycetaceae; genus Streptomyces; species Streptomyces sp. NPDC058295. The sequence goes on from NZ_JBHVYO010000093.1 coordinate 13,252, forward strand.
CCGCGCTACCGCGACGCCACCGGCGAGTTCGCCCGCCTCTACCGCCCCCACGGCCCGACCGGCTACGTCATCCGCCCCGACGGATACCTAATCGGCGGTCAACAGGACTCCACGCCGACGGGCGAGACATAGATCGCGGACAGCACTCCGTCTCCGTCCACCTCGACCGGGACAGGGGCTGTCGTGTCGGTCAGCTCCAAGTCGTTCGGCAGGGATCGCAGCGGGATGTCTTCGCCGAGGTAGGCCACCGAAACCGTGCCCTGACAGTCGGCGCCCCCCGGCGGCGCGGTATCGGGGACTCTGCCGTCCTGCGGGCCGGCCTTGTGGGACGTGACGTTGATCAGCGTGTACTCGTACTCGTAGCGGGCTGGGGTGACGGCGGTCGCCTCCCTCGTCTTCTCGACATCGACCCAATAGCGGGCGAGCTTCACCGTGACCGCCTCGCACGGTCTCTGGATCGCCTCCGGGGTGAAGTTCAGACCGGAGGAGTCCAGGCTCAGACCCCTGGACCGGTATTCGCCGGTGCCGCTGCGCAGTTCCTTCAGGTAGCCGGTCAGCTGCTCGACGGTCATGTCCCTGGTCTTCACGCACTCCGCGGGCGCGGACGTCGTCGGGCTCTGCGTCGGAGTGGCCGAGCCGGGAGCGGCCGTGTAGTGAGCGAGCTCCGACGGGGAAGCCGTGGAAGCCTCGTCGGCCGGCTTGTCCTCCGAACACCCCGAGACGGTGAACAGCGCTGCCGCGGCGGCGGCCGGTATGAGGAACTTCCCTGCATTTCCCATGAGTTACCCCGCCTGCTCCGAGACCGCTTCCCCTACCGGGCGAACCCACAGTACGAGCTGGATGATCAGGTCCACCAGCAAGTCGGCCATCTCCGCCGTTCAGGGGTGCGGCCACGCCGCTGGCTTACGGGTCTCGCCCCCAAGACGGGTAACCGGCTCCCGCCGTACGGGACTTCCTCCAGATGTCGGCACCCTGATCCAGGCGAGAGCACCAACCCGGCGGATGGCGGACCCCATACCGGGTGAGGTGTGGCGCGAGCTGCCGCCCGTGAGTCATCCCGGGCGTGGCCGAACCTGACGCGCACCCTGCGGCGGATCCGGTCGGTTGATCTTGCGGAGTAGAGTCGAACCACCCGCGTGAGAACTGGCGTTAGTACCACGCCAAGAAGTTTGGATCATGCACGTCGACCCGGGCCCGGGCTCCGACTGGTCGCCTCAAGTGTCAGAGACGCTTGAGCAGTTCAGCCTTCTTCTGTGCGAACTCCTCGTCCGTGAGGATGCCGGCGTCGTGGAGCGAGGCGAGCTTCGCGATCTGCTCGACAACATCCGGCTGAGCTGCGGCCTCGGCCGGTGCCCCATGCTTGCCTTGGTGGAACATCGAAGAAGCGAGGTCCAAGATCTTCTCGGTCACGCCAGGCTGCGCCGGGAGGGGCTCCGAAGACTCGGCCTGCGCGGAGGTATCAGTTACGACCTGCTGGCCCTCGAGCAATACGGAGAAGATCATGAACAGCTTCTCCGGCAACTCAATGATGGACTGATTGCCGTCGGCCCAGTTCACGCGGACGGTGTGCCCGGATTTCATGGAAGCCCCGAGGCCAGCACCGACAGCCTTACCGATCACCCCAGGCAGAGCAGCCTTCGCGGCAGCCTGGCCCATGGCGCCAGCGACACCTTCCCTGGTCGAGAGTGCCTCCCACTCGAGCACGGTCTCGGCATTGAGCTTGTGCCGCTTGAATGGGTTGCGTGGGTGCTGGATCGTGAGTCCGCCGTGGCCTGAGAGAACGCTGCCGCTCGCCAAGTGGCCGCCCACTACGCGTCCCTGGTTCGTCAGCGTCTGCAGAATCGCCATTCGCGAAACGTAGAGGAAGACTTCGTCCCGAATCAAGCCCAGAAGATCAGCCGGATGTCGTCGATGGGTCGAGAGGCTCAGTCGGGTGGTCGACCCACGCTTAAGACGTCAGACACAACGACCTACCAGCTAAGGCTCACTACGGTCTCCGCTGCGCGGGATCTCCGCACGATCTGGCACGCGGCTTACCGCGGCTCTGGCGGACTAGGGGCATCCTTGTCGATCAGCCCGTTGATGAACTCGACCGCTAACCGGTGCGACTCGGGCGATACGTCTGCGGGTTCGTCGGCGTACCAGCGGAAGGTGCCCAGTCCTCGTTCGGCTGAGTTCAGCCAGTGGGCCAGACGGTGGAGCTGCCCTTCGCTGAGCCTGATCGCGGCCTAGTGGACCCACGCCTCATCTGGCCCGGGGTAGGTCTCCAGAACCATGACGGCCAGCTCCACTTGGCCCGGCTCGAAGAGAGACTGGCAGAGGTCGCGGGTGTCAGGAGGGATCGGCATACACCGAGGATGCGGCGTCAACGGCTGTAGGACAACGGAGAGTCGTCGCCGGCCACCGCCACCCGGACTGTGACACGTGACCTCTTCGTCCCGAAGCAACTTGGGCAGCGGCGGCGCCTAGGGCTGGTGTGTCTCTCACCTGCGCCGATGGTCCGCTGACGTCCGTGCGCATCCGCTGTTGTTCGTCGGCGTCGTCACGCAGTTAGACAC
>NZ_JBHVYO010000094.1:0-14108 GCF_042880655.1 Streptomyces sp. NPDC058295
ACCTCGGAGGTCCGGGCCGCACCCGTTTCGCGTTCAAGGTCGTCCGCCTGTGACCTTGCACCGTCAACTACCGGCGATCAGCGCGCGGTTGCAGAGCGTGAGGAAGAGGAGGACGGTAGAAGAAGGGGGGATTGTACGAGAATCACCCCCTTCGCACCCTTCGGGAGACGGCCATGGCCTCACTCGTCCTCAGGGAACATCTGGTACCGCACGTCTCGAAGATCCCCGCGAACTTCGGAGACCCGGTGCTGCTCCCCGTCCGGGAGTACGACGGCACCCAGGGCAGCAACCCGCACAAGCCGGTCCTCATGCTGCACGGCAGAAGCGTCCCGGCACTGGCGGGGTTCGACCTGGCGCCGGTGTCCAACGGGCACGCCACCCGGTACAGCTGGGCCCAGGAACTCGCGCATGACGGTTACGACGTCTTCATCATGGATCTCCAGGGGTCCGGCCGGTCACCACGCCCGAAGGTGATGGACGAGCCGTGCAACGCCAACCCGACGCAGCAGCAGTCCGTCCTCGTTCCCAACCCGCTTCCGGAACCCTGCTCGAGCCTGCCCCCGTACCCGCACGAGCTCGGCAATACGGAGAGCGAGGCGGCAGAGCTCGAAGCGGTGGTCAAGTACATCAGGGCCGTGCCCGGCCTGGACAAGCCGATTCGTTTCGTCGGCTGGTCCGCGGCCGCGCTCGTCATGGGCCCCTACACGCTCCGCCATCCCGAGGACGTCGAGAGCCTGTTCCTGCTCGCCCCGGTGTTCCCGCCGAAGGGGCGGTGGTCGGGGAACCTCGCCGATCCCTTCGGACGCCCGTCCGGTGTGTCGACGCTGCCCGTGTCCACCCCTCCCAACCTGTTCGGCTTCCCGATGCACGTGGCCGGCAAGACCGGGTTCAAGGCGTCGCTGACGAGCACCCCCGCCCTGTGGGAGCCCGGCATCGACGAGCGCGCGTGGGACGCCTGCCTGCAGGACGACCCCCTCGCCGGCAAGTGGGGCCCCGAGGAGGCACCGGGTGTGTACGAGGGTGTCCTGCGGTACCGGAACACGTACTCGTGGGGCTGGAACAGCCAGACCGCGCCGTACGAGAACCCGGTCGGCACGCGGGTGCTCGGCAAGCGGGTCCCCCTGCTCATCGTCTACGGGGAGTTGGACAGGACGGCGAACAGCCCGGCGACGTTCCCCGACATCCTGCGCTTCTCCGTGCCGGCCCTCTACGACGCCGTCAAGGGACCGAAGACATTGATGGTCTGCCTGGCCGGCGCGGGCCACTCCCTGGTCTGGGAGACCACCGCGAAGACCGTCCACCACTTCTCGAAGCAGTGGTTCAAGAAGAGCAAGGTGGAGGGCCTCTCCAGCGGCAGCTACTTCAGGGAGACCGACGGCGACCTGATCCCCCTGCCGTAGCCCCCGCTCAGCTCAGGAAGTCCCGGCCGATCTGTTCCGCGACCCGTTCCAGGATCGGTCCCGCGTCCGAGATGCAGGTCGCCACGTCCGGCTCGACATCCGTCAGCGGATAGGCGCGGCGGATGCCGGCCCGGCCCAGCGCCGCCGGGGGCAGGGCGAGGCGGCCGCAGACGGCGACGACCTCCTTGCCCGCCGCCCGGGCCGCCGCGGCGACGCCCGCGGGGGCCTTGCCGTGCAGGGTCTGTTCGTCCAGCGAGCCCTCACCGGTGATCACCAGCTCGGCCCGCTCGAGCGCCGGCGCGAAGCCCAGCACGTCGAGCATGACCTCGATGCCGGCGCGGAACCGGGCACCGACGAGCAGCGCCCCGTAGCCGATGCCGCCCGCGGCGCCCGCGCCCGGTGCGGCGGCGTACTCCGCCGCCTTCGACCCGAGGGCCGTCTCCAGTACCTCCGCGTAGTGCGTGAGCGCCGCGTCCAGCGTCTCGACGTCGTCCGGCGAGGCGCCCTTCTGCGGGCCGTACACCGCCGGTGCGCCCTTGGGGCCGGTCAGCGGATTGTCGACGTCGCTCGCCAGGACCAGTTCCACGGAGGCCAGCCGGGGATCCAGCTCCGACAGGTCGGCGCGGGCCAGCGCCGCGAGACCGCCGCCGCCCGGGGCCACCGGCTCGCCGTCCTCGTCGAGGAACCGCGCGCCGAGCGCGGACAGCATGCCCGCGCCGCCGTCCGTGGTGGCGCTGCCTCCGACCCCGAAGACGATCGTCCGCACTCCCGCGTCCAGCGCGGCCCGCAACAGCTCGCCCGAGCCGTACGTCGACGCCGTGAGGGGCGCGAAGACGCCGGCCGGGAGCCGCTGCAGGCCGCTCGCCTCCGCCATCTCCACGACCGCGGTGTCGCCGCGTACCGCGAACGCGGCGGTCACCTCCTGCCCGAGAGGTCCGGCGACCCGCACCTCCCGGCGTTCGAAGCCTGCCGCGACCGCCGCGGCGACGGTGCCGTCACCGCCGTCGGCGACGGGCAGGGCCTCCACCTCGAGGTCCGCCACGACCCGGCGCAGCCCGGCCGTCACCCGCTCGGCGACCTCCACGGCCGTCAGCGAGCCCTTGAACTTGTCCGCGGCCACGAGCACCCGTCGGGTGCCCCGCGCTGGAGCGTCCGTCACCTTGCATCCCCTTGCTCTCCGGGCCCCGCGCACGTCAGGGCCAGTCGCGCCGCTGCGACCTTAACCGGAAGGCGCCCCCGCCGTCATGCGGTGCCCGGACCCTGGAACAACCCTGAGCGGCGCCTGTGGACCGTCGCAACCCTCGCGGGCGTCACCGGAATCGGGTAGACCGGAGCCATGACCCCTGTGGGCGGCGAGCCGGAGCTCGCCGACCGCGTCCTCGGGGGCTGGCTGGGCCGGATCGCGGGCAACATGCTCGGCAAACCGGTCGAGCAGGGCGACCTGTGGACGCGCGAGCGCATCGACCGCTATCTGCGGCGGGCCGCAGCCCTGCCGCTCACCGACTACCTGCCCGAGCCGGCCACCGCGGAGGACGGCCTGCGGCTGCGCCCGGAGTGGCGGGAGTGCGTGCGCGGCCGCATCCACGGCAGCTGCCGCGACGACGACGTCGACTACGCGATCCTCGGGCTCGACCTGCTGGAGACCCACGGCTTCGGCTTCAGTACCGAGCAGGTCGGCGACCTGTGGCTGCTGCGGCTGCCGTACCTCCAGACGTTCACCGCCGAGCGGGCCGCCTACCGCAACCTCACGGCGGGACTGAAGCCGCCGCTGACGGCGACGTACGACAACCCGTACCAGGAGTGGATCGGCGCCCTGATCCGCGCCGACATCTACGGCTGGACCTGCCCGGGGCTCCCCCGCCGCGCCGCCTCCCTCGCCCGCCGGGACGCGGTGCTCTCGCACACCGGCAACGGCGTGTACGGCGCGATGTTCGCGGCGGCGCTGATCTCGGCGGCGTTCACCGCGCCGACGGTGCGCCACGCGCTGGACGTGGCGCTGGGCGTCGTCCCGGCGAGCAGCCGGCTCGCCCGGACCGTCCGCCGGGTCGCCTCCCTCCACGACACCCGCATGACCTGGGAGGACACGCTCGCCACGGTGACCGAGGAGACGGCGGGCCTGGGCTGGATCCACACCGTCCCGAACGCCGCGGTCCTCACCGCGGGTCTCCTGTACGGCGACGGCGACTTCACCCGGACCGTCACGCTCACCGTGCGCGGCGGCCTGGACACCGACTCCAACGGCGCGACGGCCGGTTCGGTGGCCGGTGTCCTGACCGGCGCCTCGGCGATCCCGCCGCAGTGGACGGAGCCGCTGGAGGACACCGTGCGCAGCGCGGTGTTCGGCTTTGACGGCGCGCGCATCAGCGAGCTGGCGCGGCGGACGCTGCGGCTGGTCGAGGAGCGGGACCGCCCGGCGGAGAGCTGAGCCGCTACGCGACCGGCCCGGCACCCCTTCCCCGGCACGCACCCCGATCCCCCGCATCCCTTCCCCCGGCCGCCCGTACGCTTCCCGCCCCGTACGCTTGCCGCCCTTAGGCTTGCCGGATGAGCATCCCCGGCACGCCCGACTTCGCGGCGTACATCGCCTCCCTGCCCCGTGTCCTGGCCGCCGCTGCCGCGATCTTCCGGGACGCCGAGGGGCGGGTCCTGCTCGTCGAGCCCAACTACCGGGCGGGCTGGGCGCTGCCGGGCGGCACGATCGAGTCCGACGCCGGTGAGAGCCCGCGGCAGGCCGCGCGACGCGAGACGCTCGAGGAGATCGGTCTCGACCGTGAGCTCGGCCGGCTGCTCGCGGTCGACTGGGCGATCGGCCCGGACCGGCCGCCGCTGACGGCGTACGTGTACGACGGCGGGGTCCTCGGCTCGGACGACCTCAAGGCGATCCGCCTCCAGGAGTCGGAGTTGCTGTCCTGGCGGCTGGTCCCGCACGAGGAGCTCGCCGACCATCTGCCGGGCGCGCCGGGTCACCGGGTCCTGGCCGCCCTGGACGCGCTCGCGGACGGCTCGACGACGGCGGAACTGGAGAACGGCCGTCCCGCCCGCTGAGCCGCCGCCCGCCGGCCCCGGCCCGCTCAGCCCTCGACGTCGCGCGGCTTGCCGTCGACCTCGCGCAGGGCCTCGTCCCGGACGGCGGTCCTGGCCTCCGTGCGATGGCCGCGCTCGATGTAGTCGCGCACGACCAGTTCGACGGCGTCCTGGGGGTTGCCCACACCGGTGAGCACCATGACTTCGACGACGAGTTCGGCGTCGAGCGAGACAGCGACCTTGGCCATGCCGGGACGGTAACACCGGCCGGGGCGCCGCGACATGCGCTCGCGACCCGCCGGTCGTCGTCGACGCCGAGCCGACGCCGTAGGACGGGTTCGCCGACGACGTCGTCCGGGAGCCGATCGGGCCGGCCCTGCCGAGGCCGGTGCGGGAGCCGACGCGGACGGAGCTCTGACGGTGAGCACTCTCACCCCAGGTAGGCGGGGGCCACGGCGGAGGTCATGAGGGTGCGGGCCGCGCCGCTGCCGTCGGCGGGGACGGTCCACAGGTCCGAGCCGTAGTCGCCGGGAAGGGCGTAGACGAGGGTGGAGTCGTCGGCCCACAGGGTCTGGTCGTCGATGTTGCGCTGCTCGGCGGTCGCGGTCTCCTTCAGGGTGCGCAGGTCGAGGACGTACAGCCGCCAGGGGGCGTCCGGCGAGGCTCCCTTGACGCGTTTCTTGTAGGCGATCCGGGTTCCGTCGGGTGAGAGGGAGGGGCATTCGACGTTGCCGTGCAGGGTGGTGAGGGTGCGGGCGGCGAGGTCGCCGCGGACCAGGTAGGTCCGGCCGCCGGTCGCCACCGTGGCGTAGAAGCGGGTGTCGTCGGCGAAGGTGACACCCCAGACGTTGAGGTCCGCCGCGCGGTAGGTCCGGCCGTCCTTGACGATGCGGAAGGTCTCCAGATTGTCGTCGACGGCCCAGGTCCGGGTGTCGACGACGGCAGTACGGGTGGAGAAGGCGGTGCCGGCGTAGGAGTCTCCGCTGACGAAGACCGTCCAGGCCACCAGATGGCCGGAGGGCGAGACCCGGGCCCGGGTGGGGACACCCGCCGCCGGGAAGCTGTGCAGCGCGTGCAGGTGCGCGTCGAGCACCACGGCCCGGTAGGTGTCCTCCAGCGCGCCGTGCACCGCCTGGAGGCAGATGCCGGTTCCGGCAGCCGCGTGGAAGCGCAGGCACTTGACGCCCGACGCGGTGCGCGGCCCCTGCGGGTCGTCGGCGGGCACGGTGGCGATCTCGTCGCGATGCGGGCCCCAGGCCAGGTTGCGCACCAGCAGCCGGCGGCCGGACGTCGGCCGGAGCGAGACGGTACCGGCCCGCACCGTCGGACCGTCGGCCTGCTGCTCGTCCCGCAGGCCCGACCGGTGGGCGGCGTACAGCACCGACCCGGTGCCGACCGCGCCGAGCAGCACCACGGCGACCAGCAGGACCATCAGGCGGGTTGTCCGGGTCATACGGTCACCTCATCGGTGGTTGCGGGCACCTCGGTGGTCCGCAGGACCAACGAGGCCACGACGGCGCTCACGGCCAGCGCGGCGGCGGTGACGGCGAGGGCGGTGCGCCCGCCCCACAGGCTCCAGGCCGCGCCGAAGGCGAGCGAGCAGAGGAAGCGGGCCAGTGCCTGGCCGGTGCCGACCAGTGCCTGACCGGCTCCTTGCTGACGGTCCGGTACGGCGCCGGCGGTGGCGGCCGCGAGAACCCCGTCGGTGGCGGCGTAGAAGGTGCCGTGCAGGACGAGGACGGCGACCACGGCGGGGGCGCCGTGCCAGGGGGAGAGCACCAGGAGGTAGCCGAGCAGCAGGACCGCGTGGCCGGCCAGGAAGAGCCGGCGGCTGCCGACGCGGTCGGCGAGCGTGCCGAGCGGCAACGCGAGCAGCAGGAAGACGGCGGCGGTGCCCAGCGGCAGCAGCGGGAAGAGATGGGCGGGCAGGGCCCCTTCGCGCTGGAGCAGCAGATAGAGGAAGGAGTCGCTGACGGTGGTCAGGCCGAGCAGGGTCGCGCACACGGTGATCCCGCGCAGCTCGGGGCGGCGCAGGAGCCCGAGCGCGTCCCGCAGCACCGGCCGGGCCGGTTCGGGTGGGTGCGCGGCGCCGGCGGGGACGATGTGGCGGGGCACGAAGAGCACCAGTACCAGGACTCCGAGCACGGCGACGCAGCCGCTGACCGCGAAGACCGCGTCGTAGCCGTCGACGGTGGCCCGCAGCACGGCGAAGGCGACCAGCGGGCCGAGCAGTGCCCCGGTGGTGTCCATGGCCCGGTGCACTCCGAACGCCCGTCCCCGGTGCCGGGGTTCGGTGGCCAGCGAGATCATCGCGTCGCGGGGGGCGGTGCGCAGCCCCTTGCCGGTGCGGTCGGCGGCGAGCACGGCGCTGATCACGGGGAGGGTGTGGGCGAGCAGCAGCAACGGCTTGCACAACGCCGACAGGCCGTAGCCGAGGCCGGCCACCACCTTGTGCCGACGGCCTCCCCGGTCGGCGAGATGGCCCCCGGCCAGCCGGACCAGGGCCCCGACGCCGTTGTTGATGCCGTCCAGGAGCCCGAACCCGAGCGGGGAGAGGCCGAGGCCCGCGACGACGTAGAGCGGCAGGACGGCGGTGACCATCTCCGAGGAGACGTCCGTGATGAGGCTGACGGCACCCAGGGCCAGCACGGTGGAGGGCACGGCGGCGGGCTTGGTGCTGCGGGAGTCCGCGAGATACACGGGCGTCAGTTCCAGATGCCGGTGATGTCGGACGCCGAGGAGGCGTTGCCCGCGTGCGCGCTCAGACCCGCCAGGTCCTCCACGGTCCGCAGCACGTTGTAGTGGTTGTAGGTGGTGGAGCTGGAGCTGCCGGGCGTGACGTGCTGCCCGTAGAAAACGGTGGGGATGCGGTTGCCGGACAGCTTGTTGTCCTCGTCGAAGGTGACGGCGAGGATGCTGTTGTGCGTCTTGGCCCAGGTGGCGTACGCGCCCAGGTTGTTCTTGATCCAGGTGTCGCCCGTGGAGACCGAGCAGTCGTGCATGTCACTGCACAGGTTCGGTACGACGAAGGAGACCTTGGGCAGGGTCGTGTAGTCGGTCGGGAACTGCGCCATGGTCTTCGCGCTGCTCGTCGGCACGTTGGAGAAGCCGAACCACGGGTTGTGTTTCTGGGCGTAGTTGCCGCTGCTGCACGTCGTGGAGCCCTGGCTGGGCAGCGACTCGTTGTAGCTGGCCCAGGTCTTGCCGGCGGCGATCAGCTCCGAGGCGAGGTTCGGTGTGGAGAGCGACCCGACCGAGACGCAACTGTCGTCGGTACGGCCCTGGTTGGAGCCCGAGAACAGCATGTAGTAGTTCGGCTCGCTGGGGTGGGTGAGACCGTAGGACTGGGTGAGGACGGCGCCACCCGCCTTGAGGGTGTTGTTCAGGTAGGGGGCGCCGGAACTGCCGATCACCTGCGAGTAGGCGTGGTTCTCCATCACCACGACCACCACGTGGTCGGGGGTCGGGAGAGCGGCCGCCTCGGCGGTGGAGGCCGTGGCGGTCCACACGCCGATCGACGTGGCGGTGAGGGCGACGGCCCCGGTGAGTGCGGCGAGGGGGCGTCGATTGCGCTGGGAAGCCTTGACGGCGGCCATGACTGTCCTCCGGACAGAAGTGACGGACGTGCGGGGGGGCAGCGCCGCAAACCCTAGGAGCCCCGGACCGGGCCTGGGTGAAGGCCAGACGAACGGTGGGCCCCACCGGGCAAAGGTCCTCCCAGGCATAGGTCATGCACAGGTCATGCACGGCGGGAGCCGCACGGGTCCTTACGCCTCGAGCGAGAAGAGGGTCGTGTCGCCGGGGGCGGTGCCGCCCTCGAAGTCCAGCAGGCGCCGCTTGCGGTCCAGGCCGCCGCCGTAGCCGGTGAGGCCGCCGCCGGCGCCGATCACGCGGTGGCAGGGCACGATGATGCCGATGGGGTTTCTGCCGTTGGCCAGGCCCACCGCGCGGGAGGCGGTCGGACTGCCGAGGGCTTCGGCGAGTTCGCCGTAGGTGCGGGTCTCGCCGTACGGGATCTTCCGCAGTCCGTCCCATACGGAACGCTGGAACGGGGTGCCGTGCAGGCGCAGTTCGAGACCGAACTCCTTCAGTTCGCCTGCGAAATAGGCCTCCAGCTGCTCCTCCGCCTCCCCGAACAGGGTGTCGCCGCGAGGGCCGAAACTCTCCTCGGGTGGGCGGTGCCGCTGTGCGGTCATGTAGAGGCCGCACAGGACGCCGTCATCGGCGACGAGCGTGAGCGGGCCGTACGGGCTGTCGACGATCGTGTGCTGTTTCACCGAAGTTCCTTACACGGGGAGGAAGTTGATCGGGTGGCTGGCGGTCGCCCAGAGATACTGGACGGCGTACGCCCGCCAGGGGCGCCAGCCCGCGGCGCGGGCGGTGAGCGCCGCCGGGGTGGAGGGCAGGCCCAGTTCCTTCGCGGCGCGCCGGATTCCGAGGTCGGTGGGGAGGAAGGCGTCGGGGTCGCCGAGGGCCCGCATCGCGATGACGTCGACCGTCCACGGTCCGAAGCCGGGCAGCGCGAGCAGGACGGCGCGCGCCTTCGGCCAGTCGCTCTCCACGCCCAGGTTCAGTGTTCCGTCGGCGAGTTGTCCGATGAGGGTGGTGAAGGTGGTACGGCGGGTGCGGGGCATCGCCAGCGTGCCGGGGTCGACGGCGGCGAGCGCCTCGGCGGTCGGGAAGAGGTGGGTGAGGCCGCCCTCCGGGTCGTCGACCGGCTCACCGTGCGCCGTGACCAGGCGGGCCGCGTGGGTGCGGGCGGCCGCCGTGGAGACCTGCTGACCCAGCACGGCGCGTACGGCGAACTCCGCCTCGTCGACCGTACGGGGCACCCGGCGGCCGGGGGCCTTGTCCACCAGGGGCGCGAGCAGCGGATCCGTGCGCAGCTGTTCGTCGATGGCGACCGGGTCGGCGTCCAGGTCGAGCATGCGCCGGCAGCGGCTGATCGCGACCGTGAGGTCGCGCAGGTCGCTGAGGGTGAGGCGGCAGCCGATGTGGTCGGGGTTCGGGGTGAGCGCCACCACGCCGTGCCCGTACGGCAGCCGGAGCGTGCGCCGGAACGCCCCGTCCCGCCACTCCTCGACCCCCGGGACGCCGGTCGCGGCGAGGTGCCCGAAGAGGTTGTCCGGGTTGAGCGGGGCCCGGAAGGGCAGGCGCAGGGCGAGCGTGCCGGGTGTGGCCGGCCGGGCAGAGGGGTTCTTCCGCGGGACACGGGCGCGCAGTTCGCTCGGGGAGAGCGCGAAGACCTCGCGCACGGTGTCGTTGAAGGTGCGGATGGAGGCGAAGCCGGACGCGAACGCGGCTTCCGTCATGGGGAGTTCGGTCGTCTCGATGAGCAGGCGAGCGGTCTGCGCGCGCTGTGCACGGGCCAACGCGAGCGGGCCCGCGCCGAGTTCGGCGAGGAGTTGGCGTTCGACCTGGCGGGTGCTGTAGCCGAGGCGGGCCGCGAGTCCGGGCACGCCCTCACGATCGACGACACCGTCGGCGATCAGCCGCATGGCGCGGGCGACCAGGTCGGCGCGCTGGTTCCACTCCGGGGAGCCCGGTGTCGTGTCGGGCCGGCAGCGCTTGCAGGCGCGGAAGCCGGCCTGCTGGCAGGCGGCGGCGCTCGGGTGGAAGACCATGTTCTGCGGCTTGGGCGGCACGACCGGGCAGCTGGGCCGGCAGTAGATGCCGGTGGTCAGGACCGCCGTGAAGAACCAGCCGTCGAACCGCGCGTCCTTGGACTGCACGGCGCGCACACAGCGCTCGCGATCGGTGTACATCCCGTTCTGCATACGTCCAGCATCGGCCAGGCGGCGATCCGGCGCTGGCGAGAATCCGACATCGGCCTCGCCCGGCCCGCACCGCCCACCGGCTCCCCCGCCGGGGTGCCGGGATGCCGTGGCACCGGCCTCAGCGCGCCCTCTCCGGCCACGACGCCAGCGACCAGATCACGAAGACGTCGATCCCCATGACCACGATCGACCAGAGCGGCTCGTAGGGCAGGAACAGGAACTGGGTGACCAGGCTCAGCGCGGCAAGGAAGATACCCGTGAAGCGCGCCCAGGTGATGCCTTTGAGGAGGGCGGCGCCGGTCGCCGCCGCGACGACACCGAGGACGAGGTGGATCCAGCCCCAGCCGGTGAGGTCGAGTTCGTAGGCGTACGAGCCCACGCGGGCGTAGATGTCGTCCTTCGCGAGGGCCGCGATGCCCTGGAGCACCGCGAGCACGCCACTGCACAGCAGGAGGACACCGGCGAAGACGACGGCGCCGGCCGGGCCGTCGTGCGCGGCGGGCCGGGCCGGGCCGCCGGGGGGCGCGGACCAGGGGGTGCCGATCTCACCGTGCGGTTCTCCGGCCGGGGAGTGCGAGCTCATGCGGGGCTGTCCTTTCGGCGGGGCCGGGTCGCGAGGAAGTCGACGATCCCCAGTGCGAAGAGCAGGGCGAGGGCGAGGCCGACCACGACCCAGCCGGTCGGATACGGCCACAGGACGAAGGCCAGGACGGCTCCCGCGGCCAGGATCCAGGTGATCCAGGTGCGGTAGCGGTCGACGAACGGACCGACGGGGCCGGTGCGCAGTCCGGCGTGGTCGGCGGTCGCGCGCACGGCGCCGATGCCCGAGTGCCAGAGCCGCCGCACCAGAGCGGCGTGCCGGCCGGGCCCGGTCAGCCAGGCGGCGAGGGCGATCACCACGCCGAGCGCGACCACCGACCGCACGGAGGTACGCAGGAAACGGATGAGCGTGTCGTACACGGACCCGGCGGCCGCCTGGGAGACGCCGGCCGGGAGCGCGTCCAGGTAGATCACCCGGAAGACGGTCAGGGCGACGCCCAGCAGGAGCGCGGCGAAGGCGAAGCAGAGCGCGGCGACGACCAGGACCCGGCGGCGGTGCGTCGAGAGCAGAACGCCCCCCGCCACCAGCAGGACTGCGATGACGGGCAGCCAGAAGCCGATCAGCTGGAGCATCCGGAAGTAGGTCTTGACCTTGCCGATGTCCTCGGACTCGACGACCGTGAAGTTGGTGTGGATCTCGGGGATCTTTCCCGCGACCGTCATCCCGGAGTCCACCAGCCGTTGCTTGACCTGGTCGACGACCGGGGCGAGGTCGACCGTCACCGTGTCGTTCTCGATCTTCACCGCCCCGCCGCCGCTGCCGGTCAGGGCCTTCTCGACGGAACTGTGGATGCGGCGGTTGGCGTCGGTCCAGATCCTCTCGAAGGCGTCGGAGGCCACGACCGCCTGCGCCTTGTCGTGCACGAAACTGCGGACGGCGTCCTCGAGCGAGGGACCGAGCTTGCCGAGGGCCTTCTCCAGCAGGGGACGCTGGGCCGGGGCCGCGTCCTGGAGCAGCGCGGTGAGGTCCAGGCGTTCCATCAGCGCGTTCGTGACCCGGGTGGCGGCCGCGTCCTGGACGTCCTTGTCGGAGGCCAGCGGGCGGACGGTGTCGACATAGCGGTCGGTGTCGCCCACGATGCTCGAGGTCCAGGCCGCCACCAGCCCCAGCGGGACCAGGACACAGCCGAGGACGATGAGGACGACCGCGAAGATCGAGCGGATCCGGTGGTGGGCGGGAGGGCGGCTGCGCTCCTCCTCCAGAGCCGCGATACGGGTCCTGAGGGCGGCCAGCTCCGCGTCGGCGGGAACACCGCTTTCCGGCATGGCGGACTCCCTCGCCGTCGGTCGGGTCCGGCCCGGGGTCGGTCCGGTGGTGCCAGCACATCCCGGCCGTGCGGCGGCGGCGAGCGAGGCGGGGCCGTTCGGGTGAACGACCCCGCCCGCAGGGGAACCGCTACATGTTGATCATGTGCCCGGCCAGGCCGTGCACGGCCTCCTTGACGGCTTCGCCCAGCGTCGGGTGGGCGTGGACGTTGCGGGCGACCTCGTGGACGGTGAGGTCCCACTGCTGGGCGAGCGTCAGCTCGGGGAGCAGTTCGGTGACGTCGGGGCCGATCAGATGACCGCCGATGAGCTCGCCGTACTTGGCGTCGCTGATCAGTTTCACGAAACCGGTGGTGTCGCCGAGGCCGTGCGACTTGCCGTTCGCGGTGAACGGGAACTTCGCGACCTTGACGTCGTAACCCTTTTC
Organism: Streptomyces sp. NPDC058295; assembly: GCF_042880655.1. Taxonomy (NCBI): domain Bacteria; kingdom Bacillati; phylum Actinomycetota; class Actinomycetes; order Kitasatosporales; family Streptomycetaceae; genus Streptomyces; species Streptomyces sp. NPDC058295. The sequence continues at coordinate 12,495 of NZ_JBHVYO010000094.1, forward strand.
CCGCGCCTGGGCCTCGGTGTAGCCGAAGCTGGCGACCTGGGGCTGGCAGTAGGTGGCGCGCGGGATCATGGCGTAGTCCAGCTCCATGGTCTCCGCGTCGGCGAGGGTCTCGGCGGCGATGACGCCCATGGCCTCGGCGGCGTGCGCGAGCATCAGTTTCGCGGTGACGTCGCCGATGGCGTAGATGTGCGGGACGGAGGTGCGACAGCGGCCGTCGACGTCGATCGCGCCGCGCTCGGTGACCTTCACGCCCGTGTTCTCCAGGCCGTAGCCGGTGACGTTCGGGGCGAAGCCGATCGCCTGGAGCACCTTGTCGGACTCCAGGACCTGCTGGGCGCCGTCCTTGCCGGTGACCGTGACACGGACCCGCGGACCGGACTCGTCGATGGACTCCACCCGGGCGGAGGTCAGCACGTCGATACCCAACTTGCGGTACTGCTTGGCCAGTTCGGCCGATACCTCGGCGTCCTCCAGGGGCGCGACCCGGTCCAGGAACTCGACGATCGTGACCTTCACACCGTAGTTGTGCAGGACGTACGCGAACTCGATGCCGATGGCGCCGGCGCCCGCGATGACGATCGACTGCGGAAGGTCGTCGGCGAGGATCTGCTCCTCGTACGTCACCACTCGCGCACTGCGCTTGGTGCCGGGGAGCAGCTTGGGGGTGGCGCCGGTGGCGATGATGCAGTGGTCGAAACCGAGGGTGCGGATCTCCCCGTCGTAACCGGTTACCCGCAGGGTGTGGTCGTCGACGAAAGCGCCGCGGCCGTCGAACTCGGTGATCTTGTTCTTCTTCATCAGGTAGTGGACGCCCTTGACCCGGCCGTCGGCGACCTTGCGGCTGCGGCGGTACGCCTCCCCGTAGTCGAAGGAGACCTGCCCGTCGACCTTGATGCCGAAGGTCTTCGCCTCACGGGTGAAGATATGGGCGAGTTCGGCGTTGCGCAGGAGGGCCTTGGTGGGGATACAGCCCACGTTCAGACAGACGCCGCCCCAGTATTTCTCCTCGACGACGGCGACGCGCTTGCCCAGCTGGGCGGCTCGGACCGCGGCGACGTAGCCGCCCGGACCGGCGCCTAGGACCACGACGTCGAAGCGTTCGTCCTGCTCGGTCATGGATTCGTTTCCTTTTCCGTGGAGTGCGATACGGGTGATGCGTGCTGCCGTTCCGATTCTCGCGCGCCGACGGGGAGAATGTGTGAGTGATCGATCACTGCTGCGCCGAGATGACCCGCCAGGCCGACGGGCGATGCCGGGTGCACCCCGACGTCTTCGCCTGCCCGGACGCGCTGGTGCGGTTCGAACCGAGGTTCCGGGAGTACGGGCTGATCGTCCACGACGGGGGGACGGCCTCCCGGGAGATCGCCTTCTGTCCGTGGTGCGGCACGCGTCTGCCGCAGTCGCAACGGGACCGGTGGTTCGACGCGCTCGAGGCACGGGGGATCGACCCCTGGGAGGACGAGGTGCCGCCGGAGTTCGAGGACGACCGGTGGCTGCGGGAAGGTACCGCCGACCCGGTGCCGCCCGGCGAAGGCCTGCCGCGTTCTCGCTGAGGCGCCCGAGAAGCGCGGCGGTACGGACCCGGGTACGGCATGCGTTGCCGTACCCGGGTCC
>NZ_JBHVYO010000095.1:0-12772 GCF_042880655.1 Streptomyces sp. NPDC058295
GCCCCGGGCTCTCCTGCGGGGCGGCCCGGAGGCCAAGGGCCGTGAGGTGACAGCGGCGGTCGCAGCCCGTTTGAGCGCGGCCTCCAGCTGCGTGCGGGTGTTTCGAGCCCGTAGTACGGCTGCGAGCCGAAGGGATGGATTGCGGAGAAGTGGGAGGTTCCGCTGCCTGCCAGGTGAACCCGGCCCGGCAGACCGCAGCCCATGCAACAGTCCCCCTGATCATGGCGGTCACCGCTGCCGGCGTCGGTGACGGTGCTCTGGAGGCCACCGTCCGTGGGGCATGACCCTCCCGAGCGCGGAACGGGCCTGAATGCGCCACCGCCCCCGCTTCGGTTTCGAAACAGGGGCGGTCGGCGTTGGACGGTTACCAGCCTCGTGCGCGCCACTCCGCGAGGTGGGGCCGCTCCGTGCCGATGGTGGTGTCGTTGCCGTGGCCGGGGTAGATCCACGTCTCGTCGGGCAGGACGTCGAACAGCTTGGTCTCCAGGCCGTTCATCAGGGAGTTGAACTCTGCGGCCTGTGTTGTCCGGCCAGGGCCCCCCGGGAAGAGGCAGTCGCCGGTGAACACATGGGGGTGGCCGTGCGGGTCGTCGTAGACCAGGGCGATCGAGCCGGGCGTGTGCCCCACCAGATGGCGCGCGGTGAGCTCGACGTTCCCCACCCGGATGACGTCGCCGTCGTCGACCGGGACGTCGGTCGCCACGGGGATGCCCTCGGCGTCCTCCCGGCCGGCGTAGGTACGCGCGTGCGTGGCCGCCACGACCTCGGCGAGCGCCTGCCAGTGGTCGCCGTGCTGGTGCGTGGTGACGACGGACGCGATGCCGTCGTCACCGATCGTGCCGAGCAGGGCGTGCGCGTCGTTGGCCGCGTCGATCAGCAACTGCTCGTCCGTGGCCCGGCAGCGCAGCAGATAGGCGTTGTTGTTCATCGGGCCGACCGCGATCTTGGTGATCATCAGGTCCTTGAGCTCGTGCACGTCCGCCGGTCCGCCGACCGTCACCTCACCGCTGTACGTCATGGCGGCAGCCTATAGCGGCGGAAGGGCCGGCAGCGGCCCGCCGTCGGCCGTCAGCCCCGAGCCGTCACGGCGCCCGGCGAGCCAGCCCAGGAGGTCCGCGGGGGTGCCGGAGACGGTCACCTCGGACTGTTCGGCCGCGCGGCCCGTGTGCCACGCGCGCGTGCCGTCCGTCAGACGCGTCGGCGGCACGTCGGGACGCCCGCCGAACCGCTCCGCGAGGAACTCGATCTCCCGCTCGGTGAACTCCTTCGGCAGATCCTCCAGCTCATAGCCGATGCCGAGGTCCACAAAGTGCAGCTCCACCTCCACCCACCGCCGGAACGGCACGCGGGCCGCCGCGTCGACGACCCCGTTGCGCAGCTCCACCGTGCGTGACCAGTCCGCGGGCAGGGCCCCCGTCGCCTGGAAGCGGGCCGCGCTCTCCCGTACGTCCGTGAGCTGGACGTCCAGGGGGCGCGGGGCGTCCCGCTCGATGTCGGTGTCACGGACGAAGGCGTCGGCGTACATGGGACGGCCCTCGAGGACGTTCGTGAGGGCGTCCGCGTTGCGGGCGATGTGAGCCAGGACATGTCCGCGGCTCCAGCCGGGCAGACGTGACGGCTCGGCCGCCGACGCGTTGTCCAGTTCGGCGACTGCGGTGAGGAGCCGCTCGGTCGCTTCGCGTACAGACTCCAGGTCATGAGCGTGATCAATCATGGTCCTGACCCTAGCCTCGCCACCCCTTCGGGTGAAGGTGGTCGGCCGAGCCCGCAAATCGAATGCGCGTGCTATAAGGTCGGTGGCGGCGTCGGGCATGCTGGAAGGCCGGGGATTGTTGTGAACCGGTGAATCCCGACCGGCGTTGTCAGTGGCTCGCCCTAGTCTGAAGAAGACGGGGGCCCCGCCCCTGTCACTTCTCTCAAGAAAGGTGCGGACCGGCGTGGCCGACCGTCTCATCGTCCGTGGCGCGCGCGAGCACAACCTCAAGAATGTCTCGCTCGACCTGCCTCGCGACTCGCTCATCGTCTTCACGGGCCTGTCGGGGTCGGGCAAGTCCTCGCTGGCCTTCGACACCATCTTCGCCGAGGGGCAGCGGCGCTACGTCGAGTCCCTCTCCTCGTACGCCCGGCAGTTCCTCGGCCAGATGGACAAGCCGGACGTCGACTTCATCGAGGGCCTCTCACCGGCCGTCTCCATCGACCAGAAGTCGACCTCGCGCAACCCGCGCTCCACGGTCGGCACCATCACCGAGGTCTACGACTACCTGCGCCTGCTCTTCGCGCGCATCGGCAAGCCGCACTGCCCCGAGTGCTCCCGGCCGATCACGCGCCAGTCGCCGCAGGCCATCGTCGACAGGGTCCTCGAGCTGCCCGAGGGAAGCCGCTTCCAGGTGCTGTCGCCGCTGGTGCGCGAGCGCAAGGGCGAGTTCGTCGACCTGTTCGCCGACCTCCAGACCAAGGGCTACTCCCGCGCGCGGGTCGACGGCGAGACGATCCAGCTGTCCAGCCCGCCCACGCTGAAGAAGCAGGAGAAGCACACCATCGAGGTGGTCATCGACCGCCTCACGGTGAAGGAGTCCGCCAAGCGCCGGCTCACCGACTCGGTGGAGACCGCCCTCGGCCTCGCCGGCGGCATGGTCGTGCTCGACTTCGTCGACCTCCCCGAGGACGACCCCGAGCGCGAGCGCATGTACTCGGAGCACCTGTACTGCCCGTACGACGACCTGTCCTTCGAGGAGCTGGAGCCCCGCTCCTTCTCCTTCAACTCACCCTTCGGCGCGTGCCCCGAGTGCTCCGGCATCGGCACGCGCATGGAGGTCGACCCCGAGCTGATCGTCCCGGACGAGGACAAGTCCCTCGACGAGGGCGCCATCCACCCCTGGTCGCACGGCCACACCAAGGACTACTTCGGCCGGCTGATCGGCGCCCTCGCGGACGCCCTCGGCTTCCGTACGGACATCCCCTTCGCGGGGCTGCCGGTGCGCGCCAGGAAGGCCCTGCTGCACGGCCACAAGACGCAGATCGAGGTCCGCTACCGCAACAGGTACGGACGCGAGCGCGTCTACACGACCCCCTTCGAGGGTGCCCTTCCGTTCGTGAAGCGCCGGCACGGCGAGGCCGAGAGCGACGCCAGCCGGGAGCGCTTCGAGGGCTATATGCGCGAGGTGCCCTGCCCCACCTGTGAGGGCACGCGCCTCAAGCCGCTCGTCCTCGCGGTCACGGTCATGGGGAAGTCCATCGCCGAGGTCTCGGGGATGTCCATCAGCGACTGCGCGGACTTCCTGGGCGAGCTGAAGCTCGACGCCCGCGACAAGAAGATCGCCGAGCGGGTCCTGAAGGAGGTCAACGAGCGGCTGCGGTTCCTCGTCGACGTCGGTCTGGACTACCTCTCGCTCAACCGCGCGGCCGGCACGCTCTCCGGCGGCGAGGCCCAGCGCATCCGCCTGGCCACCCAGATCGGCTCCGGCCTCGTCGGCGTCCTCTACGTCCTCGACGAGCCGTCCATCGGCCTGCACCAGCGTGACAACCACCGGCTGATCGAGACCCTGGTCCGGCTGCGCGACATGGGCAACACGCTGATCGTCGTCGAGCACGACGAGGACACCATCAAGGTCGCCGACTGGATTGTCGACATCGGTCCCGGCGCCGGGGAACACGGCGGCAAGGTCGTGCACAGCGGCGGCCTGAAGGAGCTGCTCGCCAACACCGAGTCGCAGACCGGGCAGTACCTGTCGGGCAAGAAGGCGATCCCGCTGCCCGACATCCGGCGCCCGCAGGACCCGTCCCGCCGGCTCACCGTCCACGGGGCCCGCGAGAACAACCTCCAGGACATCGACGTGTCCTTCCCGCTGGGCCTGTTCACGGCGGTCACCGGCGTCTCCGGATCCGGCAAGTCGACGCTGGTCAACGACATCCTGTACACGCACCTGGCCCGCGAGCTGAACGGCGCGCGGAGCGTGCCGGGGCGGCACACGCGGGTGGACGGCGACGACCTCGTCGACAAGGTCGTGCACGTCGACCAGTCGCCCATCGGGCGCACCCCGCGGTCCAACCCGGCCACGTACACCGGTGTCTTCGACCACGTCCGCAAGCTGTTCGCGGAGACCACCGAGGCGAAGGTCCGCGGCTATCTGCCGGGCCGCTTCTCCTTCAACGTCAAGGGCGGCCGCTGCGAGAACTGCGCGGGCGACGGCACGATCAAGATCGAGATGAACTTCCTCCCGGACGTCTACGTCCCGTGCGAGGTCTGCCACGGTGCCCGCTACAACCGGGAGACCCTTGAGGTCCACTACAAGGGCAAGTCCATCGCCGACGTCCTGAACATGCCGATCGAGGAGGCGACGGAGTTCTTCGAGGCCGTGCCCGCGATCGCCCGCCACCTCAACACCCTGAAGGACGTCGGCCTCGGCTACGTCCGGCTCGGGCAGGCCGCGACCACCCTGTCCGGCGGTGAGGCCCAGCGGGTGAAGCTCGCCAGCGAGCTGCAGAAGCGCTCCACCGGCCGCACGGTCTACGTCCTGGACGAGCCGACGACGGGCCTGCACTTCGAGGACATCAGCAAGCTGCTGAAGGTGCTCGCCGGCCTGGTCGACAAGGGCAACACGGTCATCGTCATCGAGCACAACCTCGACGTGATCAAGACCGCCGACTGGGTCGTCGACATGGGTCCCGAGGGCGGCGCCGGCGGTGGCCTCGTCGTCGCCGAGGGCACGCCGGAGGAGATCGCCGGAGTGTCGACCAGCCACACCGGCAAGTTCCTGCGGGAGGTGCTCGGCGCCGACCGGATCAGCGACGCGGCCCCGGTGAAGGCCCCGCGCAAGACGGCGGCGAAGAAGACGGTCGCGGCGAAGACGACCGCGCGCAAGACCGCGACCGCCAAGACGACGACCGGCAAGACGGCCACGGCCCGGACGACCGCCGCGAACAACACGGCGGCCAAGAAGGCCGCCGGGGCGACGACGAAGGCGACCCCCGCGAAGAAGACCACGCGGGCCCGCAAGGCCTGACCCGACCCGGGCCGCGCGGCCCGCTCAAGACCCGGGCCGAGAGGCCTGGCGAGCCGGTGCAAGGGACGGCGCCCCGCGGGAACTCCCCGCGAGGCGCCGTCCGTCGTTCCATCGGCTGTACCGGCTGTACCGGCTGTCCGGCAGCCCCTAGGACGGGTCCGACGGGTCCGGGAAGCCGGCCAGTTCGGAGGCGTACGGCGACTCCGCGCCGGCCCGGGAGCAGGTGATCGCCGCGGCGCGGGCGGCGAAGCGCAGCAACTGCTCCCAGCCGTCGGCGCCCAGGTCCGCGAGGCCCGCCGGGGACAGGGCGTCCCGCACCGAAAGGCCGTGCAGCAGCGCCGCGTTCACGGTGTCGCCGGCGCCGATGGTGTCCACGACCTCCACCCGCTCGCCCGGCACCGAGTACACGGCCCCGCCCTGGGTGAAGGCGGTCAGCCCGTCGCCGCCCTGGGTGATCACGACGGCCGAGGGACCGGCGGACAGCCACTCGCGCGGGGTGCCGCCCAGCCACGCGGCGTCCTCCTCGGAGAGCTTGAGCAGGGACACCGAGGGCAGCCAGCTCTTGAAGCGGGCCCGGTAGGCGTCGGCGTCGGGGATCAGCCCGGCCCGGATGTTCGGGTCGAGCGCCGTGAACAGTCCCCGCGCCGCGGCGGTCCGCATCAGCTCCTCGTACGCGCTCGCACCCGGTTCGAGGATCAGGGAGCAGGTGCCGAAGGACACCGCGCGCGTGCCCGCGGGCAGGGCGGCCGGGGCCGTGAACAGGCGGTCGGCGGTGCCGTCGACGTAGAAGGAGTAGGCGGCCGAACCGTTCCCGTCGAGGGTGGCGACCGCGAGCGTGGTCGGTTCGGTGCCGCGCTGCACCGCGGACACGTCCACGCCCGAGTCCCGCAGCCCGGCGAGCAGCGCCTCGCCGAAGGCGTCCCGCGAGGCGCGGGAGCAGAAGGCCGTGGGGGAGCCCAGGCGGCCGAGGGCCACGGCCGTGTTGTAGGGGCCGCCGCCGAGCGTCGGCCGGAGACCCGCGAGAGCGCCCGCGCCCTGCGGTACCAGGTCGATCAGGGCCTCACCGGCGACGACGATCACGGGGCGGTTCCTCTCTCTGGCCGGCTGCGGCCGCTCGGACCGTGCCCGCGGGGCAGCCGCACCGGGTGCGACGGACGCGGGAGCAGGTGAGCCGCAGGCCGGGAAGCTACCCCATCCGGAGCCGCGCGTAAAAGCCCGCGCCGTTCACTCCCAGTCCCAGCCGATGCCGATCATGCCCGACCGCACCCGAGGCTCGACGAGGTGCACCGAACGGTGCCGGCCGCTGAGCGGCAGCTCCTGACGGCCGCCGCGCGGGGCCGCCGCCGAGTGCTGGGTGAACCGGTGGCAGCGCACGGGCACGGCGTTCTCGGCGAAGCGGACCTGGAGGGCGTACTGGCCGCCCGCCGCGCCGAAGCCGCGGACGTACTCACGGGACACGTCGGCGGTGCCGTCCTCGACGGCGTAGCGGAAGAGGAAGGTGTCGCCGGCCCTCAGCCGGGTGTCGAAGTGGAGTTCCGCCACGAGGACACCGGTGTCGTGGTGGCTGCGGACCCGGCCGGCCCGGCAGTTCTCCAGGGCGTGCACCGTCATCCGTTCCGGTGAGCAGCCGGGGTCGCCGTGATGGACGGCCACGAAGCGGTCGACCCCGTCACGGTGCGCGCGCACGATGTGCTGCGACTCGCGTCCCAGCAGCTCACGGCGCGACCCGATGCGGACCCGCTCATGATGGCCCAGGATGTGCAGCCCCCCGTCCACGGGGCACTCCAGTTCGCCGAGCAGTTGTTCGAGGATGCCGGAGGCCTCCAGCAGCGAGCGGTAGGAGCGGCCCGCGGACTGCCCGGTCGCCGCGCCGGCGTCCCCGCGATCCGGTTCCGCGAGCAGCCGGATCAGCGACTCGTCCGGCAGGTGCAGGATCTCCTCCAGCGCCCGCACGGCGCGGAGTGACTCGGGGCGCTGCGGCCGCCGGGCGCCCTGCTGCCAGTAGCTCAGACTGGTCACGCCCACCTTCACCCCGTACCGCGACAGATGGTGCTGGACGCGTTGCAGGGGCAGGCCACGGGCGGCGATCGCGGCACGCAACGCCACATGGAAAGGACCGCCTCGCAGGGCCGTGTCCAGTTCCGCGGAGGCGGCGTCGACGGCGGCGTCCGCGTGCTGTGTGGCGTGCGGCATGCAGGGGCCTCTCTGTGAATGCTCACGACGGCTGGTCGGACCGTTCGTGCGGGTGGTCGGGGCCTTTCCGGCGTCGCCGGAGCTCCTTCACATCCGTAGGGCGGCCCTCAGGGCCCGAGTCCCCCCGCATTGAAGCGTGTTGACCAAGTCCCGACAACACCTGATGCCCGAGTGGCACATGCGTGTGGCCGAGTCGATGCCTCCGGGTCCCGCCCTCGGCACCCCGCTTGTCCATAGGCCCGTCGGACACCCGGCCGTCGTCCACAGCCCGCCGGAGTGTCACCCCGCGCCAGTAGGGTGTGAGACATGGCCGACCCCTCCAGTTACCGCCCCAAGCCGGGACAGATCCCGGACTCCCCCGGGGTGTACCGATTCCGCGACGAGCACCGCCGGGTGATCTACGTCGGAAAGGCGAAGAGCCTGCGTCAGCGCCTGGCGAACTACTTCCAGGACCTGTCGGGCCTTCACCCGCGCACCCGCACGATGGTCACCACGGCCGCGTCGGTGGAGTGGACGGTGGTGTCCACGGAGGTCGAGGCGCTCCAGCTGGAGTACTCCTGGATCAAGGAGTACGACCCCCGGTTCAACGTCAAGTACCGCGACGACAAGAGCTATCCCTACCTCGCGGTGACGATGAACGAGGAGTTCCCGCGCGTCCAGGTGATGCGCGGCCACAAGAAGAAGGGCGTCAGGTATTTCGGGCCGTACGCGCACGCGTGGGCGATCCGGGACACCGTCGACCTGCTCCTGCGGGTCTTCCCCGTGCGCACCTGCTCCGCCGGCGTCTTCAAGAACGCCGCCCGCACCGGCCGGCCCTGTCTGCTCGGCTACATCGGCAAGTGCTCCGCGCCGTGCGTCGGCCGGGTCTCCGCCGAGGAGCACCGCGAACTCTCCGAGGAGTTCTGCGACTTCATGGCCGGTCGCACCGGTACGTACCTCCGCCGGCTGGAGAAGCAGATGATGGAGGCGGCCGAGGAGATGGAGTACGAGCGGGCCGCCCGCCTGCGCGACGACATCGAGGCCCTGAAGAAGGCCATGGAGAAGAACGCGGTCGTGCTCGCGGACGCGACCGACGCCGACCTGATCGCGGTCGCCGAGGACGAGCTGGAGGCGGCCGTCCAGATCTTCCACGTACGCGGCGGACGCGTCCGCGGCCAGCGCGGCTGGGTGACCGACAAGGTCGAGGACGTCACGACCGGCGCCCTCGTCGAGCACGCCCTCCAGCAGCTGTACGGCGAGGAGCGGGGCGACTCCGTACCCAAGGAGGTCCTGGTCCCGGCGCTGCCCGAGCCCGTCGAACCCGTCCAGGAGTGGCTCACCGAGCGCCGCGGGTCCAACGTGTCGCTGCGCATCCCGCAGCGGGGCGACAAGAAGGCCCTGATGGAGACCGTCGAGCGCAACGCGCAGCAGGCGCTCGTCCTGCACAAGACCAGGCGCGCCTCCGACCTGACCACGCGCTCGCGCGCCCTGGAGGAGATCGCCGAGGCCCTCGACCTGGACAGCGCGCCGCTCCGCATCGAGTGCTACGACATCTCGCACCTGCAGGGCGACGACGTGGTGGCCTCCATGGTCGTCTTCGAGGACGGGCTGCAGCGCAAGAGCGAGTACCGCCGCTTCCAGATCAAGGGCTTCGAGGGCCAGGACGACGTCCGCTCCATGCACGAGGTGATCACCCGCCGCTTCAGGCGCTACCTCGCCGAGAAGGAGCGGACGGGGGAGTGGACCGACGGCGAGAACCCGCTCGCCGACGCCACCGGGACGCACCTCGCCGACGCCACCGCGCCCCTCGCCGACGCCACCGAGGCGCCCCTCACCAGCAGCCTCAAGGACGACGACGGCCGGCCCAAGCGCTTCGCCTACCCGCCTCAGCTCGTCGTCGTCGACGGCGGACAGCCGCAGGTCGCGGCGGCCAAGCGGGCGCTGGACGAGCTCGGCATCGACGACATCGCCGTCTGCGGTCTCGCCAAGCGCCTGGAGGAGGTCTGGGTGCCGGACGACGACGACCCGGTCGTCCTGCCCCGCAGCAGCGAGGGTCTCTACCTGCTCCAGCGCGTGCGCGACGAGGCCCACCGCTTCGCCATCACCTACCAGCGCACCAAGCGGGCCAAGCGCTTCCGCGCCGGCCCCCTGGACGAGGTGCCCGGTCTCGGCGAGACGCGCAAGCAGGCGCTGATCAAGCACTTCGGCTCGGTGAAGAGGCTCCGGGCCGCGACGATCGAACAGATCTGCGAGGTTCCGGGCATAGGCCGCAAGACGGCCGAGACCATCGCCGTGGCCCTGGCCCGGGCGGCATCGCCCGCCCCCGCCGTGAACACGGCGACCGGAGAGATCATTGATGATGAGGAACCCGATACGACGGCGGGTTCCCCCGGAGACCCCGTGACGACGGGCGCCCCGGAAGAACGACGGGGGCAGGAGACATGACCGAGCACGAGCACGACGCACACCCCACAGCGGAACAGGAACAGGCGCCCACTACTGTGCCCACAGCCGCGCCCCAGCAGGGACCCAAGGAACCAGGCGAGGATTCCACCACGCACCCCGCGGTCCCCGACAGCCCTCAGCAAGAAGTACGCCAGGAAGACGGAGCACAGGTGAGTACGGACGTCACGCCGCCCGGGATCCCCGACGCGGCCATCCCCGAGCTGGTGATCATCTCCGGCATGTCCGGGGCCGGTCGCTCGACGGCAGCCAAGTGTCTGGAGGACCTCGGCTGGTTCGTCGTCGACAACCTACCGCCCGCCCTGATCCCCACCATGGTGGAGCTGGGCGCCCGCTCCCAGGGCAACGTGGCGCGGATCGCGGTCGTCGTCGACGTCCGCGGCCGGCGCTTCTTCGACAACCTCCGCGAGTCCCTCGCCGATCTCGAGGCGAAGGGCGTCACCCGGCGGATCGTCTTCCTGGAGTCCTCCGACGACGCCCTGGTGCGCCGCTTCGAGTCCGTGCGCCGCCCGCACCCCCTCCAGGGCGACGGCCGCATCGTCGACGGCATCGACGCCGAGCGCGAGCTGCTGCGTGAGCTGCGCGGCGACGCCGACCTGGTGATCGACACCTCCAGCCTCAACGTGCACGAACTGCGCGCCAAGATGGACGCCCAGTTCGCCGGCGACGAGGAGCCCGAGCTGCGGGCCACCGTGATGTCCTTCGGCTTCAAGTACGGCCTGCCGGTCGACGCCGACCTGGTCGTGGACATGCGCTTCCTGCCCAACCCGCACTGGGTTCCGGAGCTGCGCCCCTACACCGGCCTCAACGAGGAGGTGTCGGCGTACGTCCTCAACCAGCCCGGCGCCAAGGAGTTCCTCGACCGGTACGCCGAACTCCTCCAGCTGGTCGCCGCGGGCTACCGCCGGGAGGGCAAGCGCTATGTGACCATCGCGGTCGGCTGTACGGGCGGCAAGCACCGCTCGGTGGCCATGTCGGAGAAGCTCGCCGCGCGTCTCGCGGCCGAGGGCGTGGAGACGGTGGTCGTGCACCGGGACATGGGACGGGAATGACCGGACGTTCTCCACGGCTCGGCCGACTGCGCAGGAGCGCCTCCGACGGGCGCGTGGTCCGGCCGGTCGAGGCACGCGGCGGCAAACCGCGCCGCCGCGGCACCCAGCCCAAGGTCGTCGCCCTCGGCGGCGGCATGGGACTGTCCGCCTCGCTCACCGCGCTGCGCCGGATCACCGGCGACCTCACGGGTGTCGTCACGGTGGCCGACGACGGCGGTTCCAGCGGGCGGCTGCGTGAGGAGCTGGGCGTACTGCCGCCCGGTGACCTGCGCAAGGCGCTGGCCGCGCTGTGCGGTGACGACGACTGGGGCCAGACCTGGGCCCGGGTCATCCAGCACCGCTTCCAGTCGCAGGGCGAGATCAACGGCCACGCGGTGGGCAATCTGCTGATCGTCGCCCTGTGGGAGCAGCTCGGCGACCACGTCATGGCTCTGGACCTGGTCGGCAAGCTGCTGGGCGCGCAGGGGCGGGTGCTGCCCATGTCCGCCGTACCGCTGGAGCTCCAGGCGCTGGTCAAGGGCCACGATCCGGAGCGGCCGGACGACGTCGACACGGTCCGGGGACAGGCGACCGTGGCGCTGACGCCCGGCGAGGTGCAGTCCGTCCACCTGGTGCCGCACGACCCGCCGGCCGTCCCGGAGGCGGTGGAGGCAGTCCTGGACGCCGACTGGGTGGTGCTCGGGCCCGGCTCCTGGTTCTCCTCGGTCATGCCGCACCTGCTGGTGCCCGATCTGCTGGACGCGCTCATGGAGACGAAGGCGCGCCGGGTGCTCTCGCTGAACCTCGCCCCGCAGCCCGGAGAAACCGACGGCTTCTCCCCGCAGCGTCATTTGGAGGTTTTGGGACGACACGCCCCTAAACTCGCCCTGGACGTGGTGCTGGCCGACGTGGCCGCCGTGCTCGACCGCGACTCGCTGACCGACGCCGCCAAAAGGTTCGGGGCCGCGGTCGAGCTGGCGCCGGTGGCCCGGCCCGACGGAACCCCGAGGCATGACCCGGAGCTGTTGGCTGCCGCGTACGACCGTATTTTTCGGATGCATGGAAGGATCGGCCCATGGCGATGACGGCAGCGGTGAAGGACGAGATCTCCCGGCTCCCCGTCACCCGGACCTGCTGTAGAAAGGCGGAGGTCTCCGCCGTTCTGCGGTTCGCCGGCGGCCTCCACCTGGTGAGCGGGCGGATCGTGATCGAGGCGGAGCTGGACACCGCGATGGCGGCGCGCCGGCTCAAGCGGGACATCCTGGAGATCTTCGGCCACAGCTCGGAGCTGATCGTGATGGCTCCGGGCGGTCTGCGCCGCGGCTCGCGCTATGTGGTGCGGGTGGTCGCGGGCGGTGACCAGCTGGCCCGGCAGACGGGGCTCGTCGACGGCCGTGGCCGCCCGATCCGGGGGCTGCCCCCGCAGGTGGTCTCCGGCGCGACCTGTGACGCGGAGGCGGCCTGGCGCGGGGCCTTCCTGGCGCACGGCTCGCTCACCGAGCCCGGCCGTTCGTCCTCCCTGGAGGTGACCTGCCCGGGCCCGGAGGCCGCGCTCGCGCTGGTCGGCGCCGCCCGCCGGCTGTCCATCGCCGCGAAGGCCCGTGAGGTGCGCGGAGTCGACCGGGTCGTGGTCCGGGACGGCGACGCGATCGGTGCGCTGCTCACCCGGCTGGGCGCGCACGAGTCGGTGCTGGCCTGGGAGGAGCGCCGGATGCGCCGCGAGGTGCGGGCCACGGCGAACCGGCTCGCGAACTTCGACGACGCGAATCTGCGCCGCTCGGCGCGTGCGGCGGTCGCCGCCGGGGCCCGGGTCCAGCGCGCCCTGGAGATCCTCGGTGACGAGGTGCCCGAGCACCTCGCGGCGGCCGGTCGGCTCCGTATGGACCACAAGCAGGCCTCCCTGGAGGAGCTGGGCGCGCTCGCCGACCCGCCGCTGACGAAGGACGCGGTCGCCGGCCGGATCCGCCGGCTGCTGGCGATGGCCGACAAGCGGGCCTCCGACCTCGGCATCGCGGGCACGGACGCCAACCTCAGCGACGAGCTGGCCGACAACCTGGTCGGCTGATCGCCCCTCAGGACGCCGGTGGTGTCGCCCATTTGGGC
>NZ_JBHVYO010000096.1:0-12552 GCF_042880655.1 Streptomyces sp. NPDC058295
GGCAGCCCCCTTGCGGGCTGCCCGCGCGGACCTGTCCGCTGCCTCTAGCGGGTCTCGTAGATGCGCTTGTGTCCGCTGATCCCGGCCAGCCGGTAGGGACCGGTGCTCTGCGCCGGGGTGGCGTGGTCGCTGCCGTCGGTGGGCAGGCGCTGCTCGTGCAGCGCCCGGTAGCCGGCGTAGTCGACCGGGGTGCGCCGCTCGATCGCGGCGCGGTGCTCCTTGGTGCGCAGGTGGTCGCGGTAGCCGGCGGCGACGGTCCCGGCGAAGAACTCCGCGACGCTGCCCGAGCCGTAGCTGAGGAAGGCGACGGGGCGGCCGCCGAGGTCGTCGGCCTGGTCCAGCAGCGCGGCCAGGCCCAGATAGACCGAGGCGGTGTAGCTGTTGCCGATCACCCGGTTGTAGGCCGTGGTCAGCCCCAGGTCGCGGGCGACCCTGTCCTGGTCGGTGTCGTGCCCGCACGTGTTCAGCAGGTGGCGGTGGGCCTTGTAGGCCATCTTCGTGAACGGCTGGTGGTAGCAGAACGCGGCGAACTCGTCGAGGCTGCGCCCGCCCTGCTCGCTGTAGTCCTTCCAGGTGCCCTCGACGGCCTGGAGGTAGGCGTTGACGGACTCCTGCCCGTCGACGAGGGCCTCGTCACGGTAGTTGGGCCGCCAGAAGTCCATCACGTCGGCGGTGAACACCCCCGACGGGTCCTCGATACGCACCAGCGCCGGGTCCACCCCCACCAGCATGGCCACCGCCGCGGCGCCCTGGGTGGCCTCACCGGGACTGTCCAGCTCGTACTTGGAGACATCGCTGGCGATCACGAGGACCTGCTGCGCGGGGTCGCGGCGCACCAGGCCGACGGCGAACTGCAGGGCGGCCGTCGCCCCGTAGCAGGCCTGCTTGAGCTCGACGACCCGGACCGCCGAGGGCAGGCCGAGCAGCGAATGCACATACACACCGGCCGCTTTGGCCTGGTCGATCGACGACTCCGTCGCGAAGATCACGGTGCGGATCCGGCTCGCGCCGTGCCGGGCGATGACGGGCGCGGCCGCCGCCGCGCCCAGCGTCACGATGTCCTCGTCGGCGGCGGGCACACTCATCGACTCCTGGCCGATGCCCACGTGGTACTTGCCGATGTCGGTGCCGTTGTGCGCGGCGAGCGCCGTGTGCGCGAGAACGAACTCGCCCGTCGCGAACGACAGGTCGTGGATTCCGATGGAGATGGACATGCCCTAAACACCAACCTTTGCGGTCTTGTTGTCGCGTTCCAGCTGGACGTGCGCGCGCATCAGCTCGCCGGGGTTGGTCTGGGCCGCCAGCAGCGAGAGTTCCCCGCACAGCACCGTGGCCGCCGCGATGACGGCGAGACGGCGCGCGTTCTCCCCGGTCGCGCGGTCCTCCCGGCAGCCGAGCCGGGTCAGGTTCGTCTCCACGAAGGCCAGGCCCTTGCCGTTGCCGACGGTGCCCACGATCAGGTTGGGCAGGGTGCAGGCGAAGTAGAGGTCGCCGTCGCGGTCCTCGGCCATGACGACGCCCTGGGACCCCTCGACGATGTTGGCGGCATCCTGGCCGGTGGCCAGGTAGAACCCCAGGAGCATGTTCGCGAAGTGGGCGTTGGCCGAGCGGATACCGCCGGCGAGGAGCGTGCCCAGGAGGTTCTTGCGGAGGTTGAGCTCGGCTATCTTCGCGGCCGTGGTGTGCAGGACGTCCTCCACCACCACCCGCGGCACGAGCAGTTCGGTGACGACGTTCTTGCCGCGGCCCAGGATCCCGTTGACCGCGGTGGCCTTCTTGTCGGTGCAGTAGTTCCCCGAGATCGACCCGTAGGAGATACCGGGAACGGTCTCGAGCAGATGCCCCAGGAGCGCGTCGGAGGCGAGGGTGGCCATGTTGTGGCCGGAGGCGTCGCCGGTGGAGAACTCGAAGCGGATGAACAGCAGGTTGGCGTTGATCTCGTGGCGGATGCCGATCAGCTCGGCGAACCTGCTGCACCCGCGCACCACGGTGCGCAGTTCGTCGATGCGCGCCTCGATGGTCCGCGCGGCCGTGTACGCGGTCTGCGCGTCCGTCGCCTCGACGAGGACCGAGCGGGTCATCCGCTCGTCGACGAGGGTGGCGACGATGCCCTGCTCGGCGAGCATGGAGACCTTCGCGCCGCGGCCCACCGAGGGCCACAGCGGCGACTCGTAGGTGGCCAGCGGCACCTGGGTCTCGGTGGTGGCGACGTTCCCCGATATGCGGACCGGACCGACCCACTGCATCGGTACGCCGGCGATCGCGTGTGTGTCGGTCATCGTGTGCTTCCCGTCATCTCGTGGAGGGCGTCGATGGAGTCGGTGGTGGTGGAGCGCCGGGCCAGGAGGCCGGTGTCGATGCCCCGGTCGGCGCAGAAGTCCCGCAGGGAACCGTGGATCAGCAGGTCGCAGCGCGTCAGGTCGGCCGGGGTGCGGGCGCCGAGCATGGTCTGCAGCGCCGCCAGCTGGTCGAGCCAGGTGGTGATCTGCGTGACGAGCGCGGGGACGCCGCCGTCGAGGAGCGTGCGCAGGAACCCACCCGACACGCCGACGGCGCGGGCGCCGAGCGCGAGGCTGCGGGCGACGTCGAGCGGATGGCGCACGCCGCCGGAGGCGAGCACCGGCAGGCCGGCGCCCCGGCAGTCCAGGAGGCAGGCGGCGGTGGACTGGCCCCAGCCGTGCAGGTAGGCGTAGTCGGCCAGCTCCCGGCGCCCGTTCTCGATGCGCGCGAAGTCGGTGCCGCCCCGCCCGGCGAGATCGGCCACCCGCACGCCCAGCTCCTTGAGCAGCAGGACGCTCTGCCGGCTCAGCCCGTTGCCGACCTCCTTGACGATCACGGGGACGCCGGCGCCGGCCGCGATCTTCTCGATCTGCCCGGCCCATGCCGCGAACGACCGGTCGCCCTCCGGCATGGGTGTTTCCTGCGCGGTGTTGACGTGGATCTGCAGGGCGTCGGCCTGCAGCAGGTCGACGGCGCGCAGGGCGTTGTCGACCGAGGTCGTGGCGTTGATGTTGGCCATCACGAACCCGTCGGGGTTGTGCGTGCGCAGGACACGGAAGGTGTCGGCGCAGGAGGGGTCCTTGAGGTAGGCGTTCATGGAGCCCGACGCGATGGCGACGCCGCTCTCGCGGGCGGCGGTGGCCAGATCCCGGTTGATGGCACCGGTCTTGGCGCTGCCGCCGGTCATGGCGTTGATGTAGAGCGGGGCCTGCCACTGGATGCCGCCGAAGGACGTGGCCAGCGAGACGTCCGGCCGGTCGATGCCCGCCAGCGCGTGGTGGACGAACGACACCTCGTCGAACTGGTTGAGGCCACTGTGCGCACGGTGTTGCTCCATGGCCAGGCGGACATGGTCGTCCTTGCGTTGAGCGCTGCTCATTCCTGGTTCCTTTCCGGGGTGGGACCGACCGACAGGGGCTGCACTCCCGTCGCGGCCCACCGCTGCCGTACGTGCGCGATGTCGTGTCCGGCCGCGGCGTCCAGCAGCGCGATGCCGCAGTCGCCGCCGCCCGCCCCCGACGGCTTGGCCGCGCCGCCGACGGCCTCGGCCGCCGCGCACAGCGCCGTCAGCTCGGGGGTGAAGATGCCGAGGCGTTCCTCGGCGTCCAGGCGGGCCAGCTCCTCGCGGGCGCGCCGGATCTGGTGCAGCAGCGCCCCGTCGTCGCCGGACTCGAGCGCGTCGGCCGCGGCGGTCACGAAGTCGGTGCTGGTCTTGATGAACTCGCGGTGCGAGGCGCTGCCCCGCCAGGTGCGCCGGTGCAGGCCGGCGACGAGCGAGGTGGTGGACGCCGGACGGCCGGTCCAGCCGACCTCCAGGCGCAGGCCGCGCGGCGGCGGCAGCGGGCGCACCGCCAGACCCGGCCAGGGCGCGCGCAGCGCTTCCCCGACGCCGCGGCGCAGCGCCAGGTCGAGCACGAACGCGCGGTCGGGTGCCCGGTAGCCGACCCAGCCGCCCCAGGTGCTGGCGGCGAGATCACCGCCGGAGCCGTTGGGGTCGATCCGGGCGGTGGCGAGCAGCGCCAGGCGGAACCGGCTCTCCAGCGAGAGCTCCAGGCCGTGGTGGGCCGCGACGGCGGCGACGGCCGCCACGGTCACCGCGCCACTGGAACCCAGACCGAACTTCGTGCCCGCGTCGTGCAGGTCGCTGCTGACCGAGATGCTCAACTGCGGTGCGGGCAGGCCGTGTTCGGCCAGCAGGCGGGCCACGGTCTCGACGGCCGACACCACGTGGGCCGCCGCGCGGCGCACCCGGGGCCCGTCCTGCCCGGGGCACACCTCGAGCCGGTCGCCCCGCCACCGCCAGCGCATCGCCTGCGCGACGAGGTCGGAGGTGATCACGACACCGGGCTCGTCCGGCGCGCGGACGGTGACCGCGACCGTGCGGCCCACCGCCGTCACGATCGCCGGGGTGCCGGGCTCCACCACCGCGTACTCGCCCGCGACGAACAGCTTGCCCGGAGCGTGCCGGACGACCGTGCGCGTGCCGGTCATCGCCCGCCCGCGTTCAGCAGGCGCACGCCCGGCCCCGGCCGGGCGATGTGCACCGTGGCGCGCGGGGCGGCGCCGCGCACGGCCGAGGCCACCCGCTCCGCGTCCGCGCGCCGGCACAGCACCTTGACGTTCGGCCCGGCGTCCATGGTGGCGTAGGCCGCGATCCCGTCCCGGCGCAGCCGCAGCACGCTGTCGAGGACCGTGAGCGTGGCCGGGGCCAGGTAGCGCACCGCGGGACGCGCCGCCAGCATCGTGGCGTGCATGCCGAGCGCGTTGCGCTCCGCGATCTCACCGACCGTGTCGAGGTCGGCGCCGAGCAGCGCGGCCCGCATGGCGACCAGGTCGTCCTTGCTGGAGGCGGCCCACGGACCGTACAGCGGCGAGGTGGCGACGGTGCGGCGCATCGCCTCGCGGCTGGAGACCGTCTTGGGCCCGGCGTCGACCACGGCGATGACCAGCGCGGGGTTGAGATCCCCGGCGGGCACCGGCTCGGCGTAGGAGCCGGCGTCCGCGCCGGCGCCGGTGCCGGTGCCCGCGTGCCAGACGGCGAAGCCGCCGAAGACCGACCGCGACGCCGACCCCGATCCGCGCCGGGCCAGCCGCGACAGGGCGGTGGCGTCGGGGCCGAGCCCGTAGGCGGCGGCGGCCGCCGCCGCCAGCGCGGCGAACCCGCTGGCGGAGGACGCCAGGCCCGCCCCGGTGGGCACGGTGTTCTCGGTCTCGACGACCGCCCGCACGGACCGCCCCGCCCGCTCGCGGACCAGGTCGAGGAAGGCCACGACGCGGCGCAGCGCCTCTCCCGCGGCGGGCACACCGCCCAGCCTCACCTCGTCGCGCCGCGCGGCGGCGTCGAGCCGGACGTGGGTGGTGGTGGGAAAGATGTCCAGGGTCATCGACAGGCTGTCGGTCCGGGGCAGGACCAGCTCCTCGTCGCGTTTCCCCCAGTACTTGACCAGCGCGATGTTCGGGTGCGCGACGGCGGTGGCCCCTGCCGCGGCATGCTGCCCGGACGGGCGCACCACGGCGGTGTGCTGCTCAGACATGGTCGGCGAGCCTCCTCAGCGGCACGACCCACGTCTGCGCGGCGCCGGCCTCGTGCAGTCGGACGGTGACGTTCCTGGCGTGCTCCGGCCGGGTCAGCGCGATCATGCAGCCGCCCATCCCGCCGCCGGTGATCTTCGCCCCGAGGCTGCCCGCGTCCAGCGCGGCCTCGACCATCGCGTCGATCAGGTCGGTACTGAGCCCGGCCGTGCGCAGCAGCCGGTGATAGCCGGTCAGCTGCGCGCCGACGTCCTGCGGCCGGCCCTCGGCGAGTGCCGCGACGGCCGCGTCGACGAGCTCGCCCGCACGGCGCAGGAACCCCTCCTGCGTGCCGTCGCGCCGGAATCCCTCGCGCAGCAGCTCGACCGCCTCCTTGGTGCTGCCGGCCGTGCCGCTGTCGGCGACGACGAGCAACGTGTCGCAGCCGAGCTTCAGTTCGCGGGCCTCACCGGCCTGGAACAGCAGCGGCGCCGACGCGCCGACGGCCACGGCGTCCACACCGCTGGCCCGGCCGTGCGCCAGGTTCTCGGCCGTCTGCACCAGGTCGAACACGGCCGCCTCGGTCAGTTCACGCTCGAAGAGATCGGCCAGGGCGAGGGCGATCGCCCGCGAGGTGGCGGCACTGGAACCGAGCCCGCGCCCGGGCGGGACGGCGCCGTCGACGATCACGTCCAGGCGCGGAGCGTCGCTCACCCCCAGCTGCGCCATGAACGCGGCGGTCAGCTGCCGCAGCCCGTCGGAGGCCTGCGTCACCATCGCCCGCGACACCGAACCGGTCATGGCGAAGGACAGGTTGCCCTGGGGGCCGGCGGAGGCGTCCGAGGTGTCCGCGGACCATCCGGCGCTCGCCGTGGCCGACAGCTGCGGGATCGGCACGGCGATCGCCGCGCCGCCGTACACGACGGCGTGCTCCCCCAGCAAAATGGCCTTGGCGTGAGCGCGACCGATGCCGACGGAGCGAGCCCGGTGGTGTGCCGAGACCCCCGCCACAGAGGTCGGTAGAGTCAACGCACTCAGCTCCCCTTCTCGTTTCTGCAGTGAGATCGAACTGATCGAACTGGTCGAACTGTCCGTGGTCGCGCCGGACTTGCGGTCCTCCCCGGCGCCGCAGGGCGCCGCACCGCACCGCGGGCCCCCGGCCGCGACGGCCTGCACCGCACCCGGCCGGCCGCACACCGCGCCCGGCGCCGGGCGCGCCGCGGACCGGGTGCGCGACAGGCGCGCGGACCCGGCGGGAGGGGGAAAAGGAGCGCGGCGCCGGCCGGCGGGCCCGGGACACGTCAGGCCCCGCCGCGGCGGCGTGAGGGGAACTCCCGCGTCGGGCGACGCCGGGCACGCGGGCGGACCCGCGCCGTACACCGGCGGTTCGCTCCGACCTGGGACGAGCGGGGACACCACACCCGCCCACCTGCCCCGAAAAAGTTTTCGGGCAGGGAAAATGTGCATCGATAGTGACACGGGGGTGCTCTCACGCCAAGGACACCTCAAAGTGACCTGGGTCACTTCAGGACGGGGTGGGGCGTACATGGCACAGCCTCTCGCCCGTCGCGCGTACCGGCCGCGGGCAGGGTCACCCGGCACCGGCAGGCGACGGGACCCGTGCCCGCGGCCGCCGGTGCCGGTCAGCGGGGGAGCCGTGAAGGACGGGGAGAGCGCTGCATCGCGATCTTCGTGAGCTCGTCGATGTCGAACGCGGAACGGCAGTTCGGCGCGCCGTAGCGAGTGATCTTCCCCCGGCTCACCCACTTGCGGATGGTCGCCTCCGACACCCCGACGGCGAGCGCGGCGACATTGGTCGGGACAAGCCGGTGGCGCGGCGGATTCGTCATGCGTCGGCCCCCTCGCGCTGCTGCTCCATGAGGTGACGCAGATTCAGCCACTCGCGCATGTCCCACACATGGCCCATGGAGCACTCCAGGCGCCCCGCCCGCGACCGCTCCCCGCTGCTCAGCGAGGTACTGATCGTCCCGCTGCAGTTGTCCACGACACACTTGCGGATCGCCGTACGCAGATCGCCCGCACCGGGATCGATCGTGCTGCGCAACTCGGCGGCCAGGCTCTCCACCTCGTCCGCGAAGCCGGCGGCGCAGGGCTGCGCCACGAGCCATGCGAGGTGCTGGGCCAGGAACCGGGCCAGCTGCGGAACGGAACGGCCCGGCACCGCGATCCCGTGATGCCCCGCGACGGTTTCCGACCACGAGCCCAGGGCGGTGAGAAGACGGTGACGGGCGTCGAGCACCGAGACGTTCAGATGATCCCGGGTACGGCTGCCCGACACTTTCGTGGGGTTGCTGCGCCGCGACGTCGGTGACGCGTGGTGCAGGCACTCCTGGTGGAGGGCGGGCAGTGCCCGCAGATCGCGTTCCGCCTGGGCGACGCAGCGGGCACAAAGGACGGATCCGCCGGCGGCGCGGCCCTCGTGGGCATGGTTTCTCGGGCACGGCTGTACCGTCATCGACATTTCTCCTCCGTGAGATGACTCGGCCCGTACCGCTGCAAGGCTCGAGACAGGGGCTGACAGTCCGAGTCGGAAAACCCCGACGAAGGGTTCCGGTCCGGCCGGACGGCCGGGCGGCCTCGGTCTGCCCTGCGCACGCAGCCGCCATGGGGGCCTCCCGCACCCATCGAACGTAACGACGGGTGCTGGAGGTCCGCTCCAGCCGCGTTTGTGCCTGCCCGGCACGAGCCCCGTACGCGCACCCTCTTCGAGCCGCGTTCCACCCGGATCCGAGCGGCTGCACCCAACGTGGCGCAGAAGGAGGGCCGATGGACGGCACGCACCGAGGCGGACCCGCAGCCCCGGCACCCGCCCCGCCCGCCCGGGGCGAAGCGCCGGCACACCGGCAGAGCGGCCGCGCCGGCACGGGGCCGCGAGGCCTTCCGGGCCCACAACGGCTCCGCGCGCCCGGACGCACGGCGCCGCGCCGGGACACCGCCACCGTCCGGGCCGCCGGCCCCGGCCCGCCCGGTGCGGGACGGGCGCGCCGCCCCGCCCAGGCCGACAACCCCGACGCCACGGCGGCGGCCGTCCTCGCCCGGCCCGAACTCCCCGGCCCGCCCAGAAAGTCGCCCACCGCCCCCGCGGACCGCGCGGCCCGTGCCGGCGGCCCGGCCCCGAGCACGAAGGCAGGCGCATGACCTCCTCGCCCGCATCCCCGCCCGCGGCGGCCCCCGCCGCCCACCTCGACGCAGGCCTGCTGTCACCGGTCCGCGCCGGCACCCCCGTCGAGGCGGCCGTGGGCGACCACGCCTGGCTCCAGGCGATGCTCGACGCGGAAGCGGCCCTGGCCCGCGCCCAGGCCCGCTGCGGCACCGTGCCCGCCTTCGCCGCCGACGCCATCACCGCCGCCGCCCGCGCCGACCTGCTGGACGTCCGCGAACTGGCCCTGGCCGCACGCGAGACCGCGAACCCGGTCGTGGGCCTGGTCAAAGCACTGACCGCGCTGGTCGCACAGCATTCGGCGCAAGCCGCCGAATACGTGCACCGCGGCTCGACCAGCCAGGACGTCTTCGACACCGGCGCCATGCTGGTGGCCGCACGCGCGCTGCGCCTGATCATCGCGGATCTGCGGACCGTGGCCGCCGCACTGGCCGACCTCGCGGCCGCGCACCGCGACACCGTCATGGCGGGCCGCACCCTCGCCCTGCACGCCGTGCCCACGACCTTCGGACTCAAGGCGGCCGGCTGGCGCCAGCTGGTCCTGGACGCCGTCGACCGGCTCGAACGGGTCGCCCACGGCGGCCTTCCGGTGGCACTCGGCGGCGCCGCCGGCACCCTCGCCGGCTACCTCCAGTACGCGGGCCAGGACGCGGACCCCGCGACCGTGCTCGACGACCTCGGCACCGCCTTCGCGGCCGAGACGGGCCTGAGCGCCCCCCTGCTGCCCTGGCACGCCCTGCGCACCCCCGTCGCCGATCTGGGCGCCGCGCTCGCCCACACGGCCGGCGCCCTCGGCAAGATCGCCGCGGACGTGCTGGTGCTCACCCGCACCGAGATCGGCGAAGTCGCCGAGCCCGCGGTCGCCGGACGCGGCGCCTCCTCGGCCATGCCGCACAAACGCAACCCCGTACTCGCCACGCTGATCCGCTCCGCCGCCCTCCAAGTACCCGCACTGGCAACCGTCCTGGTGCAGTGCCTGCCCGCCGAGGACGAACGCTCGGCAGGGGTGTGGCACGCCGAGTGGCAGCCACTGCGCGAAGCCCTGCGGCTCACCGGTGGCGCCGCACACACGGCCGTGGAACTCGCCCGGGGACTCACCGTCCACCCGGAACGGATGCGCGCCAACCTCGAGGCCACCGGCGGACAGCTCGTCTCCGAGCGGGTCTCGGCCGTCCTGGCACCACGCCTGGGCAAGGCGGCCGCCAAGGAACTGCTCACCCAGGCCTCGCTGCTCGCCTCCCGGACCGGCCGCCCCCTGGCCGACGTGCTGGCCGAACTCCCGCAACTGGCCGGCGTGCTGAACCGGGACGAGGCGGCAGCACTGCTCGACCCGGCCCGCTACACCGGCGCCGCCGGCCCACTGGTGGACCGGGCCCTCACCACACCCTCCCACCAGCCCACCCCCGCGGACCGGGACTAGACGACCACGCCACCCCCACCCCCACCCCCACCCCCACCCGGCCACCCGGCCCGGCCGCCCCGAGCGGCCGGGCCACCGCGGCATGAGCCGAGTGGAGGCCGGGCAGCGGGCTGCCGGCCCTTGCCTGCGGGGCGGGGGACCGGGGAGGGCCGGGCCGGTTCTCAACGCCGGGGCTGGGCCTGCCCGGTGGCATGAGGAGGAGGGCCGGGTGGCCCCGGCCCTCCTGCTCGGTCGTCCGGCCGCCGGGAGAGCATCCCGATGAGGCCGCCCGGCCCGCCGCGCAACGGCAGCAGGCCGCCGGGGCCCGGGAATCGGGGCCCGGCGGCCTGGTGGGCTAGCCCCTGCCGGCGCTCTCGTGGTCCAGGATCTGCGACATCGCCTGGGCCAGCACACCCGCCGGGTTCTCGGCCGCGCCGGCGGAGCGCCACGCGACATGGTGGTCGGGGCGGACCAGGACGGCGCCGTCGTCCGCGATCTCCCGTACGGCCGCCCAACTGCCGTCGGGGTCGGCGTACTGCCCGCCGTCCCCGATCCGGGCCACGGTGATGGGGAGGGAGAACTTCTCGGCGACCTGCTCGGCCGCCTCGGCCCAGGCCGCGCCCGCGGGGCCGGTGATCAGGACGAACGCGGTCGAGGCCCCGACCAGGTCGTGGGTGGACACGCGCCGCCCGTCCCGTTCGGTCCACGCGTGCGGCAGCCGGTGCCCGGGGCGGGTGGTGGGACGGTAGTCGCCGCCCATGGGCGAACGGGGCTGCGGCTCGCTCCCGTCGGGGACGAGCGCGCCGTCCTCGTAGGCGAAGCCGATCTCCAGGTCGTGCGCCTGGCACTCGGCGCGGTGGGTGCCGAAGAACTCCGCCGCCCTGGCGCGGGTGACCGCGCCGATGGGGGAGGGGGCGAAGTAGGCGCTGAACGCGGACGAGCGGCGCTGCGGCGGGACATGCGGGCCGAGGCCGAGCGCGGCCTCCGTCATGACCCGGTGGTGGAACCAGGTCGCCAGGCCCCACTCGACGTTGCGCCTGCCCAGCGGCCGCCGCTCGGTCTCGTAGGTGTCCAGCAGGCTGTCGTGGGCGCGGCCGCCGAGCACCGCGGCCAGCTTCCAGGCGAGGTTGTGCACGTCCTGGATGCCGCCGTTCAGGCCGAGCCCGGTGGTGGGCGGCTGACGGTGGGCGGCGTCGCCGACGATGAGCACGCGGCCGGCCCGGTAACGGTCGGCGAGGACCCCCTCGACCGTCCAGTGCGACACCTTGTGCACCGTCAGGTCGAGGCCGGGCAGGCCCAGTACCTCGCGCATCCGGTCGGCGATCGCCTCGTCGTCGGAGCGGTCCACATCGCCCAGACTGAAGGTCAGTCCCCACTCCTCGCAGTGCCTGCCCCAGGTCGGCCCCATCTCCAGCAGGGCGCTGTTCAGGTCGGGGCGCTCGGGGTTGACGAACCAGGTGATCAGGGAGCCCTCCTGCCACCACTTCGACAGGTCCGCCGAGAAGTACGCGGTGGTGACGTCGGCCATGTTGAACACGCCCTGCATCTGCACCCCGAGCGCGGGGCCGAGCGTGCGGCCGCCGTCGGCGGCGATGACGTACCGCGCACGGACCCGGGTGACCTCGCCGCTCTCACGGTCGCGGATGTCGGCGACGACCCGCTCGCCCTCCTCGGCGAAGGCGACCAGTTCGTGGGAGAAAAGCACCCGGCCGGGATTGCGCTCCTCGGCCTGCCGTCGCAGGATCGGCTCCAGCCGCAGCTGCGGCAGCTTGACGGGCAGGACGGGACCGTCCGCCGCGTAGATCTCGGTCAGCGCGCCGCCGCCGAAGGCGTCCATCTCGTGGATCACCCGCGCGTCCAGAGGCCCGTCGCCGGTGAGCGTGGTCTGCCAGCGCACCCGGCCGAACCGGTCGGTGGTCGAGGCGCGTTCGACCACGGCGTCGTAGAGGCCGTGCTGGCGGAAGATCTCCATCGTGCGCTGGTTGATGTAATGCGCCTTCGGCAGAAGCGACGTGTCCGCGTGCCGTTCCACGAGCAGGTGCCCCACACCGTGGTTCGAAAGGAAGACGGAGGCGGACAGGCCACAGCCACCGCCACCCACGATCAGAACCGGAACCTCGGTTTCCTCCATACTCGGCCTTCCATAAGGTGAGGGCCCCCATGCAGGGCGTCAGACGATCACGGACGACCGCGGCCGGGCGGCGGGCGGAACGGGAAAGAGGCGCGGCCGCCATACGGTCCCGCAACACGGCGATGGCGCCACCGGGACGGCGTTCTTCTCGGCCCGATGCCGCGGCCCCCATCATCGGCCGGGCTGATTGGCCCGCACTATTTCCCGGCTTGGCGCCGGGTTGGTGCCGCCCGCGCGCCGGACCTGCGGCGCGCGGGGACGAGCCGCACCTCGCGCTGTCCGCCTGACGGGCCACCGGCCCGCCGCCCGGGCCGGCTTCCAGGTCACCGC
>NZ_JBHVYO010000097.1:0-12512 GCF_042880655.1 Streptomyces sp. NPDC058295
GCGCCGGCCCGGGCCCCGGACCCGGGCCGGCCCCGTTCCGGCTGAGCGGCCGCTACCGGCCCGGACGGACGGGGTACGACGTCACGACGTCGCCCGGCCGTCGCTGCCGGTGCCGGTGCCGGTGCCGGACGGTGTCAGGGAAGGCCGGGCGTTGAGCTCGGCGACTTCGCTGTCGGCCATCTTGCGGTAGAACTCCATGATCTGGGCGAGCCGGCCGCGGTCCAGCATCGCGGGCCCGGCGGCGCGCTCCATCGCGCGGCCCGCGTGGACGACGTTCGCGGTCGCCTCCACCCGGGCGCGCTCGTACGCGGCCAGCCCTGCCGGCGTGTCGTCGCCCGCCCGCGCCAGCTCGTGGGCGAGGACCCGCGCGTCGAGCACGGCCTGGGAGGCGCCGTTGGCGCCGGCGGGATACATGGGGTGGGCGGCGTCGCCCAGCAGCGTCACCCGGCCGCGGCCCCAGGCGGACAGCGGTTCGCGGTCGACCATGGGGTATTCGAGGATGTGCTCGCTGCGCTTGAGCAGCTCGCGGACATCGAGCCAGCCCAGTGACCAGCCGTCGTAGTGGGACAGCGCGTCGTCGACGCGGCCCTCACGGTAGTCGTCGGCCGTGTCCACGGCGCCGTCCTCGGGCAGGGGGCCGGGTTCGGCGACCCGCACCAGGCACACCCAGTTCACCCGGTTCCGGCCGATCGGGTACGCGACGAGCGAGGCGGTGCCGTCGCTGGCGACCACCATGGACCGGCCGGTCAGGAAGGGCTCTTCCTGCACCGTGACGCCCCGCCACATCCGCTGGCCCGACCAGGACAGCGGTCCCTCCTTCGGGTGCAGCCGGGAGCGGACCGTCGAGTGCAGTCCGTCGGCGCCGATCAGCGCGCTGCCCTCGAGCGTCTCCTCGGCGTCCCGCGCGCGGTCCCGCACCCGGACACGCACGGCGCCGGGGTCCTCGGTGAAGTCCAGCAGCCGCACGCCGGTGCGCACGGCGTCGGGGCCGAGCCGTTCACGGACCCGCTCGAGGAGCAGCATCTGCAACTCGCCGCGGTGGATGGAGTACTGCGGCCAGCGGTAGCCCTGGGACAGCCCGCGCGGCTCGGCGAAGAGCTGGTTGCCCGCGCTGTCGCAGAAAACGTGCTCGGCCGTGGCCACGCCGAGGGCGGCGAGGCCGTCGCCGAGGCCGAGTTCGGTCAGCTCGCGGACGCCGTGCGGCAGGAGATTCATCCCGACGCCGAGCGGCCGGATGTCGCGGGAGCTCTCCAGCACGACCGTGTCGATGCCCGCGGCGTGCAGGCTCAGTGCCGCGGTGAGTCCGCCGATCCCGGCGCCCGCTATGAGAACAGGCGCCTTGTTCGTGTCTTCCATTTCGCCCCCATTGGTTGTGAACTGCTCAGGCTGCGCGTCCGGGCAACGGCATGGGCTTCCCGGGGACGCGGGGTGTTTTCGGCGTCCCCCGGGCTCCGGGAGGCCCTGCTCGCATGCCCTGCTACGCGAGGATCACCGCACGCTCTGCGCGAGGTGGGACAGGTGGTGCGGGTCGTAGGGGTCGTACGGGTCATCGGCGCATCAGCCAGGGCGGATGTCGCCGCACCGGGCGGGACACCGCCGGTTCCGCCTGCCCCCGGGTGAGGACCGGGCGAGGCGGACACGGGACCGCCCCCGGCCGCGGCCAGGTGCCGGTGCCGCCCCGCCCGCGCCGGCGGGAAAGGACCGCCGAGTGACCATGCGCTGTTCCCTTTCACGGGGGAAGGTTTCCGGGCCGCCGGGCGTACCGGGCCGGCACACCCTGCCGGTAAGCCGCCTGGCTGCCGTGAGGCCGCTTCCGGGCCCGTGACGCGCGGCCTGCGGACTTTGTCGGTGCCGTCGAGAGCGTAGGGGCATGGGCTTGGCGAGCGTATGGGCGTGGGCTTGGCGGCGACTTGGTCCGTGACCCGGTGCCGACCGGGCGGCTCGTGGTCCCGTCACCACTCGACTGCTCCGGCCTCGGGCGGTCACGCGGCCTCGCCTCGGGCGGTCACGCGGCTTCGGGCGGACGCCCGGGTGCGGACGCCCGGGTGCGGGCGGCCGGTCCGTGCGCCGGCAGGCCCCGCCCCGACCCGCCGCCACTGCGCCGCAGACGGCCACCCGCCGACAACGACCCCGCGGCGGACCGACACTGCCGCCAAGCGCCAAGCGCCAAGCGCCAAGCGCCAAGCGCCAAGCGCCGAGCACCGAGCGCCGAGCGCCAAGCGCCAAGCGCCAGGTGTCAGGTGTCAGGGGCCCGGCGGACGCCGGCTCGTCGCATGTCGGCTCGTCGGCTTGTCGGCCGGTCCGCGAACCCGCTGGACGCGCGGCCGACCGCCATGGCGCAGGCCCGCGGCCTGACACCGCTGCGCTGCGCGACGGCGAGGACCGCGGCCTCACCCTGCCCTGCCCGGGGCCGAAGGAGCGCGGCGCGGGCCCGGACGCGGTCCACGGGCAGGTCACAGGCGCGGCATCCGGCGGGCAAATGCCCCGGCCCCGGCCGGATCTTCGTCCGTGTACGGCCGCCGGACGACCTCACACCGCAGGAACTGAGCACGCTCGCCCGGCGCCGGACCCGGGATCGAGAAGACGCGGGCGCGGCCCGGGCAGCAGGCCGCTGCGAGCCGGGAAAGCGGGGAAGCCGGGGGAGTGTCGGCGCGAAGGGGTGACGGAGACGGCCGGGGCTCCGGTGCGGACGGGCGGCCGTGGCAGGTCGCCGTCCGGAACCGGAGCCCGGTGTGCCGCCGTTCCGCCGGCGCGGCAGCAGCCGGCCGGGCGGGAGCGGGTCAGAAGAGCCGGTACGACCCGATGGGTGTCAACTGCTCCATGGTCAGCGGCTCGGCGATCCAGTCGCCCTTGAGTTCAGCCATCACGTCCGTGAAGGTGGACAGGGCGGCGAGGGGGTTGGCGGCGTCGTCCTCGAGGTCGACCAGGAGCAGGTAGGTCTCGTCGTCCTGAAGCCTGCACCAGGTGTAGCGGACGCCTTGCGGCTGGGCGGCCTCGATGGCCGCGAACAGCTCCTTTCCCGCCGCCTCCATGTCGGCGGTCTTCTCGGGCCGTATCTTCGCGCGGAACATGCGCACGCTCATCAGAGTTCTCCAGGGTCGGGATACACGGGTTCTTCTCCGCCCCGCCGAGCGCTTGGCGGGGCGGCGGGGCTGTCAGGCCCGGGCGGTCTCGGGCTCCGAAGGCTTCCCGGCGGGCGCGGCGGCGGGCACCGGCAGCGGGCCGCTGCGCAGCAGCACACCACCGACGAGGGCGCCGAGCGCGAAGATGCCGGCGCACCACCAGAACGCCGTGACGTAGCCGTGGACCGACGCAAGGTGGATCAGCTGCGCAGTCGGCCGGCCCTGCGCGTGGTCCGCGATGTAGTCGGTCGTGGAACTGGTCGCCATCGTGTTGAGCAGTGCGAGGCCGATCGCGCCGCCGATCTGCTGTCCGGTCTGGATGCTCGCCGAAGCGATCCCCGCGTCGTGCGGTCCCACACCGGAGGTGCCGGTGCCCAGCGCCGAGGCGAAGATGAGGCCCATGCCGCCGCCCACGATCATGATCGGTCCGAGCAGGGCGGACGCGTAGCCCGAATCCGCGTCGATCCCGGTCAGCCAGACCATGGCGGCCGAGCCGAGCAGCAGGCCGACGACGACCAGCGGCCGGGGGCCGAACCGCGGCATCAGCTTGATGTTGCCCACGTTGGCACCCACCGCGGTGGTCGCCACCATCGGCAGCAGGGCGACACCCGACTTGATCGCCGAGTAACCCAGGGTGCTCTGCATGTAGTAGATGACGAACAGGAAGATGCCGTACATGCCCGCGCCGGCGATCAGCATGGTGAGGTACGCGCCGCCGCGGTTGCGGTCCAGGACGATGCGCGGCGGCAGCAGCGGGTGCTTGGCACGGGTCTGCCAGCCGGCGAAGGCGATCAGCAGCACGGCGCTGGCGATCAGGAAGCCCCACGTCGAGGGGGTGCCCCAGCTGTGCGTGGCGGCGTTGGAGAAGCCGTAGACCAGGCAGAACATCCCGCCCGAGCCCACGACCACGCCCGGCAGGTCCAGGCGGGCGCCGGGCGTCTTGGGCTGCCGGGCCATCAGCAGCGCGCCCCCGACCGCGGCGATGCCGACGAACAGCAGGTTGATGTACATGCACCAGCGCCAGGACAGGGAGGAGGTCAGCGAACCGCCGATGATGAGCCCGAGGCCACTGCCGCTGGCCGCGACCGCGCTGAAGGCACCGAAGGCCTTGGCCCGTTCCTTCGGATCGGTGAACGTCGTGACCAGCAACGCCAGGGCGGCCGGCGCCAGCAGCGCGGCGAACAGCCCCTGGCCGGCACGCGAGGCCGCCAGCATGCCGAAGCTGTTCGAAGCGCCGCCGATGGCGGAGGCGCCCGCGAAGCCGACCAGCCCGATGAGGAAGGTCTCCTTACGGCCGATCAGGTCGACCAGCCGTCCGCAGAACAGCAACAGGCTTCCGAACACCAGCAGGTACGCGGTCACGACCCACTGCCGGTCGGAGTCCGAGAACCCCAGGTCCTCCTGGGCGGAGGGCAGTGCGAGGTTCATCACCGTCGCGTCGAGGACGACCATGAGCTGCGCGATGCAGATGACGGCGAGGATGAGCCACCGCCGGGGATTCCCCCCCTCGGTTCCGGCTGCTCCGGTAGCGGAGGCTGCGCTCTGTACTGCCACGGTCTTCTCCTTTTCGTGTCGGACCGACGTGAGGTGTCGCTCATAAGACAGACCCGGCAGGCGGGATGTGACATGGCGATCGGGCCCGAGAACTTCCCCGCGCCCGCGCGGCCGCACGACACCACGCCCTCCGGGCCGCTGAGCAGCGCGAAGCCGTCCGAGCCCCCGGTCGGGCCGCGGGCCGCGCCGGGGGCCGGCACGCGCTGCTCACCGCGACCGGGCCGGGCGTGGGCGGCAAGCCGACCGGGCCGGCGCCCGGGGCGGCACCGTCGCCCTACGCGGAGCGCCCGCGCGCGGCGCCGAAGCGGAATGCGCGGAGCAGGGCCGGTGACGGCCTCGCCGGACTGCGTCTCCTGCCGGTCGGGGCACTCTCGCGGCTGTGCCGCACAGGGCTGCGGACGGCTGTGCCGCACAGGCTGCGGAGCGACAGCGCCGGCCCGGTGCCGGGCCGGGACGGCGAGGCCGGCGGGTGCCGGCGCGACGGCAGCCCGGGGGTCGTGACGTGTGTCACAACCGTGCGGGGTGATGTCACATTTCCGGGATCCGGACGGGTCCTTGTTCGGAATGCATCCGCAAGGAGAGGTCCGAAGATGTCCTACCCCCCGTCAGACCCGAGAACGGCCCTGTCCCGGGGCGGCCCGCAGGAGCGGTGCCGGATCCGCTGACAAGGGCTGCGGCAAAGACGTCCACCGAGGGCGGCGGCCCCTTCCTCTCCCTCGTCTCCACCCTGCTCGGCACCGTCACCGACGCCGAGGACCTGTCGCAGGAGACCTGGCTGTCGTGGCCCTCGGCGCCGCCGCCGCGGTGACCCACACCGGGCCGGTGCCGCCGGCGCCGCCGGTGGTCCCGGAAACGCCTGGCCCGCCGCAGCGGGGGATCACGGTCGTCCTCGGCGGCGACAAGGCCGCCCGCGTGCTCACCGCCGGCGCCCGCCGTCCCGGCAGCGACCTCGACACCGTCTTCCGCATCGCTGCCGATCCCGACAAGCCCTCACACATCGAGTGATCGCTCAGGAGTGACACATGCTTCGCAGAATTGCTTCCCTGCCCAGCGGCAGGGTGGCGAAATGGGTCGTCCTCGCCCTCTGGGTGGCCCTGCTGATCCCGGCCGGCATGCTCGCGGGCAAGCTCGGCGACGTCGAGAAGAACGACAGTTCGGCCTGGCTGCCCGCGAACGCGGAGTCGACCAAGGTCGTCGAACGGTCCGACAAGTTCCAGCGCTCCGACACCATGCCCGCGATCGTGATCTACGACCGGCCCGGCGGCGTCACCCCCGCCGACATGGACAAGGCCCGAGCGGACGCCGAGGCCTTCGCGGACAACAGCAGCGTCGTGGGCCGGCCGCAGGGACCGCTGAAGTCCGACGACGGCATGGCCATCCAGACCGTGGTCCAGGTGCAGAAGGACAAGACCGGCTGGAACGGCATCAACGAGGTCGTCACCTCACTGACCGACATCGGCAAGAAGGACGCCGACGGTCTGGGATTCCATGTCACCGGACCGGCCGGCCACGCGTCCGACTCGATCGAGGCCTTCGGCGGCGGAGGCAGCCTGACGGCCATCACCGCGCTGGTGGTGATAGTGATCCTGCTGCTCACCTACCGCAGCCCGGTGCTGCCCCTGGTGCCCCTGCTGACCGCCGGCGTCGCCCTGAGCGCGTCGGAGGCGGTGATCTATCTGCTGGCGAAGAACGCCGGACTCACCGTCAACTCGCAGACCAGCTTCATCCTGACCGTGCTGGTGTTCGGCGCCGCCACCGACTACGCACTCCTGCTCACCTCGCGCTACCGGGAAGAACTGCGGCTGCACGAGGACCGGCACGAGGCGATGGCCGAGGCGCTGCGCCGGTGCAGCCCGGCGATCATCGCCAGCGCCGCCACCGTCGCGGTCAGCCTGACCCTGCTGATGCTGGCCACGCTCCGCTCCACCCAGGGGCTCGGGCCGGCCTGCGCCATCGGCATCGCCGTCGGACTGCTCGCCATGATCACCCTGATGCCGGCCCTCCTGGTCATCTTCGGCCGCTGGATCTTCTGGCCGGTCAAGCCGGCCTACGGAGCGGCCGAGGCGGCCAAGCAAGGCATCTGGACCCGGGTCGGCACCGCCATCTCCGGCCGGCCGCGGACGGTGTGGATCGGGACCGCGGTCGTCCTGGGCGCCATGGCCGTCGCCATGCTCGGGCTCAAGGCCGACGGACTCTCCACCAAGGACCAGTTCACCGACAAACCGCAGATGGCCGTCGGCCAGGAGATCCAGGCCAGGCACTTCCCGGCCGGCTCGGGCGACCCCATCTACGTCGTGACCAACGCCGACTCTGCGGAGCGGGTCAGGACGGCACTGGCCGACGTCCCCGGCATCGCCGAGGTCGCGCCGCCGGTGGTCAAGGGCGGTGACGCCCTCCTGGCCGGAGAACTCGAGGACGCCCCCAGCAGCTCGGCCGCCCTGGACACCGTCAAGCGGGCCAGAACCGCCGTCCACGGCATCGGGACAGCGGACGCCCAGGTCGGCGGCAACGCGGCGATCACCCTCGACACACGGGACGCGGCCGCCCGCGACTCCAAGGTGATCATCCCCATCGTGCTCCTCGTCGTCTTCCTCATCCTGATGCTGCTGCTGCGGGCGGTCGTCGCCCCGCTGCTGCTCATGGCGACGGTGGTGCTGTCGTTCGCCGCGGCCCTCGGCGTGAGCAGCCTGGTCTTCAACCACGTGTTCCACTTCGCCGGGGCGGACGCCTCCTTCCCGCTCCTGGCGTTCGTGTTCCTGGTCGCCCTGGGCGTCGACTACAACATCTTCCTGGTCACCCGGGTACGCGAGATCACCGAGGAGCACGGCACCCGGCGCGGCGCACTGGAGGGTCTGTCCGCCACGGGCGGTGTGATCACCTCGGCGGGCCTGGTGCTGGCCGGCACCTTCGCGGCGATGGCCTCGCTGCCGCTGCTGTTCGCGGCCGAACTCGGATTCACGGTGGCGTTCGGCGTGCTGCTGGACACCATGATCGTCCGCTCGGTGCTGGTCACCGCGCTGACCCTGGACGTGGGCCGGTGGATGTGGTGGCCCAGCAAACTGTTCGGGCGCCACGACGACGGCACCCCCACGGCGCCGGCCGGCGAGCCCGACCGCGAACCCGCGCTCGAAAGCAGCTGACAGCCTTCCGCCACGGCCTTCCGGCATCCGCCGGGAGGCCCGGCAGGAAAGGGGACGGGGACGCGGAGGCGCCCCGCGCCTCAGCCCAACTCCGGGGCCTGGCGCAGGATCTCACCCTCCAGATGCTGAAGCGACGGACTCGGGTCGATGCCCAGCTCCTGCGCCATCCGCTGGTGATGGGTGCGCAGCACAGCCAGGGCGTCGGCCTGCCGTCCGGCCCGGTACAACGCCAGGCCCAGCAGTTCACAACCGTATTCGCGCAGCGGATGGGCGCGGGTGAAGGCCGCCAGTTCGGACACGGCGACCTCATGCGCGCCCACAGCGATCAGCGCCGCGCAGCGGCCCTCGGTGGCCGACAGCCGCAGCTCCTCCAGCCGCACCCGTTCCGGAGCCACCTGCGCGGTGTCGGCCACCTCCGCGTAGGCCTGCCCGCGCCACAGCGCCAGCCCCTCCTCGAACGCGCTCAGTGCCCGCCGCAGGTCGCCCCGGTCCAGTGCCTGCCACCCGGCCGTCGCCCGCTCGCCGAAGCGACGGGCGTCGACCTGCGCGAAGCGGCCGTCCAGCAGATAGCCCCGGCCGCGGGTGCGCAGCACCGTCGCCGGCGTGCGCGGCGCGCGATCGGGCTCCAGCACCCTGCGCAGATTGGCCACGTACGCGTGCAGCGACGTCATCCCCGAGGGCGGCGGCTGCCCGTCCCACAGCTCCTCCAGCATCACATCGACCGACACCGGCCGGCCCATCTGGCTGACCAGCAGCGCGAGCGCGGCACGCTGCTTCGGCGCCCCCAGGTCCACCGCCCGGCCGCCGACAGTGGCCTCCATCGGCCCCAGCACCCGGAACTCCACCCCGGCCGCGGGCGCCTGCGGCGTCTCCCGCGGCCGCACCCCGGTCCGGCCCACGGACGCGGCATCGGCATCACCGTCCGCGCCTTCGCCGTGGCCCCTGCTCTCGCGGCCCGCACCGGTGAGCGGCAGGTCGAGATCGAGAGCCTTCGCGAAGTACATCTTCAGTTTCTCGTTCGCCCGCCTGAGCTCGCGCACCTCGCGCTCCAGATCGGCGATGCGGCGCGTGTCCCCGCCACCGCCTGCCGGCCGTTGCCCGGGAATCACGCGGACCGCGGGCCTGCCGCCCGCCCTGGAGCCGACGGCCGTCGTGCCGTGGTCGAATTCCTCGTTCACCGTCTCTGAGCCTTTGAGCACTTTTCACTCCTCTGTTCACGGAGCCGGGGCCAAGCCGACGCCAAGCCGGCGGCAAGCGAGATGCGGGACACTGGAAAAAATCCGTACAGGCTGCGCGCGCAGCGGTAGACCCTCCATACGGAAGGGCGGATTCCGGGCAGGCCGGCGCCGTGCGAGCCGACGGTGAGCGTGCCGGAAGGCCTCGTTTCGATGGCGCGGCCGGCGTCCGCCGTGCGAACCCACTGCCCGCCGGCAGCTGTTCCGCCGGCTGTCCGGCGACGGGGCGGGGCCGCAAGGAGGGCAGGAGCGGCCG
This sequence comes from Streptomyces sp. NPDC058295, assembly GCF_042880655.1. Classification (NCBI taxonomy): domain Bacteria; kingdom Bacillati; phylum Actinomycetota; class Actinomycetes; order Kitasatosporales; family Streptomycetaceae; genus Streptomyces; species Streptomyces sp. NPDC058295. The sequence goes on from NZ_JBHVYO010000097.1 coordinate 9,308, forward strand.
GCAACCCGCACGGGGAAGGGGGGAGGGGGGCTGGTGCGGGCTTTCGCCGCGCAGCCCGGAGCCCGTCGCGCGGACAGCCGCGGACATGCTGCGACCGGTGAAGGCCGGCGAGAGACGGACCGTCGGCTTCCGCAACTCCCGCTGTATCCAGGCACGGTGCCGGCTGACAGGCGGCTGCCGCACAGCGGCGAAACCTCAGCCGACGGACAGCGGGATTTCGGGCAGGGAAGACGTGCCGGCATTGTGACACGGCCGGCATCTCCGCGCCAAGGGTCCCGGAAAGACCACCCCGCACCCGCCGGGCGACGTCACAGCGGGCGGCGTCACGGAGTCGGGACGGGAGGGCGGTCAGGCCGGCGTGCGGTCCCGGGCGACGGCGGTGGCGCCGCCGGGACGGCGCTCTGCTCGGCCGCTGCCGCGGCCCTCATCTTCGGCCGGGCTGATTGGCCCGCGCTGTTCCCCGGCTTGGCGCCGGGTTGGCGTCGCCGGAGCCCGCGGCCCCGCGGCCCGTGCGGCCGAGCCCGCAGAGCGCACCGCCCGCCGGCGACGTGCGTCGGGAACACACCGGCCCGCAGGCAAGAGCGACCCAAGCCGCACCGATCCCCAACCGCCGTCGCCCCGAGCCGACTTCGCGACACGCCTCGCACCGACTTGGTGACCTGTCTCAGGCCGACTTCGCGACCGCTCCGGGATGCGGGCGCCAGTCCAGTGACGGTGCCTGGTTGAGTATCTGCTGCTCCAGCAGTTGCAGCGCCGGCCGCGGCTCGATCCCCAACTCGTCCGCCAGCCGCTTCCTGTTCGTGCGCAGCACCGCCAGCGCGCCGGCCTGCCGGCCCGCCCGGTAGAGGGCCAGGCTCAGCAGTTCGCATCCGTATTCGCGCAGGGGATGGGCCTGGACGAACGCCTCGAGTTCGGCTGCCGCGATCTCGTGGGCCCCGGCCGCGAGCAGGGCCGCGCAGCGCCCCTCGACCACCGACAGCCGCAGCTCCTCCAGCCGTGCCGCGTCCGGCCGCACACAGGCGGTGTCGGCCACCTCGGCGTAGGCCTGCCCACGCCACAGCGCCAGCCCCGCCTCGAACTCGTCGACCGCGCGGTGCGGGTCGCCCCGGTCCAGTGCCTGCCAGCCGGCGACGGCCCGTTCGCTGAAACGGTGCACGTCGACCTCGACGGCCCGGCTGTCCAGCAGATAGCCGCGTCCGTAGGTGCGCAGCACCATCGGCGGGGTCCGGGGCGCGCGGCCGGGCTCCAGCATGCGCCTCAGGTTGGCGACGTACGCCCGCAGCGAGGCGATCGCCGACGGCGGCGGGTTCCCGGCCCACAGCTCCTCGACGATCACGTCGACGGCCACCGGTTCGCCCGCCTTGGAGGCCAGCAGCGTCAGCAGCGCGCGCTGCTTGGGCGCTCCCGGGTCGGCGAGGCGGCCGCCGACGACGACCTCGATCGGGCCCAGCGCACGCAACTCGACGACGGGGCAGGGCAGTTCGGGAATCCGCGGCGACCGCTGCGGGGTCCACCGGGCGTCCTGTACCCGCCCGGGGGGCGGGGCGGCCGCCATGTTCCTGCCGCCGTGCGTGACACCCCTGGTGACGTCGGCCGGGAGTTCGAGCTCGTCGGCCACGTACATCCGCAGTGCCTCGTTGGTGCGGCGAAGTTCGCGAACCTCGCGCTCCAACTCCGCGATGCGCCACGCGTCCGGGTTGCCGGGCTCGTCCGTCATCAGTGAACTCCCCTTTTCCCATGGCCTGGTGTGGTCGCCCGGCCGGGCACCGCACGGTGTGGGGCCGGCTGCCGGGCGTCGGCCCCGTCAGGCCGTATCGGTCACCGGACGACCGGTGAGGTGTGGTGAACAGCCCTTGGCGGGGCGGCTTTTGCGCGCCGCCCGCCGATGTCGCCCGCACGGCGTAGGGCAGGCGACGTCGCCGCCGATGTGCGCGACCCTACGGGCCGAAGGTCCGCCCGCCAAGCCGTCACCAATCGATCCTCCAGCCATGCTCATGGGGCATGGCCGAAGCTGGAGCCGGGGAGCGGCACGGACGGCCATGAACGGCTGCGCCGCGTGCCGCGCGCCCCTGAACGGATCCCATTCAGACTGACCGTCAGATCGATGGTGTGGAGGTTTCAATGTCCGGAGCCGCTGATGTCGAGCGCGTGTACGCGGCCATGGAGGAAGCGGCCGGGCTGCTGGACGTGGACTGCGCACGTGACAAGATCTATCCGCTGCTGACCGCTTTCCAGGACACGCTCACCGAGGGCGTGGTCGTCTTCTCCATGGCGAGCGGACGCCGCTCCACGGAGCTGGACTTCAGCATTTCGGCGCCGGTGAGCCACGGCGACCCGTATGCCACCGTGCTGGAGAAGGGTCTGTTCCCGGCGACCGGCCACCCCGTCGACGACCTGCTCGCGGACACCCTGAAGCACCTTCCGGTCTCGCTGTTCGCCATCGACGGCGAGGTCACCGGCGGTTTCAAGAAGACGTACGCGTTCTTCCCCACCGACGAGATGCCCGGGGTCGCCGAGCTGAGCGCCATCCCGTCCATGCCGAAGGCGGTGGCCGAGAACGCCGAGCTGTTCGCCCGCTACGGTCTGGACAAGGTCCAGATGACCTCGATGGACTACAAGAAGCGGCAGGTCAACCTCTACTTCAGCAACCTCGACCGCAAGAAGCTGGAGCCGGAGTCCGTCCTGGCCCTGGTCCGGGAGCTGGGCCTGCACGTTCCCACCGAGCTGGGGCTGGAGTTCTGCAAGCGCTCGTTCTCGGTCTACCCCACCCTCAACTGGGACACCGGCAGGATCGACCGGCTGTGCTTCGCCGTGATCAGCACCGACCCCACGCTGGTGCCCTCCTCGGACGAGGGCGACATCGAGATGTTCCACAACTACGCGACCAAGGCGCCGTACGCGTACGTCGGCGAGCAGCGCACCCTCGTCTACGGGCTCACGCTGTCGCCCGACGAGGAGTACTACAAGCTCGGCGCGTACTACCACATCACCGACGTCCAGCGGCGGCTGCTGAAGGCGTTCGACGCCCTCGAGGACTGAGGGCCCGCGCCCGGGGAGCGGCTGCGGCAGGCGGGAAGCCGGCACGGACCGTGCGCGGCACGCACCGCAGATAAGGCCAGGTACGGCAGACACGGCCAGGTACGGCAGACACGGCCAGGTACGGCAGACACGGCAGGCGCGGGGCGCGCCGGGCGAATTCGCCCGG
>NZ_JBHVYO010000098.1:0-11559 GCF_042880655.1 Streptomyces sp. NPDC058295
ATCCCACTCCGCGTTCGTCAGATCCCCGCGACCCATACAGTCAGCCTGACCCCAACACCCCACCCGCGTCAGGAGATCCGAGAAACAGCGCCTAGTGCTACCGCCTGTCTGCGCCGTGAGCTACCCAAGCTGGCACCTCTCCCGAGAGCGCTGCACCAGGTTGTTCAAGGCAGCTTGGACGATTTGGCCCACTCTGCTTGGACAAACGGTCCGTCGGCGACACAGAAGTGGCACCGCACCGGTTGGGGTGCGACGCCGTGAGGGCAGGCAGGAAAGATCAGGGCTTCCGGCGGGAAGCCAGATCGATCGGCGGTTCCACCGGTGTCGGCAACCGCTGGCCGTGTTCCATCGTCCTTCGGGTATGCCGCATCCGAGCCCTGCACCGTCCTCAACTCCGCCTGAGTGGTCACACTGTGGCCGCAGCACCAGCCCGGTTGACCCCGTCGGCTGCCGCGGCATCCACGTTGCCGGCCACACCGCGTGCCTCGCTCACCTGGACGCCGCCAACCGCGACACCTACCTGGCCAGCCTGACCCCAGGCACCGACATCGACCACCGCGGCACCACCTTCACCGAACCCCTTCTCGATGCCCTCCTCGCCGTCCTCCACGACCCAGCCACCGGGCACCACCGTCTTGGTACCGCCCGGTTCGATTCGGTGACCTTCGAGGGCAACGCTGGGCTCGGTTCGGTGATCTTTGAGGGCAACGCCGGGTTGGGGCGGCGGCCTTTGAGGGCGACGCCTGGTTCGGGGCGGCGGTCTTCAAGGGCGACGCCGACTTCGGGTCGGCGACCTTCCAAGGCGACGCTTGGTTCGATTCGGCGACCTGCGAGAGAAACGTCGGGTTTATGTCGGCGACCTTCCAGGGCTGCGCCGGGTTCGATTCGGCGACCTTCGAGGGCGGTGTCTGGTTCGGGTCGGCGACCTTCGAGAGCGACGCCCGGTTCGAGTCGGCGACCTTTGAGAGCGACGCCCGGTTCGAGTCGGCGACCTTCGAGGGCGACGCCCGGTTCGAGTCGGCGACCTTCCAAGGCGAAGCCAGGTTCAGGTCGGCAACCTTCAAGGGCTACGCCGGGTTTATGTCGGCGACCTTCAAGGGTGACGCCGGGTTCGATTCGGTGACCTTCGAGAGTGGCGCCGGGTTCGATTCGACGGCATTTCAGGGTTACGCCGGGTTTGGGTCAGCATCCTTCGAGGGTTATGCCGGGTTTGGAGCAGCGGCCTTCGAGGGCTACGCCGGCTTCAGGTCGGTGACCTTCGAGGGCAACGTCGGGTTCGGGTCGGCGACCTTCAAGGGCGGCGTCGCGTTCGAGTCGGCGACCTTCAAGCGCGACGCCCGGTTCGAGTCAACAGCCTTCGAGACAGCGTCAAGCCTCGGGCCGTTGGTGTGCGCCGGGCAGGTCACATTATCCGGGGCACTGTTCGGCGGCCCGGTGATCCTCTCGTTTGCCGCGCGCCGCCTGGAGTGCCGGCGGGCCCGCTGGTCCTCAACGGCTGAGATGCGCCTGCGGTTCGCCACGGTGGACTTCGCCCATGCAGTCTTCGAGTACCCCTCTCCATCGCGGCAGAGCCCGATCCATTCGTGCTCCACGACGGCCGACAGGTGGCAGAAGAGCTTTTTGCCGCCGCGTCCGACGCCGCGGTGCGGATAGTCTCGCTGCGCGGAGTGGATGCGGCGCACTTGGTCCTCGCAGGATGCCTGTTCACCGGGACCATGCACCTGGACCAGCTGCGCCTGGAGGGCACCTGCTCCTTCGGCACGGTTCCACCCGGTACGCGCTGGTGGCACGGGCGCCCCGTGCAGTTCACCCAGCGCCGCACGCTCGCCGAAGAGCACCACTGGCGCGCGAGCCAGCCGACATCAGTCCCGGGCTGGAGCGCGCCGGCTTCCGGCACCGGGCACGTCGGGCCGGCGCAGCTGGCGCCGGTGTACCGGGCGCTGCGCAAGGCGTTCGAGGACAGCAAGAACGAGCCGGGAGCAGCAGACTTCTACTACGGCGAGATGGAGATGCGCCGCCACGACCATTTCGGCACCACCCGGGCCGAACGCGGACTGCTGCACGGCTACTGGCTGCTCTCCGGCTACGGACTGCGCGCCTCACGAGCCCTGGGCTGGCTCGCTGCCGCCATGCTCGTCACCATCATGCTGCTGATGGGCTTCGGGCTCCCAAAGGACTCCCCGAAGCAGGAAGCGACCGGCACCGTGCCGCCTGGCGGAGGCAAGGTCACCTTCGAGATCGACAAGGCTGACCCGCAAAACCCCACAGGGGACAGCTTCAGCGGCGAGCACTTCGAGAAGGCCCTGAACGTCACCCTCAACTCGGTGGTGTTCCGCTCCTCCGGCCAGGACCTGACCACCGCCGGCACCTACATCGAGATGGCGTCCCGCGTCACCGAGCCCGTCCTTCTGGGCCTGGCGGTCCTGGCCGTCCGGAACCGCGTCAAACGCTGACCCCCCACCACCCGACACTGAAGACCCGGCACACCCGAACCGGCATGAGCCAGCGCAAGAAGGATTGCAGTGCCCAGGTCACAGCCCTACGCACCGAAATTTTCCGTGCGTCCGGAGAAGATTCACTGCGCTCTCAGGCCGGGACACTAGCTGATGCCGCGCTTCGACGTCGGGTTCGGAGCCATCGACGGCAGCGCGTCTGCCTGTGCTGGCCTCCAGGCAGGTCACCGACTCCCTTACGCAGTCTGCGGCCCAGCGCCTCGCGGTGAAGCAGCGGCCGTACGCACTCTGAGCGACCCACGGGCAGCCGATTCTTTACACGCCGCCGGAAATTCTTCTGCAGACATCGCGGACCTGGAGCTGCGGGACGCAACGGATACCGAGGTGGGACTTCGCGGTCTCGGGCAGCTCCAACCGCTTCAAGAGCGACAAGGACCCCGCGGACTGGCTGCCCGTCGAGGGCTACCGGTGTGAGTACGGCGGGGCGTGGGTGGCGACCAAGCTGCGCTGGCAGCTGCCCGCCGACCCTGCCGAGCGCGACGCACTGACCCGCCTGGCGGAGGCCTGCCCTGACACCACGGTCAGCTACAAGCAGGTGCCGCAGTGACCGTGGCCGGCGCATGACGCCGGGCGGCGTGCCCGCCCTTGGAGAGGGTGGGCACGCCGCCCGGGGTGTGTCAGGTCTGCCGAGCCGCCGCGCGGCTCCTGCGGGCCGGTGTGCGGGTCAGTGGCGGCCGCCGCGGCGGTGGCCCCAGGACTCGTCGTCGACGAAGCAGCCGTGGTCGTTGCGCAGGGTCGCGATGTCGTGGTCGCTGTTCCACACGTAGGCGCGGCGGTCCTGGTAGAGGTCGGTGCGGGTGTCGCGGCCCTCACCGGTGTGGATCCGAACCGTGGCGCGGCCGGCCAGGCGGTAGTGGTCGAAGGTGTACGTGTGGCCGGACTCGTCCCTCAGGGTCCAGCCGTCCAGGTTGACCGCGTTGCGGGTGGTGTTCGTCAGTTCCACCCACTCCTTGTTCAGCGAGCGGTTGGAGCGGTCGTCGCGTCGCGGGAGTCGTACTGCACGTCCGAGATCTCCACCTGCGGGTGGTGCGGGCGGGCGTGGTCGGCTGCGGTCGCGGGCAGCGCCGCCACGGAGACGAGGGCTCCGGCGGCGAGTGCGGCGGCGGCCAGACGGCGGGCAGCGACAGAAGCGGTCGAGGAGTCCCCCTGATGGTGCGGGCACCTTCCCAGAAGCGGCCGTCTCGGCCGCTGCGGAAAGTAGGTGCGGTGTGCGGGTGGCGGCCGGCCCGGCCGCGCACTCACACTCTGTCCAACCCGTACGGCAGTTGGGGAGGAATCACGGCCTATGTTTCTGTGACTCTTACATGCATCGTCCATTTATGCCGCGCATTCGCAATGTTGACGCCCCGGCAGGTTGCGGGCCCTTGCGGGAGTTGACCGCTCACCCGGGTGCGCCGCCCCGCCCCGCGCCGGGCGTCACCCGAAAGTGAGTAACACCCCAGCCGCTGGCCGGCCGTCACGCCGGCGCTCCGGCGCCGGTTGAGCCGTACCAGGACGGGCATGCTGGGAGGGAAACGATGGCCGCCGACGACAAGACCCTCGACCTGCTGAGGACCGTGGAGGCGCGCCGCCGTGGGGCGGAGCACGGCTGGGTGGTGGATGCGGTGCTGGCACCCGTGACACAGCGGGTGCTCAACCTCGCCGACCGCGGCCTCATCGAACTCGCCGACCGGGAGGAACGCGCAGCGCTCTGCGCATGGGAAGGCCGCCCCGTGAGGTGGGCGGCCCGCCTGGCACCCGACGGTCACGACCTCCTCCTCGACGCCGCCTCCCGCCCCCGGCACACCGCACCCACCGGCGGTCCCGGACCGGGACGCCAGCGGGTCGAGCTGTGCCTGTCCCAGATGGCCGCTCTGTGGCAGGCCGTCAGCCTCGGCGCGCGCCTGCGGCGGCCGCTCGCCGACGGCCTCTCCCCGACGAGGTCCGCACCGCGTGCTGCGACCACCGTGTGAAGCGGTGGGTCCTGCACCTGACCGACGCCCAGATCGCCTCCGTGGCGTACGTGCTCTGGCTGCACGCGACACCGGCGTCACCCACCGGCCCGCCCCCGCGCAGCGCACGGCGATTCCCGAGCGCACACCGCTCCTGCACCGCCCGCCATCGGCCGTACCTGGCGACCCCCACGCCTGACGGGGGCGGCGGGCGCGAGTGGTCCGGGCGGCGAGCGGCCCGTTGTGCGCCCCGCGGTGCGGCGTCCTCAGGCGGCGTGAGGTGAGGTGCTGAGCCGATTCCAGGCCCCAGGGTTAGGCCCCGTCGTTTGGATCAGGCCGTGGGGTGGCGGCGGGCGCGGAGCCAGTGGACACCCTTCACGGCGTAGACAGCGGTCAGGAGCGGGAAGCCTGCGAGGCCGAGCCAGAACCAGGGTTCCCCCACCATGAAACTCAGCAGGCTGCCGCCGAAGAGCAGCAGGGAGCCGACGACCTCCAGCAGGTCAAGGCGTGCCTTGAAACGCAGCGCGGAGTTGGCTTCCCGCAGTCGATGGATGACGGGGAAGAGACCGAGGACCTGCCATAAGAACAGAACGAGAAAAATCCAGACGAACCAGCCGGGTATGCCCACGGCGCGCACTCTATCGGCCGCCGGGAACCCTCCGGGGGAAGATCCAAAAGAAGCGCCTAGGTGTTGCGGGGCAGAAGGTTGCTGACGCTGCCGTGAGGTTTCAGGTCGTGGGGTCCCAGAGTCCTTCGGCCTTGCCGAGGGCGAGGTGGTCGGCGTAGACGCCGACCTTCCAGGTGATGACGGACCGGCACTCCTCCAGTGCCTGGATCTGTGCGTCGACGCGCCGCCGGTGGGCTTCGAGAAGCTGCAGGCGTTCCGCCTCGTTTCCCGGACCGTGCCGCACCAGCTCGGCGAACTGCTTAAGGTCGGCCAGCGGCATCCCGGATTCCCGTAGCTTGACGCAGATCAGCAGCCAGTCGACGTCGAGCGCGCTGTACCGTCGTCGGCCTCCGGAGGTTCGCTGGACCGGTCCGACGAGCAGTCCCTCGCGCTCGTAGAAGCGCAGCGCGTGGACGCTGAATCCGGTCTGCTCGGCCACGTCGCCGATGCTCAGTGGTGTTGCAGGAGTCTCGGTGCTAGCCATGCGTCGCAGTCTAGGACTTGATCTAGACCTCGCTCTAGATTGTAGCTTCGACGGCATGACCAGCATTGAGCAGCAGCCGCTCGGCTCGCCCTTCTCCCCCACCAGCACTGCCCAGGACGTCACCGCGGGCCTCCATCTGTCCGGCACGAACGCCGTGGTGACCGGGGGCTACTCCGGGCTCGGCCTGGAAACCACTCGTACCCTCGCGGCCGCCGGAGCCCGCGTCATCATTCCGGCGCGCCGGCCTGACATCGCGCGGGCCGCACTCGCGAATGTGAAGGGCTGCGAGGTCATCCCCATGGACCTGACCGACCTCGCCAGCGTGCGGGCCGCCGCCGCACACATCCGCGACTCCCTGGCCAGGCTCGACCTGCTCATGGCCGTCGCCGGAGTCATGGCCACTCCCGAACGGCGCGTGGGACCCGGCTGGGAGGGCCAGCTCACCGCCAACCACTTCGGGCACTTCGCCCTCGCCTGCGAGCTCTACCCGCTCCTGGCCGCCGCCGACGGTGCACGCGTCGTGGTCAACAGCTCCGCCGGCCACACCCTGACCGACATCCGCTGGCACGACCCGCACTTCCGCACCGGCTACGACAAGTGGCTGGCCTACGGCCAGGCCAAGACCGCCAACGCCCTCTTCGCCGTACACCTCGACACGCTCGGGTGCGGTGACGGCGTTCGGGCCTTCTCACTTCATCCAGGCAAGATCATCACCGGGCTGCAGCGGGAAATGGCACTCCAAGAACAGATCGACCGCGGGTGGGTGGACGAGCACGGCAACGTGATCGCCACCGACTTCAAGACCCCCTCCCAGGGCGCCGCCACCGGCCTGTGGGCCGCCACCTCCCCTCTCCTCGCCGACTGCGGCGGCCTCTACCTGGAGGACTGCGACATCGCCGGCATCTCCGCCCCCGATGCGTCCATGGCCGACGGCGGCGTCCGCGCCTACGCCATCGACCCCGATGCAGCCGCACGGCTGTGGGACCTGTCCATCGCCGCGACCGGCACCGCCCCGATCGCCCGATGACGTCACCGCACCGCAACGCACCACTGACCATCGAAGGCCGACGTCGCCTCGTCGAACGCTGCCGCGCCCGCCCGGTCGCGCACGTCGCCGCCGAGATGGGCATCTCTCGGGCGTGCGCCTCGAAGTGGGTCAACCGGTGGCGCCGTCATGGTGACCTCGGTCTGCTCGACCGTCCGTCGACCCCACGCCACATCCCGCATGCGACCCCGGCATGGGTCATCGAGAAGATCGAATCCTGGCGACGCCAGAAGAAGCGGTCCGCGCAGCGGATCACCCACGAGCTGGCCGAGCTTGGCTACCCGGTAACCGCCGCACCGTCACACGGCATCTGACCCGGCTGGGACTCGGACGCCGCCGGTTCCTCGGTCCGTGCGGAGCCAGCAACCGGACGCCGGTCAAGATCACCGCCCGCTGGCCGGGCCACATGGTGCACCTGGACGGGGAAGAAGGCGGCTGGCGTATCCACGGTCGCGACTCCAAACAGGCCAAGGCAGCAGCCGCGCGAACACTGCCCCGTCGGGGCCGGTCATCTTCTTGATCTGCCCGCCGGCGGTGTACTCGTACAAAGTGCGGGTGTAGTCGCTGCCGGCCGGGACCGGACCGCCGTACTCACGGCGCTCGGTGACCCGGCCGCGGGCGTCGACGAGCGTCAGCGTGCCGATGCCGCCTGCGGCGGCGGTGACGGCGGTGCGGTCTCCCTGCGCGTCGGTCTTGGTGCGCCACTTTTCCTGGTCGTAGACCCGGAAAATGGATTCAGTGGCGCGGCCGGCGGCGTCGAAGACCGTCTCGGTGGAGGCGGGGACGGAGCCGGGGTAGGTGTTGGCGAGGGTGCCCGAGGGTGCGTTGTTGTCGTGGACCTGACTGTTTGATATGTACGCCAGGCCACGGTCGTCGTAGAGGGTTTCGGAGATCACCAAAAACTCAAGGCCGGTGCGGAACCGAGGCAGGTCGGGCCGGACTTGTTCGCCACCAGGCCCCAGTCACCACCCACGGGTGGCCAGGACGCCACCACGTCCTCCGGTGACCACTCCCGCCGCATGAGCGCTCCCGCCACCTCCGCCGACTGCTCATTCGGCCCCGGGCCCGGGCCCCCCGGCCGCCGGCGCCACGCTGTGCCAGCGTGGGAGGCCGCGTGTGCGGTGCAGCCGAGCCGTTCCCGACACCGGTCTCCAGGCCCTGGCTTCCGACGCTTCCGCAGCAGCTGCGGCTACGCTCTGCGACAGGCCCTGACGCAGCCAGCAGCAAGGTCGAAGAGGTCGCGCAGAGGCGCTGTGCAGGTACTCGCCGCAGCCCACAGGCCGCTCACACCCCCGCCCATTGCTGCCTCGATCGCGTCAGCTGTAGACGAGGAGATGGTCGCAGGTACTGGAGCCCGCAGGGGATTTCAACCGCTCGTCGCTGTTCAGCACGTACCATCCGCCGCTCTTCTGCGGGATCAGGATCATTGTCTCGTCAGCCATGCTGGTCGGCTGCACATAGGACTTCAGGGCGGCGAAGAGATTGCTCGTGATCTGACCAGTCCGGATCACTCGGTACTGGCGCAGGTCATTAGGATTTTCCTTGGTACCGATCTGGACTATGGAGACCGGCCATTTAGCCCACACGTCAGTAATGATGCCCTTGCTCTTTTCCATTTCCAGCTTGTCCTGGGCGCCTTGCCAGAACGGTGCTATGTGGATGTGCAGTTGTTCTTGCTTGCGGGCGTACGCCGAGTTGATGCCCAGACCGACTTGGATCGGCGACACCGGCGAATCCTTGAAAGCTTCGGGGATCACGCCTATTGCGTCCTGCCAGTAGTCCCAGCCACCCTGTATGCACTCACACTCGATGCCCCTCACGCGGGCGGTGGGTACCAGCAGATAGTGCTTGCTGCTCCCAGCACTGCCATGCGCCACAACCGACCGGTGGCCGTCGCACGGAACGAACTTCTTCACCTCCGTCCAGAGGAAGTACTCGTCGCCGTCGTTCGGGTCGCCACACGGCGGCGCCGGCACCGTCGTCGTTGTCTCTTCTTCCCGCTGGTCCAGGGACATGGAATGCCTCCGTCGGGTCGCTGTCGTCCGAATGCGTTGATCGCGAGGCCTGTTATGCGGGCAGGCAGAGACACATCCAAAGCCCGTCGCGAGAGGTCGGACTGCCTATCTGCCCGACTCCCGGCGCCGCCGATGAGCGAACGCATATCTCGAACCGGGCAGCATCTGGGCCGCCCAGGAATCACGGGACCCATCATTCCCGCGAGCCACACCGATAACCGGCATACCCCACGATTCACCCGGACGGAGCAAGTCGGCTGGCGATGGTGACTCCCCGAGCGGATACTGACGCGGCGTCGTCGGTGCCGTCTACCCCGGCGAGCCCTGATCCACGCCCACGGCACAGGCGCCCTCCGCCCCGAGCGACGGTATCGGTGCGAGTTGGAGGTGCTAGCAGTGATCGGCTGACGGGAAGCGGTATAGCCCGGCTGCCGGGTGAGCGAGGCGTTGCTCGCCTGGTAGCCCGTGGCCTGTGGCCTGTGGGGAAGGCATGACGCATGACGTGGTCGCGCTGCTGCTCGATGGGGAGCACGCGTCGAACGTCGCGGAGGACCGGGGACGCGGCTTTGCCCGCTGTGCGGGTGCGGTCAGGAGCTGACGCCGATGCTGAGCGGGTTCGACCACTGGCCTCGAAGCCGGAGGCAACTGCGAAGCTGTCCATGGCACCCGTGAACGCCTTGGAGCGGAGCCGTTGGCCGGGGCTCCGTGTCACGTCGCTCCAGCCAACGCACCAGGGAAGGATGCCTCTTGAACTCCGGCTACGTCGCCGATGGGCGGAGCGCCCGCAGCTTCGTCCTCACCTCTCCCGAGCCGAGTCCATGGCTGTTCTGCGAGAACTCGCCGCCGATGCACAGGGGCCATAGGTGTGCCCGATCACCTTGACCATGGCCTCCTTGAGGGCATGCCCAGAGATCATCGGTGTACGGGCAATCTGGTCGATGTCCGCGATGAACGCTTCCAGCTTGCTGCGATACGTGCGCTCGTCCTCGATCGGTTCTTTCAGGTCGCTGAGCGCCCCGAGGTAGAGATCCCAGTCCTCGTGAGGTGTGCGCAGATCAACCACGCCTTCCTCGACTTCGACCAACCAGTTCGCTTCGATGGCCAGGTACCGGCAAAGATCGGCTGCCTCTTCATCCAGGCCAATGCATCGAGCCAGCTCATCCTCCTCGAACCGGACTCGGTGGTTGTGGAGGTGCCAGTCTGAAAGGCTCAGATCGATCCGCGAGGCCAGCTCGTACAAGAGGACCTTGACCATCTGGGGCAAGTCCGCATCAAGCATGGCAAGGACGAATTCCTCCCGGCGATCCGCGTTCCGCTGTCGCTGTCCTGAGTCTCCAGGGTTTGCGAGCGGGGATCGATGACGTTGAGGCGCGCAGAGAGCGGGGCGACTTCGATCACCTCGAGGTGCCAGCCACGTTCGGTGAGCCCATCCGTGAGGGTGTGGACGATCTCGTCCATCGGTGCGGGGTTCTCGGTGGCGACGTCGAGATCCTGGCTCGGGCGGGCGAGGAGTTCGTGCGCCTGGACGGCGTAGCCGCCGGTGATCACCAGGGGGTACGGGGAGCCGATGGCCAGGACGTCCGCCAGAAGGCGGGCGTGCAGATCGGGAAGCCTCACGCGGCCGCCGGACCCTCGTTGGTGCGCCTTTGCCGGGCCGGGGGCTGAGCGGGAGGTACGTCGGCCATCGCCCGTAGCTCCGAAAACCGTTCCTCCCACACACCGCGGACCGTGGTCGACACCAGGATCCGAAAGGTGGGCCACGACCGCAGGAGAATGTCACGGCTCAGGAGATCACATAGGTCCTTGCGCATACCCTCGGCCAGGACAGTGCGCCACAGGCTCATCCGCGGACGTTCATTGGCGAGGTCAAAGGCACGCAGCCCCGACCAGACCACGGTGCCAGGCGGTTCCACGACGCCTGCTGTCGGCCCATGCAGCTCATCCAGCGAATCCGGCAGCCTTCGCCGGAACTTCTCCCGGTACAACTCCAGATCGGTGCCGCCGGAGCCTGCACTCGCAACGGCACCAGCACCGGCATGGAACGGCGCGGGCACTGGGTACTGCGGTGGCACGGGCATGCTCCCAATTATGACGGCTACCAGCCGATGCCGGGCGGCAACAGCACGTACCGGCTCTCCACGCCCCTCCGTCCCAGGCAGCACGACGCCTCTACGAGCGTCCTCACCCGCCCGGTGACCGGGCCAGCCGGGTCCTGGCGCGAGTAGCGCGTGTGGCGGACCCAGCGGCGGTGTCGACGCTCAGAACCGCCCTGCGGTCCGGATGTCCTCCAGCCGGGCGCCTTGACCGGCAAGCGGTTCAGCACCGGGCGAAGTCTTGCGGCTGCCGCGCCCTGATAAAACGCGGGTGACCGGCTCGTGGGTGAACTACCGCTCTGGCCAGCGTTGTTCGGATCTACGGGATAGGCCAGGCGGGTCACCACATGCGAAGGTGTTCGACGAAATCGGGGGTACCTGGGCGGTATGCCGAAGTGGATGAAGAATGCGGGCCTTGCGTTGGCGCTCTACGGACTGCTGGCGGTCCTGATCCGATTCGCGAACGGTGGAATTGGCTGGGGCCCCGCCCTGCTGGCTGCCCTTGTGGCTACGCCGCTGGGGTTGTGGATGGTGTGGTTGCGCCGCCGTATGACGGAGCAGGCGCAGGACTGGGGGCGTCGGAAGTTCCGGCCGTGGCCCGAGGAACGGCGTCGCTGAGTCGCCGGCCGGACAAGGCGTCTGCGGTGCGGAAACGGTGGCAGGGCAGTCCCGTCGAGGCCCGCAGCGGGCGATGCAGAGGCTGCGGCCGAGGCTTAAAAGAGTGTTTTGTCCCGCAGAGGTTGTTTGGTTCGAGGTTCAGGTGTCGCGCCAGTTCAGGGTGGATTCGCGAGTGAGTCTGCGGCTTATGAGG
>NZ_JBHVYO010000099.1:0-10216 GCF_042880655.1 Streptomyces sp. NPDC058295
CCGCTAAGCGGAGCGCTGCCGGGGCCGTTGCCGGTGCCGTCGCACCGCTTCGTCCAGGCGGTCCAGCTCCTCCTCGGTCAGTGTCAGGTCGGTCGCCGCCGCCGAGTCGCGTATCGACTGCGGGCGGCTCGCGCCCGGGATGGGGATCACCGTGGGGGAGCGGGTCAGGAGCCAGGCCAGGCAGAGCTGTTGGGGGCTGACGCCCCGTTCGAGGGCCAGCTCGTGGAAGGTGCCGAGGGTGTCGGGAGGCTGCTCGGCGGGCCCGTCGAGGGAGCTGCGGGAGATGCCGCCCAGGGGGCTCCAGGGGAGGAACGCCAGTCCCCGTTCGGCCGCCAGCCGCAGTTCGGGCTCGCTGTCGCCGACGGCGGGGGAGTAGCGGTTCTGGACCGACACGAGCCGGTCGCCGAGGATCGCGTGGGCCCGGCGGATCTGGTCCGTGTCCGTGTTGGAGAGGCCGGCCAGCCTGATCTTCCCCTCGTCGAGCAGGTCCCGCAGCGCGCCCACGGACTCCTCGAAGGGGATCGCCGGGTCGGGCTTGTGCAGCTGGTACAGCCCGATCGCCTCGACACCGAGCCGCCGCAGGGAGGCTTCCGCGGCCGCCTTCAGATGGCGGGGATCGCCGTTCACCGTCCAGTCCGCCGCGCCGCCGCCCGGTCTGGCCCGGCCGCCCTTCGTCGCCACGAGCACCCGGGAGGTGCCACCGCCGTAGGTGGCGAGCGCGTGGGCCACCAGCCGCTCGTTGTGGCCGGGCTCCGCGCCCGGCAGGTGGTAGGAGTCGGCCGTGTCGAGCAGGGTCACGCCCGCGTCCAGCGCCGCGTGGACCGTGGCCAGGGCGCGGGTCCGGTCCGGGCGGCCCTCGATGGAGAGCGGCATCGCGCCGAGCCCGATCGCGCTCACCCGGATGCCGCCGAGGGTGCGGTGACGCATGTCAGTTCACCTCTCCCAGGGTCTCGTCGGCCGCGCGCCGCAGCCATTGCCGTACGTTGCCGAAGGTGAACCCGAGCCGGGTGGCGCGGGTGTTGTCCATGCCGTAGAAGCGGCGGAAGGAGAGCGGGGACACCTCACCGACCTCGACCTCCCGGAACACCGCCCGGCCGGCGGTTACCCGCGCGGACACCGCCTCGCACAGGTCGTGCGTGGTCAGCGTCCCGTGCGAGGCCGCGTTGACCGGGCCGGTGAAGTCCTGGCCCACCGTCCAGAACAGGAAGTCGGCGATCTCCTCGACATGGATGTACGTCGCCGGACGGTTCGCCGTCGGCACGGTGATCGGCTCACCCGCGCGGATGCGCGAGGCGTAGTGCTCCAGCCGTCCCGTGAAGTCGTCCTCCCCGCCCAGCACATGGGCGACGCGGACGGCCACATGGGGGAACGCCGGCTCCGCCGCGAACACCGCCTCGGCCTGCCGCTTGCCCTCGCCGTAGTGGGAGTCGAGGAACTCCGGTTCGTCCCAGGGGAGTTCGAGATCGACGCGGACGCCCAGCGGATCGACGTCCTGCTCCCGCACCAGGGCGACGGAGTCCTCGTACTCGTAGACCTCGACCGTCGACGTCAGCACGTACCGCCGGGTGCGGCCGGCGAACACCCGGCGGGCGATCGCCGCCTGCCGCGGGGTGTAGCAGACCTGGTCGACGACGACGTCGAAGGAGCGTGACCCGAGCACCGAGTTCAGCGCGTTCTCGTCGTCGCGGTCGGCGATCAGGTGCGTCGCACCCGGAGGCGGCGCGGACGAACCGCGATTCAGTACCGTCACCCGGTCCCCGGCGGCCAGCAGGCGCGCGATCAGCCGCTTTCCGAAATAGCGGTTTCCGCCGATGACCAATACCTCACGGGCAACCTCTCGGGCATTTCCCTGCCGGGCCGCCACCTCCCGGGCCTTTACCTCCTGCGTCATTTCCATGACCATGATTCTCCCGGCGTACACGCCAGTGCTGAAGGGGTAACCATGGGAGTTCCGGCCGTCGCACCGAAAGAACCTCGGCATTCACGGACCGCCACCGACGAAACATCGGTGGCCTTCGACGCGCTGGACCGGCAGATCCTGGAACTGCTCCAGATCGACGGCCGGATCAAGCTCAGCGAGCTGGGCCGCCGGGTGCGGCTGAGCCCGGCGGCGGTGACGGAACGGGTGCGGCGGCTGGAGGCCGCGGGGGTCATCAGCGGTTACGGCGCACACGTCAGCCCCGCCCGGCTCGGCTACGGCATCCAGGCGTTCATCCGGGTCGACCCGCACGGCGGCTACAACCTGAAGCACCCCAGGACCCTCGAGCTGATCGAACGCCCCGAGATCACCGAGGTCCACCACGTGGTGGGGGAGGACTGCTGGATCCTCAAGGTCGCCGTCCGGGACACCGTCCACCTGGAGGGCGTCCTCGAAGCCGTCTCCGCCCTCGGGCGCACCACGACGTCGATCGTGCTCACCTCGCCGGTCGAGCGGAAACCGCTCTTGCCTTGACGTGGGCGTCAAGCCTTACGTTCGTACGTATGCGCATCGGCGAACTGGCCGCACGGGCCGGGACCACCACCCGGACGCTGCGGTACTACGAGTCGCGCGGGCTGCTGCCCGCGCGACGCGGCGACAACGGGTACCGGACGTACGACGAGGGCGATCTGCGGCTGTTGCGGCAGATCAGGACGCTCCAGGACTTCGGGTTCGACCTGGAGGAGACCCGGCCCTTCGTGGAGTGTCTGCGGGCCGGGCACCCGGAGGGCGACTCGTGCCCGGCGTCGCTCGCGGTCTACCGGCGCAAGCTGGACGAGCTGGACGCGCTCATCGGGGAGCTGCGGGCGGTGCGGGAGACGGTCGCCGGGCAACTCGTGCGGGCCGAGCTGGCGCGCGACGAGCTGGCCGCCGAGGCGCGGGTTCCGGGGGGTCCGGAGCCCGAGTGCGAACTGGGAGGGCAGGAACGGTGATCAAGGCGGACGGGGTGGCCGAGGTGACGGACGCGGATTTCGGGGCGGAGGTGCTGGGGGCGGACCTGCCGGTGCTGGTGGAGTTCACCGCCGACTGGTGCCCGCCGTGCCGGCAGATGGGGCCGGTGCTCACCGCGCTCGCCGCGGAGGAGGGCGAGCGGCTGAAGGTGGTGCAGCTGGACGTGGACACGAACCCCGAGACCACCAACGCGTACCGGGTGCTGTCGATGCCGACCTTCATGGTGTTCCGGGCCGGTGAGCCCGTGAAGTCGATGGTGGGCGCCCGGCCCAAGCGCCGGCTGCTGGCGGAGCTGGACGAGGTCCTGTGAGCGCCCGGTGAGCTGACCGGACGGAGACTCCACAGCACAAAGAAATCCCCCGAGCAATTGCGCTCGGGGGATTTCTCTGCGTATATTCGATGGTTCGCGACTTCACATGAATGAGGTCGCAAAGAAGCTCAGTGAGCACAGTATATGCGGGCGGGAGTGGAATTGTCAAACGCCGACTTTCCGGACAGTGAATTGCGCTGCGAACAGGAATTCATCGACGACCTGTACGCGCGCGTGGACGCCCTGCGCGGCGACACCGAGGGCGCCGTCACCGACGCGCTGGCCCAGGGCAACACGCCCATGCAGGCCCGGCTCGAGCGGGACATCCTCGTCGCCGAGCGCTCCGGGCTCCTCGCCGCGCTGAACGCGGTGGACGGCTCCCTCTGCTTCGGCCGCATCGACCTCACCTCCGGCACCAACCACCACATCGGCCGCATCGGCCTGCGCGCCGAGGACGCCGAGCGCACCCCGGTCCTCATCGACTGGCGCGCCGACGTCGCCCGCCCCTTCTACCTGGCCACCGGTCACACCCCGATGGGGCTGCGCAGGCGCCGGCACCTCACCACCGACGGCCGCCGGGTCACCGCCCTGCACGACGAGATCCTCGACATCGGCGACGCCACCCGCACCGGCCACGAGGACCCGACCGGCGACGCCGTGCTGCTCGCCGCGATCGACTCCGCGCGCACCGGCCGGATGAGCGACATCGTGCAGACCATCCAGGCCGAGCAGGACGAGATCATCCGGGCGCCCCACCGAGGGGTCCTGGTGGTCGAGGGCGGCCCCGGCACCGGCAAGACGGCCGTCGCCCTGCACCGCGCCGCCTTCCTCCTCTACGAACACCGGGAACTGCTCGCCAAGCGGGCCGTCCTGATCGTCGGCCCCAACCCCGCCTTCCTCGGCTACATCGGCGAGGTGCTGCCCTCGCTGGGCGAGACCGGTGTGCTGCTGGCGACGGTCGGCGAACTCTTCCCCGGTGTGAAGGCGACGGCGACCGACACCCGGGCGGCGGCGGCCGTGAAGGGCCGCGCCGACATGGCGGACGTCCTCGCCGACGTCGTACGCGACTGGCAGGCGCTGCCCGATCCGGTGATCGCGATCGGGCACGACCGCGAGATCCTGATGCTGGACGACGGCCTGGTGAACATGGCCCGCGAGCGTACCCGGGCCGCCCGGCTGCCGCACAACGCGGCCCGCGAGATCTTCGAGGGCCACATCCTCAACACCCTCACCGACATGGTCTCCGAACGCATCGGCACGGATCCCTACGACGGCTCCAACCTCCTCGACCCGAGCGACATCACCCAGATCCGCGACGAACTCGCCGACAACCCCGAGGTCTGGGCCGCCATCGACCAGCTGTGGCCGCGCCTGACCCCGCAGCGCCTGGTCGCCGACTTCCTCGCGGACCCCGTCGGCTACGTCTCCGACGACGACGCGGCCGCCATCCGCCGCCCGGCGACCCGGGCCTGGACCGTGGCGGACGTACCGCTGCTCGACGAGGCGGCCGAACTGCTCGGCGAGGACGACCGGGTGGCACGGGCCCGCGCGGACCGCGAGCGGGAGACCCAGGTCGCCTACGCGCAGGGCGTCCTGGACGTCTCGTACGCCTCCCGCACCTACGAGTTCGAGGACAAGCACGAGGAGGACTCCGAGGTCCTGTCCGCGCACGACATCATCGACGCCGAACGCTTCGCCGAACGCCACGAGGAGGACGACCACCGCAGCGCCGCCGAACGCGCCGCCGCCGACCGCACCTGGGCGTTCGGGCACATCATCGTCGACGAGGCGCAGGAGCTGTCCCCGATGGCCTGGCGGCTGCTGATGCGGCGCAGCCCGACCCGCTCGATGACCCTGGTCGGCGACCCGGCGCAGACCGCCGAGGCAGCCGGCGTCGGCTCCTGGGCCAAGATCCTCCAGCCGTATGTCGAGGACCGCTGGGAGCACACCCGGCTCGGCGTCAACTACCGCACCCCGGCCGAGATCATGGACGTTGCCGCGGCGGTGGTCCGTGCGGAGCAGCCCGGCTTCGAGCCGCCGAGTTCGGTGCGGTCGACCGGCGTACGGCCGTGGGCGCGCGCCACCGACGACCTTCCCGGCGCGGTCGCCAAGGCGGTCGGCGAACTCACCCCCGCCGAGGGCCGGCTCGCCGTCATCGCCCCGCGCGACCTGCACCGCAAGCTGGCGGCCCGGCTGGACGGGGTGACGGCGGGCGCGGAGCCGGACCTGACCCGGAGCGTCGTCCTGCTCGACCCGCGCCAGTCCAAGGGCCTGGAGTTCGACTCCGTGCTGGTGGTGGAGCCGTCGCGGTACGGCACCAGCGACCTGTACGTGGCGCTGACCCGGGCGACGCAGCGGCTGGGGGTGCTGCACAGCAGGCCCCTGCCGAAGGCGCTGGCAGCGACCCTCGGAGAACCTCCGGCGTGACGCGGGATCGGCAGGGTATGCCGGTCGCCCGGTGATCACCGCGGCGCACGGCCGGTGCGGTGCGCGGGTGAGGCGGCGATCCCCGCCTCACCCGCCGACGCACCGGCCGGCGATCGACCGACAGACGCGCACGCACGTCGTTGCCCGGGGCAGGGCTCAGGCGGGCCGCAGCCACACCGTCGCGAGCGGCGGCAGCGTCAGCCGGACGCTCGCCGGCCGGCCGTGATGACCCTGCGGCTCCGGCTTGACCGGGTCGGGATGGGCGACGCCGCTGCCGCCGTACCCGGCCGCGTCGGTGTTGAGGACCTCGTGCCAGGCGGGGACGTCGTCGGGTGCGCCGAGGCGGTAGTCGTGGCGGACGACCGGGGAGAGGTTGGAGACGGACAGCAGCGGGGAGCCCTCGGCGTCGTACCGCAGGAAGGCGAAGACGTTGTCCTCGGCCGCGTCCCCGAGCACCCACTGGAAACCGGCGGGATCGGTGTCCCGCTGCCAGAGGGCCGGCGCCGCGCGGTAGACGGTGTTCAGGTCGCGGACCAGGTCCCTGACACCCCGGTGGTCGGCCTCGGCGCCGTACGCCGGATCCAGCAGCCACCAGTCGGGGCCGTGGGCCTCGGACCACTCGGCGCCCTGGGCGAACTCCTGTCCCATGAAGAGGAGTTGCTTGCCCGGGTGGGCCCACATGAACGCCAGGTACGCCCGCAGCGCGGCGCGCTGCTGCCACCAGTCACCGGGCATCTTCGACACCAGCGAGCGCTTCCCGTGGACGACCTCGTCGTGGGAGAGGGGCAGCACGTAGTTCTCGCTGTAGGCGTACACCATCGAGAAGGTCATCTCGTGGTGGTGGTACCTGCGGTGCACCGGCTCGTGGCTCATGTACTCCAGCGAGTCGTGCATCCAGCCCATGTTCCACTTCAGCCCGAATCCGAGCCCGCCGAAGCCGCTCGGGCCCGCGTGGTGCGTGGCCCGCGTGACACCGTCCCAGGCCGTGGACTCCTCAGCGATCGTGACGACCCCGGGGCTGCGGCGGTAGACCGTCGCGTTCATCTCCTGGAGGAAGGCCACCGCGTCCAGGTTCTCCCGGCCCCCGTGCTCGTTCGGGGTCCACTGGCCGGGCTCGCGCGAGTAGTCGAGGTAGAGCATCGAGGCGACGGCGTCCACGCGCAGCCCGTCGATGTGGAACTCCTCGCACCAGTAGGTGGCGTTGGCCACCAGGAAGTTGCGCACCTCGCGCCGCCCGAAGTCGAACTCCAGCGTCCCCCAGTCGGGGTGCGCGGCGCGCAGCGGGTCCTCGTGCTCGTACAGCGGACGCCCGTCGAACTCCGCGAGGGCCCACTCGTCGCGCGGGAAGTGCGCCGGCACCCAGTCCATCAGGACGCCGATGCCGGCCCGGTGCAGCGCGTCCACCAGGTACTTGAAGTCGTCGGGGGTGCCGAGCCGGGCGGTGGGCGCGTAGAAACCGGTGACCTGGTAGCCCCACGAACCGCCGAAGGGATGCTCCGCGACCGGCATCAGCTCGACATGCGTGAAGCCGAGGTCCCGGACGTACGCGGGCAGCTGATCGGCCAGTTGCCGGTACGTGAGCCCCGGTCGCCAGGAGGCCAGATGGAGCTCGTAGACGGAGAACGGGGCCTCGTGCACGGGTATCTCGGCCCGCCGGGCCAGCCACTCCTCGTCGCCCCACTCGTAGTGCGAGGCGTGCACGACCGACGAGGTCGCCGGCGGCACCTCGGTGCGCCGCGCCATCGGGTCGGCCCGCAGGGTGTGCGAACCGTCGGGGCGGGTGATGTCGAACTTGTACAGCTCGCCCTCGCCGATCCCGGGCACGAACAACTCCCAGACCCCGGACGAGCCCAGCGACCGCATCGGGTACCCGGTGCCGTCCCAGAAGTTGAAGGTCCCGGCCAGCCGCACCCCGCGCGCGTTCGGCGCCCACACGGAGAAGGCGGTGCCGCTCACGCCCTCGTGGGTCGTCGGACGCGCGCCCAGCACCGTCCACAATTGCTCGTGCCGGCCCTCGCCGATCAGATGCAGGTCCAGGTCGCCCAGCGTCGGCAGGAAACGGTAGGCGTCCTCGGTCTCCACGGTGGTGCTCTCGTAGGTCACCAGGAGCCGGTGGACCGAGGCCTTGGTCAGGGGCAGCAGGCCGGAGAAGAAACCGTCGCCGTCGTCGTGGAGTTCGGCACGCAGGTCGCCCGACAGCACCGTGACGGACCGCGCGTACGGGCGCAGCGCCCGGAAGACGATCCCGCCGGGCACCGGATGCGCGCCCAGCACGGAGTGCGGGTCGTGATGGGTGCCGTGCAGCAGGCGTTCACGGTCTGCGGGGCCGATGGCGGGGTCGACGACGGCGACCGGGGCGAGGTTGACGTCGGAGTCGGAGTCGGAGTCCGAGTCGGAGTCGAAGCCGGAGTCGGCTTCGGCCTCGGGGGAGGCGTCCACGGGGAGCCTCACCGGCTCCTTCGCGGCGACCTCCGCTGCCGCTGCCGCTGCCGCTGCCTCGGCCGCCGCCTCGGCCGCCGGCTCTGCCCTTGTCGCTGCGGCCGCCGCCTCCATCGCTCCCGCTCCCGATGTCTCCTCGGCCGTGGCCTTCTTGCGCGCCGTCTTCTCGGCCGCCGTCTCCTTGCCCGCAGCCTGCTTGGCCGCCGCCTTCTTGTCCGTCGTCTTCTTCCTCGCCGCCTTGTCGGCCGCCGCCTTCTTGGTCACTGCTTTCTTCGCGGTGGCCTTCTTCTTCGGGGGAGTCACGTACGGAGCCTCCTCAAGGCAGGTCGGGTGCGGCGAGGCGGTGTATCGCGGAAAGGGGTACGGGGAGCCAGTCGGGGCGGTGCCGGGCCTCGTAGACCACCTCGTAGACCGCCTTGTCCGTCTCATGGGCCCGCAGCAGCACGGGGTCGGTGCGCGGATCGACGCCCGCCACCTCGGCGTACCCGGAACAGTAGGCCGCCCGGCAGGCGTGTGCCCAGGCCGGGGCGGGCGGATCCGCGGAGTGGGCGGCGTAGTCGAAGGAGCGCAGCATGCCCGCCACGTCCCGCACGGTCGGCTGCGGCATGCGCCGTTCGGCCAGCGGCCTGGCGGGCTCCCCCTCGAAGTCGATCAGCGACCACTGCCCGGAGGGCGAGCGCAGACACTGCCCGAGGTGCAGGTCCCCGTGGACGCGCTGGGCGGTCCAGGTGTGGCCCTCGGCCGCGAGGTCGGCCAGCGCGGTGAAGGCGGTGCGCAGTGCCGGCGCGTACGGGCGCAGCGCGGGCACCGCCTGTGCGGCGGCGTCCAGCCGTCCGGTCATGCCGTCCACCATCGGCCGTATCTGCGCCTGCCCCAGGGTCGCCGTGGGCAGCGCCCGGGCCAGCGCCCCGTGCACCTCGGCGGTGGCCCGCCCCAGCGCGCGCGCCTCGGCGGCGAAGTCCTCACCCTTGGCCAGTTCCCGCAGCGCCAGCTCCCAGCCGTCCGCCGCGCCCTGCACATAGGGCTGGAGCACGGCCAGGACGTAGGCATCGCCTTCGCCCTCACCCGGGTCCCCGTACATCCACGCGGTGGGCGCGGGCACCCGGGGGCAACCCTCGCGGGCCAGCGCCAGCGGCAGCTCCAGGTCGGGGTTGACGCCCGGCACGACCCGGCGCAACAGCTTCAGAATGAACGTATCTCCATAGATGACGGACGAGTTCGACTGCTCGCCGGTCAGCCGGCGCGGGACCAGCCCGGACCGGATCTCCTGCCCGGGGTCCCGCTCGCAGCGCAGCCCGCCGATCCGGGCTCCGGTACGCAGCGCCTCCAGCAGTACCTCGGCGGGCCGGGTGTCGTAGAGGGCGTCGAACACGGTCCGCCCGGCCAGCGGACCTTGGGTCACATGGCCGATCAGCGCGGGCGCCAGCCGGGGCGGCAGGGCCTCGCGTGCGCCGATCAGGAGCTGGTAGCAGTCGCCGGGCGTCGCCGGCTGATGGGCGCGTACCAGCAGGTGGTACAGCCCGAGTCTGGTGTGGGCCGGCAGCAGCTCGGTGGCCGCCACCAGCGAGAACCCGGTGACCGGACGACCCTTGCCGGCGAACCAGCGCTGCCGGGGCAGCCACTCCCGCAGCAGGGGGTCCAGCGAAGCGAGGAGGCCGGGGTCGGTCCGGCCGGAAAGTGTGACAGTCGCCGCCATAAGTGTCACATTCCTTTCCCCGGATGTCGGGGTCGGGGCGTTACTGATGCGTGCCCCGGGCGGGGCGGCGGAAACCGCCCCGCCCGGGGTTCGAGGCCGCGGACACGGCCTAGGCCGTGTCCCTGCGCAGCCTGAACCAGTAGAAGCCGTGGCCCGCCATGGTGAGCAGGTACGGCAGGTCACCGACCGCCGGGAAACGCACCCCGCCGAACAGCTCCACCGGATACCGCCCCTTGAACCGGCTCAGGTCCAGTTCCGTGGGCTGCGCGAACCGCGAGAAGTTGTGCACGCACAGCACCAGGTCGTCCTCTCCCTCCTTGGTCAGGGGGGCTTCGCGCAGGAAGGCGAGGACGGCCGGGTTGGAGGACTGGAGTTCGGTGTAGGTCCCGAGGCCGAAGGCGGGGTTCTGCTTGCG
>NZ_JBHVYO010000100.1:0-9402 GCF_042880655.1 Streptomyces sp. NPDC058295
TCGCCATGCCCCGCGCGCCTAGCTGTAGGGCTGGGCTGTGCCACAGGCAAGCCCGCTGATGCCACTCCTGCGAGCGAGGGTTTTCAGGCGGTGGTGCGATTGCCCTGGCGGGCGGCGAGCGCGGCCTCGGCGCTGGGGTAGGCGGGCAGGAGGGTGTCCATCCCGGTAACGCTGAGCAGGCGGCTCAGCCGGTCGGGGATGGCCGCCAGGGTCAGGGAGCCGTCGGCGTCCTTGGCGCAGCGCCAGATGCCGACGAGGGCTCCCAGCCCTGAGGAGTCGCAGAACGTGACCCGCGACAGGTCGGCGACCAGGTCGGGGTGTCCGGCCGCGATGAGTTCCAGGGCGCGGGCCCGCACGGCGGGTGCGGCGGCGATGTCGAATTCACCGGAAAGTGCGATCACGGCCAGGACGCCGTCGGTGTGCGGGACGTCGATGTGGAATGCGTCGGTCATGGGCGTCGGATCTCCTGCCCGACAAGGGCGTCGGCGGGTGCGGTCGGGGCGGCGGCGCTGTGAGCGGTGGTGGTGATGCCGGCGGGAGCGGCGTCCGCGGTGGGGACGGACAGGGCCAGCAGCGCCACGTCGTCGCGTTCGGTGTCGGGGAGGGTGTCCAGGAGTGCGACGGTGTCGTCGATCAGGGCGCCGGCACTGACCGGCGCCGGTCGCTGGGCAAGGAAGTCGGTAAGGCCGGTATCGGCGAGCATGTGGCCGTCGACGGTGCGTGCCTCGGTCAGCCCGTCGGTGTACAGCAGCAGTCCCTGGCCGGGTGCCAGGTGCAGGGTGAGTGAGGCGAAGGCGGCCTCGGCAAACGCGCCGACCAGCATGCCGCCCTTGGCGCGGGCCGCCTCAACCCGTACACCGCTGCCCTCGGCAGGGCTGAGGTGGTAGGCGGGCGGGTGACCGCCGGTGGCCAGCGTGACAGTGAAGCCGCCGTCCCGGGCCGGATCGAGCAGGCCGAAGACGGTGGTGCAAAAGCGGGTGCCGACCGCCGCGTCGAGCAGCAGCGCGGTGTTCAGGGCTTTGAGTGCGGCCGTGGGGTCCGCGTCGACGAGGGCTGCGGCCCGCAGCGTGTAGCGGGTCAGTGAGGTGACCGAGGCGGCTTCGGCGCCCTTGCCGCACACATCGCCCAGGAAGAACGCCCACCGGCCTCCGCCGACGGGGAAGACGTCGTAGAAGTCGCCGCCCACTTCCTGAGGGGAGGCGGTCTTGTAGTGGCAGGCCAGCTCAAGCCCGGGTACCGCGGGCAGCGCGGGAGGCACCAGGGTGCGCTGCAGGGTGGAGGCGAACGCGGCGATGGCCGCCTTGTCCCGCTCCGCACGCTGGCGGGCCTCTTCCTCCGCCTGACGTTTCTCCTGCTCGGCGCGTATCACGTGCAACGCCGACAGTCGCAGTTCCAGCTGGTCCCGCACCACCGCGGCCAGGTCTGTGAGGGTGGAGGCATCGGCCTCGCTGATCTCGCGGGGGCGGGTGTCAAGGACGTTGACCGTGCCCAGGCGGTGTCCGTCGGCGGTGATGATCGGAGCGGCGGCGTAGAACCGCACCCCCATCGGGCCGGCGACCAGCGGGTTGGAACAGGCGACCGGATCGAGGAGGGTGTCGGGGATGACGGTGGTGTCGTCACTCAGCACTGCCGAGGCGCACAGGCCCGGATCACGGCCGATCTCGGTGACGCCTTCCAGCCCGTGCGCGGCTTTGAACCAGATCCGGTCCTCGTCCACGATCGTCACCGTCGCCACCGGCACCTCGAACAGCCGCGCGGCCAGCGCCGCAACTCGGTCGTAGGCGCCGTCCGGCGGAGTGTCGAGAATGTCGTAACGGCGTACCGCCGCCATCCGCGCCGCCTCGACCGACACGGCCAAAGGCTCGCTCGGTGCTATCGCAGGCAGGATCGCTTGTTCCGGCATGTCCCTCGTCTCGTTCATCCCCCCAGAAAGGCACCGACCAGACAGCCAGCACGCCGAAACCCTACCGAACGCGGCTGGGGCACCCGATCCGACGGCGAGCTTCGTAGTGCGCACCGGCATCGTGGAACGGCCGCCAAAGCACCGACCGCAACCGGGCGAAGTGATCGGCGAAAAGGCGAACGTGACGGCCTTCGTGGTCCGGACCACAAGCTGCTCACGAGCTGAGCACAAAACTCCGACGGGCCGTTGCCCACCGGTCAGGTCGACCATGTCTGCCGCCGCGACGACCTGGCGGACCTGGTCGCCGCCGGCGCCCAGCTCGGACCGGAGCAGGACGCCGCGCGACTCGGTGTGCGCAGGGTTGAGTTCGATTGGATGGCGCGGCTCGGTTGGATCCCGCTCCGCAGTCGGTCGAGGTCTGCTTCAGCACCTCGCGGGCGCGGGGCCGTCATCGCACGGAAGGAGTAGGCATGAAGGTGGGGGGAAGGGGTAGACGCGGCAGAGCGAGTCGAGGTGGGCCGGTGTCGGCATGGCCGATAAGGGGAGGGACACATGGTTACGGATACGGCAGCGGCGGAGGCGCAGTGCGCTGAACTGCCGGAGGTGGCCGACCCGTCGAAGGTCGCTCCGAAGGACGCCCGTGAGCTCACCCGCTTGTTCTTCCAGCAGCTGGACCGGCTGGAGGAGGGCACGCCGGAATACCAGTACGCGCGCAACACGCTGATCGAGATGAACATCTCCCTGGTCCGCTACGCAGCCTCCCGTTTCCGCAGCCGGGATCCGGAGGAGATGGAGGACATCGTCCAGGTCGGCGTGATCGGCCTGATCAAGGCCATCGACCGTTTCGAGCTCTCCCGCGAGGTGGAGTTCACCTCCTTCTCGATCCCCTACATCGTCGGAGAGATCAAGCGGTTCTTCCGTGACACCACCTGGGCCGTGCACGTTCCGCGCCGCCTGCAGGAGGCCCGCGTCCAGCTGGCGCGCGCCACCGAGGAACTGCACAGCCGCCTGGGCCGCACGCCCACCGTGGCCGAACTGGCCCAGCTGATGAACCTGGACGAGGAGGAGGTCATCGAGGCGCGCCTGGCCTCCAACGGCTACCGCTCCTCCTCCCTGGACGCCGCAATCAACAACAGCGAGGACGGCGAGACGGCCCTGGCCGACTTCATCGGCAATGAGGACGGCGCACTGGAACTGGTGGAGGACTTCCACGCACTCGCACCAATGATCGCCGACCTCGACGAGCGCGCGCGCATGATCCTGCACTGGCGGTTCGTGGAGGAACTCACCCAGGCCCAGATCGGCGAACGGCTCGGCGTCTCCCAGATGCACGTCTCCCGACTGCTGTCACGCACCCTGACCCAGCTCCGCGAGGGCATGCTCACCACCCACTGACACCACCCCCTCGCGATCGCGGTGAACCCGTACACCACGCCACCACATTCAGAAGCTGTGTCAGCTCGGCGATCTGTGATGTTCTGTCACTGTTGCTGGCCGGTGGATCCGGGCACTGCGAGTCGCAACCGGGGCCGGAATCGGCCAGCTTGGCTTGGCTTCTGGTGATGTTGGTGCGTGAGGTGGACTGTGGGTGTGACGCCGAGTCCGGGCTCGACGTCACCTACCTGCGCACCAACACTCTGCTGTCGGACGTGCTGTGGTGGCTCTCCATGATCCGCGACGGAGGCTGTGTCCAGGGACGCGAGCAACCCCCGGCAAGGCCGTGCCCGCGGGCGCCTTCGGCATCGTCCGCGTCGCCGCGCTCGCCCTCACGTAGGACGGTCGAGACTGTCATCGGCCTCGCCTGCGGTGCTCTTCGGGGCCCCAGGTGTCACTCGGCGGGTATCGGAGCCCGGTTGAAGAGTCGTCCGGCCAGGTCCGCCCCGGTGATGGCGCCGTCGGCGTCGCGGGTGAGGAAACCGCGCTGGCCGATCAAGCCGCCGCCGGTGACGATGTACTCGTCGCCGTTCGCGGAGAGGAGGCCGAGCCCGGCCGGCGGCAGGTCCGGCGGCAGTTCCCTCTCGGACGCTGTGCGGATCTCCGGCTTGATCCGGCATTCAACCGTCATGGTGTCACCGTCGGTGTCGATGATCAGCGTAATGAATTCGTTCTCGTAGTGCCCGATGATCTCCTGAGCGCGCTGTGGGTCGTACGGGAGCGGCTCGGGGGCGTCATCGACGTCAGCAGGTGCTTGGCGCGGCCTTACCTGCGAAGAGGTCCGCGAGCCAGGGAAGACCTTCAGCGCTGGCGCCCTCGGTCGCGGCAATGTGGCCGGGATGTGGTTGCCGGCGAACCGCGCCGTCACGCCCCGGCGGCACCAGTCCGCGGCCAGGCTCCTGCCGACCTGCTAGGGCACGACATCTCCAGGGCGCTGTGGGACAGCAGGACGGGCACGTCCGGCTTGCGCTTGCCGAGTGCTGGTCGGCCACGATCGCGTCCCACGGCGCGCGCGTGAGGCGCTCGGTCAGCGGGCGCCCGTCCACGGTCAGGAACCGCGAGTTCAGGAACGGGTACTTGGCGAGGGCCTGCGACGTCGCGTAATCCGGCGGCACGGCTCTGGACA
Organism: Streptomyces sp. NPDC058295; assembly: GCF_042880655.1. NCBI lineage: Bacteria > Bacillati > Actinomycetota > Actinomycetes > Kitasatosporales > Streptomycetaceae > Streptomyces > Streptomyces sp. NPDC058295. The sequence continues at coordinate 4,464 of NZ_JBHVYO010000100.1, forward strand.
CCCAGGGCGACTACGTGCGCATCGACGGTCCAGAGCCACTGAGAACCACGAGCCGCTGACGGCCGAGAGCGCACCTGGGACACGTGCTGTCGGTTCCGTGGGCCAAGGGTGAGCGGTTGGCCCTTTCCGCTATGACTGAGAACGTCTCTTCATGGACTGCACGGCATCTCCTTCCTCCTCCACGCCCACCGAGGCACCTCACTCACGGGTAGAGGCCCTCACTGAGTTGGCGGTGGCATTGGCGCGGGCCGGTGCCACAGGCCGGGCCGGTGCACGCGCCGCGGACGCGGAGCCACTGGTCCGCTTCCTCAACAGGAGTGGGCACAGGCCAGGACACCGGCGAGCCTTTCCGAGGCCGCGCTCCCACCGCAACGTGAACACCTGATTGCGCGGGCCCTCGCCGTCGGCCCGTGGGAGTACCTCCTGGGCAGCTTGGCGAGCATCGCGCCGGATGCCGTCCGCACGGTCGCCATCGAATGGTTCGGCGGAGCGTAGCGGCGCCAGAGTCTGCAGAAGCGTTGGTGCGGTCGGACCGTCCGTCATGACCAGACAACTCGTCAGGGCCAACCGGACCAGCGCGGTGACCTGTGGGTTCGAGGACACTACCGAAGAGGCTGCCGGGCTGGTCCAGGAAGGTACGTCGGACCTGCTGGGCGATCACTACAGTGGCGTTCATGCACCGATCGCGAATGTACGCGCTGATTGTGGACGCCCCCGAGCGGGAATCTTCGGCAGCAGCCCAGTTCTGGTCGGCCGCTCTGGGGGTACCGGCCCGTGCCGACTCGGCAGAGCCCCAGTTCACATCGCTGGTTGGTGCGGTGGACGGGCTGGCAACCGTGGTTCAGTCGGTTGACGATGCGCCGCGCATGCACATCGACATCGAAACTGATGACGTCGACGCGGAAGTAGACCGCCTTGTACGACTCGGCGCCACTGAAGTTTCCCGTTGGCTGCAGTGCCATGTGCTGCGGGCACCAGGTGGACACCTGGTGTGTGTCATCCCCGTGCACAGCGACCCCGATCTCTTCGCTGCGACCGCCCGGACGTGGAGCTGACATCACAGCGGCGATACGTGTCTGGCGCCGTACAGGACTCCCCAACACTCATCATGCACAGCTCAACGCCCCCCTTCCGCCGAGCCACGGCCTACTGTGCACGAGGTCGTAAAGCTTGACCCGTAAGGGCTCATGCCCTCAGAGGATGCCCTGGTGGTGAGCGTGAAGGAGTGGGCGGAGATGATATTGAGAACCCGTATTTGAACCCCTCTCACGGGGCTGCTGAAGCTGGATGAGGCTAGTGCCCCGTGGACGACGGCTCATTTGCCATGTGCGGTGCCCGAGTGGGGGCGGCCTGCTTGACGAGGCGACATGGAGATCGGCCCGCTTCGGACCGCCCGCTCGCCGGTACCGATCGAGGGCACGCTCGCCACGCAGGCCCGCACGTTGCGAGTTACCTGCCTCGTGGGCCTGTTCAGATACAGATCGGCCTGTTCAGATGCAGATCACGATCTTTCCTCGGGTGCGTCCGCGCTCGGCGTGCGTGTGGGCGTCGGCGATCCGCTCCAGGGGGTAGGCCTGTTCGATACGGGGTGTGTAGCGGCCTTGCCCGCCCAGTTCCGCCGCCGCGGACAGGAGAGTGGAGTCGTTCACCGCGTGGGCCACATGCGTCCCCAGGCGCTGCCCGCCCGCGTGGTCGGCGACCGTCGCGACGCGCTTCGGGTCGCCCGCGATCGCGACGAGGTCGTCCAGGGAGCCGGAGGCCGCGGTGTCGAGCACGATGTCGACGCCGTGGGGAGCGAGGGTGGTGAGGCGCTGTGCGAGGCCGGGGCCGTAGGTGGTGGGAACGGCGCCGAGAGAAGTGAGGAACTCGTGGTTGCGCTCGCTGGCTGTCCCGATCACGGTGCCGACACCTTGTGCCACGGCGATCTCGACCGCCGCGCTGCCCACGCCTCCGGCGGCGCCCTCGACGAGGAGGGTGCGCCCCGCGAGGGGGCCGAGCGCGTCGAGCCCACGCATCGCGGTCACGGACGCGAGACCGGCGCCCGCGGCCTGCTCGTCGTTCCACGTGGCGGGGGTGTGCGCCCAGGCCGAAAGGATGAGCAGCTCCGCGGTCGCGCCGGTGACGCCGCCCAGCCCGAAGACCCGGTCGCCGATGCTCACCCCCTGCACCCCGTCGCCGATCTCGTCGACCACACCGGCGCCGTCGCGCCCGGGAATGTCGGGCAGATCCAGGGGGAAGATCTGGTGCAGGGCGCCGGAGCGCAGCTTCCAGTCGATGGGATTGACGCTGGCCGCCGCGACGCGGACACGAATCTCACCGGGTCCGGGGTGGGGGTCAGGGGCCTGCTCGATCACCAGGATCTCCGCTCCGCCGTATTCGTGGAACCGGGCTGCGCGCATAATGGTCTGCCTTACTTTGACGGGCCGGAATGACGTGTTCATCCGACGCTCGTCACTCTAGAACCTGACGTTGACGTGAGGTGCAAGCGGCAACTGCCGCCCGGCCGGAGGAGGGCAGGCGCGGATGGTGAGGTTGCCGAGCGGGCGGGGTTGAGCGTGGGGGCCTGCGCCACTACGAGAGATCACGCCGCCCGTCACGGTCGACACCCATGTGCCCTCGGGCGGGCTCGGCGATCCCGGCACAACGCGAGGGCTGCCGTGCGTACGTGAACCGCGTGAACGCCCTCGGGTCATGATCAATCTCGGTGCAGGCAGCGGTTCGATCGGCCCCCAGGGCTGCCCCCGGAGCCGGTATTGTTAGCCTGAACCTGACGTCAACGTGAGGTACGAGCGGGAAGGGAGTGACCTGCGTCATGCGCATCGGACAGCTCGCCAGGCGGTCAGGGGTCAGCGTGCGGGCCCTGCGCTACTACGAGGAACAGCGGCTCCTGGAATCGGCGCGGACGCCCGGTGGGCAGCGTGACTATCCCGACGAAGCCCTGGAGCGGGTCCAGCTCATCCAGGACCTCTTCGCGGCCGGCCTCTCCAGCCGTACCGTCGTCGAACTCCTGCCGTGCGTGAGCACCGGCGTCGCGACCCCCGCCATGCTCGACCAGCTCATCATCGAACGCGACCGCATCGCCGCACGCATCCAGGACCTGACCCGGGCCAAGACCAAACTCGGCCGCGTGATCGAGAATGTGACCGCGGCGAACGTGGCGCAGGACTGATCACCCCGTCGCGAGGGGTCGGGCCCCGACCAATCCGGCATCTGCCGGGCGACATCGCGCGTGAACAGGTCTCCCCACCCGGTCGGGTCCGTGAGCGCCACCGCCACCCCACTTGCCTTACATCGCTTCAACCTGTTGACCTGTAGAGACACTTGACAGCACTAGATAAAAGGAGAAGCGATTCGACGCCTGACCGCTCGGTACTGCCCGGCAAGTAGAGGACTGGAGAAGGGCGCCGACGGGCCCGGCGGCGGCGTGGAATGCGACGTCTTCATCTGCGAGGTGGAGGCCAACGACCCCGGCCAGGCCGGCACCAGCACCGGCGGCCACGCGGGCAGTGAGCCGCAGCAGCGGAAGCGGTGCCAGCAGCAATCCCTGGACGTGTGTGTACGAGCTGATCTCACCGCAGCCGCCGGCCGAATCCCTGGACTGGGAAAGAAGCACACCCGGCGACGGCGCCGTCTACCAGCAGACCTGCCACTACCTCGACAGCCCCAACACCGTCGTCCGCAACCAATGGCTCACCGCCCCGCCTCCCGCAGCGGCCACCATCGACCCGGCCGTCCTGGCGCAGCGGGCCGTCGACACCATGAAACTCGCCAGCCCCAACATCGCCAGCCCACGAGCCGCGGGGAAGCACCTGGTGCCCCACTGGCCGTTGGGGTTGCACACGATGAACACCCAGTAACCGCCGCGTACGACGGCGGGCCGACCGGCAGCCGGTCGGTGACCAGCCGCATCGCCCACGGAGCATGGGGTGCAAGCGTCGCCATGCGAGTTCCCTTCCCCTTGCCTCATGCGGATAGCCGGTTGGCTACCGCTTGAGCAGAATCAATCTCCCGTCCTGGTCTTGGCCAGTACCGTAGGTGCCGCGAACCGTCGCGAAACTGCCACGCTCCGTGACAAGGGGTTGGGGCGTGTGAGGCACCGGTGCCGAGCAGATCGAGCAATGCATACCTCGCGCTGTGGATCGCGGCCACCGGCCTGTCTCATGGCGAGGTCGCCCGCCGGGTCGCTGCGGAGGCGATTCGCCAAGGTCACCAACAGATCGCCCCCGACGCGACTCGGGTAAGGCGGTGGATCGACGGCGAGCGTCCCCGCCCACCGGTCCCGGCGCTGCTCGCCGCGGTGATCTCTGACGCGGCCGGTGATATCGGCCTGACGGCTCAAGGGCCCACCCTGGATAGCATCCAACTCCCGCTGCTGACCGAGGCAGCCGCCCAGACCCTGGCATCGGCAGCCGGCGCGGAGGCGCAACCGACACGCTCGCCCTGCGCAAGGCCGGCTTCGACCGGGTCCGCGTCATGGACTGCGGAACCGTCTGACTCTAGAGTCGTGGTCTTCGAGGATCTGGCGTCGGCGCTTCTGAGCGGCGGCGACGTAGACCGTGGGGTCTACGTGGCGCCAGTTCGCGCAGGCCGTGTCTGTTCCAGCGTGGTGAGGGCCGGGCAACAGTCGGTGGGCACTGTCAACGGTGCCCAGGGCCAGGTCGTCCGCGTCCCCTACGCCGACGACACGCTGGACATGCTGCTAGCTGGCCGACGGAGTGTAATCCCTGCTGCTGCGGACCTGGCGGTCCAGGAACTCAATCAGCTCTGATTCCGAACGTCCAAGCCTCTCCCGTGGCCCCGGATGCTGGGTCAGCGTTTGACGCGATTGCGGACGGCGAGGACGGCTAGGCGCTGTTTCTCGGATCTCCTGACGCGGGTGGGGTGTTGGGGTCAGGCTGACTGTATGGGTCGCGGGGATCTGACGAACGCGGAGTGGGAT
>NZ_JBHVYO010000101.1:0-9199 GCF_042880655.1 Streptomyces sp. NPDC058295
CGTGTGCCGCGGGGCCGCCCGGATGCCGAACACGTGAGGCGGATACGTCGGTTCGGCGGCCGCCTGCCGCCCGTCAGGCCCGCTGCGGGCTCTCGGGATCGATGTCGTCGGCGCGCGGTGCCCCGCCCGGTCCCGGCACCTGGGCGCCGGGCGCGGTCGGCGGCATCGGCGGGTACGGCAGCCCGGTACCACCGGGCGGTCCGGCCGGCGGCGTACCGCCGATGACCCGGCCGGGGCCCTTGTCCGGTGCGGCCTCGAGGCCGGCCGTGGGCGGGGACGAGGCGTGCGGCCTGGCGGCGCCGCGCAGCAGGTACGCCACGACTCCCAGGAGGGCGGCGGTGATCAGCGCCGCGGCCCAGTCCGGCAGTCCGATGCCGAGGGCGAGTCCCACCGCGAGTGCGACGGCCGCGCCCGCGTAAAGGGCGACGGCGCCGGACGCCGCGTAGAGCATGGCCGTACGGCGCTGCTTGCGGGTCTGCTCGCGCAGCTCCTCGCGGATCGTCTCGCGCGCCACCTGCGCCAGCTCGTCGACCAGATGCTTGTCCAGATGCTCCAGGTGATCCATGCGCTCCATGGGCCTCGGGTACCCGCTGTCATGGACGCTTAACTCCACGGACCGGCCTGCCGGAGCGGCCGGTAGCGGACCGCGAAAGGGGCCGGGGAGGCCGCCGGGGAGGGCTCCCGGGGTGGATGCCGGGGACGGCCCGGGCGGGGATCGGGTGAAGGGATCACCTCACCGCGGCCGCCCCAACTAGGCTCGTCCGCATGGACATTCTGGGAGCCACACTGCGTGTCTGTGTCGACGATCTGGAGACCTCGGTCTCCTTCTACGAGCGGCTGGCGGGCACCGGCGCGCTCCGCTTCGAGCGGGGCGGTGTACAAGTGGCCGCGGTCGGCTGCTTCCTGCTGATGAGCGGGCCTCCGGCCGAGCTGGAGCTGCTGCGCAAGGTGGCCGCGACGATCGCCGTCGCGGACGTGGAGGAGGCCCACCGGACCCTCACCGAGCTGGGCGCCGACGTCATCGCCGGCCCGGTGCCGACCCCGGTGGGCCGCAACCTGATCGCCCGGCACCCGGACGGAGCGGTGTACGAGTACGTCGACCGGCGCGGGTCGTGAGGCGGCCGGCCCGACGAAATTCCGTGGGCGGCGGGTCGTCGCGGACGTAGAGTCGGGCGTTCGACGGCAGGCACGAAGGAGCGGCAGTGAGTGAGCAGCACACCTACCGGGTGATCGTCCGGGGCACCTGGGACGGCCTCACCGACGAGGGCCGGACCCGGCTCCTCGCCGAGGCCGCCGACCACGGCCTGACGAGCATGCGGTTCACCGAGGAGGGCTCGCTGTCGTACGAGCCGTCGCCGCTGAAGCACTTCTCGATGCGCTACGTGGTGGTGTCGGACGCGGCGGACGGCGACGAGATGGCGGGCGCGCTCGCCGAGGAGCGCGCCGAGGCGACGCTGCGCGAGCTCGGCCACGGCTTCACCGGGCTGCGGTCGACGGTCACCGACCTGGACACGATGAAGATCAACTACAAGTCCGCATCTCGGCGGTGATCGCCCACCGCTCGTGGTCCCGCCACTCCCCGTCGATGTAGATCATCTTCGGGGAGAAGCCCTCCCGGCGGAAGCCGCAGCCGCGGGCCAGGGCGATCGAGGCGACGTTGCCGGGCTGCGCGTTGATCTCCAGCCGGTGCAGCCGCATCGGTCCGAACGCGTGGCCCACCACCAGGTCGAGCGCCTCGCGCATCAGCCCGCGCCCGGCCGCGTGCGCGAAGGCGCCGTAGCCCAGCGCGCCGCACTGGAAGCCGCCCTCGACGATGTTGTTGATGTTGACGAACCCGGCGACCGCCCCGTCCTCCAGGGTGCACACGAGAAAGCCGGCCTTCGACGGGTCCTCGATCAGCCGGCCCGCGTAGGCCGTGTAGGCCGAGGAGGTGGCCGGCGGGAACAGCCACGGGTGGTGCAGATCCTTGCTCTCCCGCGCGCGGGCGGTGAACTCCGGCCCGTCCTCGTGGGTGAAGTGGCGTATGCCCACGCGGGGGCCCTCGGCGAGGTAGCGGGATGCGGTGTGCGGCATCGGGACAGCCTACGACGAGGTCACTTGCGCCGTTTCCTGAAATAGGCGAAGGAGACGCCGCACAGGACGCCGATGACCCACATCGCCAGGAGCGCAGTCCACAGCGGCACCGTCACCTCGGGGACCAGCAGCCGGATCTTCGTGGGCTGGGTGTTCTGGAAGATGAAGATCAGGGTGAGGACGGCGAGCGCCAGGACGACGATCCGGCCCGGCGTCAGCGCCTCGTTCCTGCCACCGCTCCGGGACGCTTTCGGGGTCTTCGGGCTCATGGGTCCAGCGTGATCCCTGTGCCGCGCTCACGCACGGTGAGGCGCGCCCCCGGGTGAGCCGGCCCGGGAGCTCAGCGCAGCGCGGGGGTGTCGAGGGTCAGTGTGCCCTCGTCGGCGTCGAGCACGGCGGGCACGCCGAAGGGCACGGTGAGCGCGCCCTCGCGGTGACCGAACCCGAGCTCCTCGACGACGGGGACGCCAAGGCCGCCGAGCCGGTCCACGAGGACCGGGCGCAGCTCCTCGTAGGGGCCGCAGCTCTCCCAGGAGCCGAGCGCGACACCCGCGACGCCGTCCAGCCAGCCGGTGCGCAGGAGTTGGGTGAGGGCCCGGTCGACGCTGTACGGCCGCTCCCCGACGTCCTCGATCAGCAGCAGCCCACCACGGGCACCGGCCCGGGTGTGCGGGGTGCCGTAGCCGGTGGCCAGCAGCGCCAGACAGCCGCCCAGGGTGACGCCCCGCGCCCGGCCCGGAGCGATGGCCGTACCGGTGGAGGCGAGCGTGCGGACGGTCTCCGGGGCGAACAGGGTGGCCCTGAGGTGCTCCTGCCCCCGGGCACTCTTGATGAAGTCGATGCCCGCGGCCGCGGGCCCGTACAGCGTGACCAGGCCGAGGCGGAGGGCGAACGCCTCGTGCAGGGTGGTGCTGTCGCTGAAGCCGACGAACACCTTCGGTCCGGCCGCCCGCATCGCCTCCCAGTCGAGCAGGTCGACGATCCGCTGCGCGCCGTAGCCGCCGCGTGCGCACAGCACGGCGTCGACGCCCGGGTCGCACCAGGCCTGCTGGAGGTCGGCCGCCCGGTCGGCGTCGGTGCCCGCGAGGTGCGGCAACCGGTCGTGCCGGTCCAGCACATGAGGGGCGACCACCGGGTCGAGGTCCCAGCCGCGCAACAGGTCGAGGCCGGCCTCCAGTCGCTCCTCCGCCACCGGCCCGCTGGGCGCGACGACCGCGACCCGGGCTCCGGGGGCGAGCCGGGACGGCCGTACGAGTTCCTTCACCGCACAAGCTCCAACCTGGGGATTCCGGGCGGGCACAGCCCGAACGCCTGAGCGTACAGCGACAGCTCGGCCTCCAGGGCGCGCACCATCGTGGCCGCCCGGCGGAAGCCGTGCCCCTCCCCCTCGAACGCCAGGTACGCGTGCGGCACCGGCCGCCCGGCCAGCCGGGCCAGGAACCGCTCGCACTGGGCGGGCGGGCAGATCACGTCGTCCAGCCCCTGGAGGAGCAGGAACGGCACGGTGATCCGGTCGGCGTGCTCGATCGGCGAACGTTCCGCGTACCGGGCGGGCACCTGCGCGAGGGGTCCGACGAGACTGTCCGGGTAGCGCGACTCGAAGTCGTGGGTCCCGCCCGTCGCCCAGCCCACCAGGTCCAGCACGGGGTAGCGGATCGTGCCGCAGGCGTAGACGTCGGTGCCGGCCAGTGAGACCGCGGCGGTCCAGCCGCCCGCGCTGCCGCCCCGGACGGCCAGCCGCCGGCGGTCGGCGGTGCCCTCGTCGGCGAGCGCCAGGGCGACGGCCGCGCAGTCCTCGACGTCGACCACGCCCCACTGCTCGCGCAGCCGCTCCCGGTACTCCCGCCCGTACCCGGTGGAGCCGCCGTAGTCGACCTCGACGACCCCGATGCCCCGGGAGGTGAAGTAGGCGATCTCCAGATCCAGGACGAGCGGGGCGCGATCGGTGGGCCCGCCGTGCGCCCACACGACGTAGGGCGGCAGTTCGCGGCCGGGCGCGACCTGTCCGGGGTGGTGGGGCGGGTAGACGTGCGCGTGGATGTCACGGCCGTCGGGTCCGTTGAACGTACGGATCCGGGGCTCGGGGTAGTAGGCCGGGTCCACCGCGTCGTCGTGCGCGGCTCCGACCACCCGGGCCCGGCCGGTCCTGGCGTCCAGCTCCACCACCTCGTACGCGCTGCGCGGACTGGCCGCGACGCCGACGACGCGTTCCCCCTGCACCGCGAGGGTGGGCGCGAACTCCGTCCACGGTCCGGCCGCGTCGACCACCTCCCCGGTCTCCGGGTCGAGGATCCCGAGCACGGCGGCCCCCCGGCCGTGCACGACCGCGACGAGCCCGCTCTCCAGCGGCGCGAACCAGCGCTGCCCGAGCTTCCACAGGGCTCCGCCGAACTCCTCCTCGCGGGGGCAGACGGGCTGGTGGTCGCGGTACAGGTTCCACCAGCCGCTACGGTCGCTTGTATACAGTAGACAGTCTTCTGTGGACTGCCGACCGTCGTACGCCGACTGTCCTTCGTCGCGTGCGGACCGTCGCCCGTCGATCGTCGACTGTCCTCCGTCGTCCGTCGACTTCCTTCGGTCGTCCGTCGACCGTCCTCCGCCGGTCGTCGACTGTCCTCCGTCGGTCGTCGACTGTCTTCCGTCGGTCGTCGACGGTTCTCCGACGACTGCCGACCGTCCGCCGTCCGCCGCGGACCGTCGACCGTCGTCCTGCGGCTGTCGCGCGTATCCCGTCGACGGCATCCAGTCGACCTGCGCGATCGACTCCCCCGGCCCGCCGGCCACCACCCGGGCGCCGCTCAGGGTGCCGTCACCCCTGACGTCGGCGACGACCACCTCCGTGCCCTCCCATGGCATCAAGGGATGGTCCCAGGCCAGCCAGGCGGCCCGGCGTCCGTCGGACGACAGGCGGGCCCCGGTGACGAACCGGCGCCGGTCGTCGGTGAGTTCGCGCACGGCGGCGCGGTCGTCGGCGGCCGAGCCGTCCAGCGGCACCGCGGCCAGCAGCCGACGTACGTCGGTCGGCCCCTCGCCCGTGAACTCCTCCAGCACGCACCACACTTCGCCCCGCTCCAGCAGCAACTGCGGCTCCACCCAGCGCAGTCCGCCACCCACGGACGAGACGGGAGTGAGCGGGCGTGGCCCACCCCCCGACGCAGGCCCGGACCCGGGCTCGTACACGTACAGCCGTTGGTCGGCGAAGTGCACGAACACCACCAGGAGCCGCCCGTCGAGCACGGCACCGGCCCACGGCTGTCCGCCGTACTCGACGACCCGGCTGCGGACGTTCCAGGGAGCGGGCAGGAGGGACTCCTCCGTGCCGCCGGGCCGACGCCGGACGAGGGTGCGGCGACCGTGCTCGGCCGGCCGGGGCGCGGTCCACCACACCTCGTCGCCGACGAAGCCGACGTACTCGGGGCGCCCGTCGTGCGTGGCCGCGAGGGTCGCGTCGATGGGCGAGGGCCAGGAACCGTACGGAAGGACCTGCACATTCTCCCCGTTCGCCTAGGCCGTTCGCAGGAACCGGTCGAGTACCCGGACGCCGAAGTGCAGCGCCTCCACCGGAACCCGTTCGTCGACACCGTGGAAGAGGGCCTGGTAGTCGAAGCCCTCCGGGAGCTTCAGCGGTGCGAAGCCGTAGCCGGTGATGCCGAGCCGCGAGAACTGCTTGGCGTCCGTGCCGCCGGACATGCAGTACGGCACCACGTGCCCCTCGGGCGCGAACTCCTCGACGGCGGCCCGCATACGGGCGTAGAGCGGGGCGTCCACAGCTGCCTGGAGGGCGACTTCGCGGTGGTGGAACTCCCAGTCGACGTCGGGACCGGTGAGTCGGTCGAGCGTCGCACGGAACTCGTCCTCGCCGCCCGGGAGATAGCGGCCGTCGACGTAGGCGACGGCCTCCCCGGGGATCACGTTGATCTTGTAACCGGCGCCCAGCATGGTCGGGTTGGCGCTGTTGCGGACGGTCGCCTCCACCAGGGCGGCCGCCGGGCCGAGCTTCGCCAGCAGGGCGTCGACGTCGTGGAGGTCGGCGTCGACGCCGTACAGCGCGGCGAGTTCGGTGAGGGCGGCACGGACGGTCGGGGTGAGCCGCAGGGGCCATTCGTGCTCGCCGATGCGCGTGACGGCGGCGGCCAGGCGGGTCACCGCGTTCTCCCGGTTGACCTTGGAGCCGTGTCCGGCGCGCCCGCGTGCGGTGAGCTTCAGCCAGCCGGTGCCGCGCTCGCCCGCCGCGATGGGGTAGAGCTCGCGCCCGGCGCCGTCGTGGAAGGTGAACGCCCCGGATTCGCCGATGGCCTCGGTGCAGCCCTCGAAGAGTCCCGGATGCCGGTCGGCGAGGAACCCGGAGCCGTCCTCGGCGCTGGCCTCCTCGTCGGCGGTGAAGGCGACGACGAGGTCGCGCCGGGGCCGGACGCCCTGCCGGGCCCAGGACCGCAGCACGGCCAGGATCATCGCGTCCATGTTCTTCATGTCGACGGCGCCGCGCCCCCACACGACCCCGTCCCGCACCTCCCCGGAGAAGGGGTGGACGCTCCAGTCGGCGGCCTCCGCGGGGACCACGTCCAGGTGTCCGTGGACGAGCAGCGCGTCCGCGGCCGGGTCGGTGCCCTCGATCCGCCCGACGACGTTGGTCCGCCCCGGGGTGCGTTCGAGGAGCGCCGGCTCGATGCCCGCCTCGGCGAGCAGCGCGGCGGCGTACTCGGCGGCGGGCCGTTCCCGGCAGTCGCCGCCGCCGCGGTTGGTGGTGTCGATGCGGATGAGTTCGGAGGTGAACCGGACGACCTCGTCCCGCGCCTGCGCGTCAGCCATGCCGCTCCCGCCTCCGCCGCCGCCCCGGCCGCTGCCACCGCTCCCGCCCGTCCCCCGGACGCTGCTCCTCAGCCATACTGCTCCTCGATCGCGGCCGAGACGATCGTGGTGACCGCCTTGAAGGTGCGGATGCCCTCGTACATGGTGCCGCTGGTGTACGCGATCTTCCGCTCGCCGACACGGGCGACGCCGGGCACGACGGTGGCCGCCATCGCGAGGTGCTCGGCGTCGAACTCCACGGCGATCGCGAACGGCCCGCTGTGCACCGGTTCCTGACAGACCGCCAGCCGGGTCGCCTCCTTCGCGGCCGCCCGGATGTCGGCGGCCGTGCGGGCCGGGGTGCGGCACACGGCCGCGTACCGGGAGACGTGGTCCTTGACCGCGACCTTCAACGCCTCGGGCGCGTACCCGAGCGCGTCCTCGCAGGCCACGTCGTCACCGGTGACGAGGACGACCGGCACCCCGTACTCGGCGACCACGTGCGCGTTGAGCAGCCCCTCGCTGGCCCGTACGTCGTTCAGCCAGACGCCGGTGAGGGAGTTGGCCAGGTAGGTGTGGGCGAGGACGCCCTCCATGCCGGCGCCCGCGTGGTAGCCGAGGAAGGCGATGCCGTCGACGTCCCCGTGCTGGACGCCCTCCACCATGGAGAGGGACTTGTGCCGTCCGGTGAGCATCTCCGCCCGGTCGTCGAGTTGCTCGAGGAGCAGGTTGCGCATGGTCGAGTGGGCCTCGTTGATCAGGACCTCGTCCGCCCCTCCGTCGAAGAAGCCGAGCACGGCGGCGTTGACGTCCGAGGTGAACATCGACCGGCACCGCTCCCACTCCGGCGCCCCGGGCAGTACGTCGGCCGGCCAGGTGACGCCCGTGGCGCCCTCCATGTCGGCGCTGATGAGGATCTTCACGTCCGGCCCCCGTCCTCTCAAGGAATCCCGAGCCTATCGGGCCGCGCCCCGGTTTTCCGGGCAGCGACTCCCCTCGCACGGGAGCTTCCCCCACTGCGGCCACCGCCTCCGGCCGCCACCCCCGTGCCCGAGCCCGAGCCCGAGCCCGCGGAGGGCGGCAGCGGCAGAGGGGCACCGACGGGCCACCCGGCACGCCGGCTCTGTCGGCCGGACCGCCGCACAACCGAACGCCCGGGGGCGCCCGTTCGCGAGGAGACGTGGGTGCGGCCGACCCCGGACGTGTGGTGATCTGGGCACGCACACCCGCACCTCAGTGACACGAACGGGGACCCGTCCATGACCACGTACACCGCCCTGCCACCGGAACGCTTCGAGGCCGACCGGCATCGTCTGCGCTCCGTCGCCTACCGCATGCTCGGCTCGCTCGGCGAGGCGGAGGACGCCGTCCAGGAGACATGGCTCAGGGCGGCCCGGGCGGACGTAGGTGATGTGGAGAACCTCAGCGGGTGGCTCACCACGGTCGTGGGCCGGGTGTGCCTGAACATGCTCCGCTCCCGCAGGACACGCCCCGAGGTGTCGCTGGACGCCCAGGTGAGCGAGCCCGCCGTCGGGACGGCGGAGGGCGGCGACCCCGAGGAGGAGGCGCTGCTCGCCGACTCGGTCGGGGTGGCGCTGCTGGTCGTGCTGGACACGCTCGCCCCGGCCGAGCGGCTGGCGTTCGTGCTGCACGACCTGTTCGCCGTACCGTTCGACACCATCGCCCCGATGATCGAGCGGACTCCGGCCACGACACGGCAACTGGCCAGCCGGGCCCGCCGTCGCGTCAGGGGCGGCGCTTCCCCGGCCGTCGCCGACCGGGCCCGGCAACGACAGGTCGCCGACGCGTTCCTGGCCGCCACCAGGGGCGGCGACTTCGAGGCGCTGCTCGCCCTGCTGCACCCGGACGTGGTACTCACCGCCGACCGCTTCGTCGTCCCGACGCCGGAGCCCCTCACCGTCAGCGGCGCCCGCCCCGTGGCCGAGGGCGCGATGGCGGCGACCGGCCGGGCCCGGTTCACCGGCCTCGCGCTGCTCGACGGCCGGGTCGGCCTCGCGATGGCGCCGCACGGCAGGCTGCGGCTGGTCCTGCTGTTCACGCTCGCGGAGGGCGGTATCACCAGGATCGAGGTGGTGGCGGATCGGGAGCGGCTGGACGACATCGAGGTGGCGGTGCTCGACACCGCCGAGGCCGAACCCCTGGGCGCCGGACCCGTCGACACCGCGCCCGTGAACGCCGAGGACTGACGAACGGGTGGGGCCGCCCGGCGTTGCCGGTGGGGCCCCCCCCGCCCCCCCCCCGGGTGCGCACCCCCCCCCCCCCCCGGGCCCCCCCCGGGGCGCGGGGACCCCCGGGGACCGCCGGGGGGCGGCCCCGC
>NZ_JBHVYO010000102.1:0-7091 GCF_042880655.1 Streptomyces sp. NPDC058295
GGGCAACCGTGCCGCCGCCCTCATGTCGCCGGTTCTCCGCGGGTCCGGCGTGGTGGGGACGCCAGGTGACACGCTGCCTCTGCGTCGGCCACCCCCGGAACCAGAGCCCCGGCCCCCGAAGGCCCCCGGCCGGGGTGAGCCGCGTCGCATAGACGTGTGCGGGACTTGCTATGCAACGAGTTGCATAGCACGATCGTCGGCATGGCGCTCGAACACGCGATCCTGGTGTCACTCCTGGAGAAACCGGGGTCCGGCTATGAGCTGGCCCGGCGTTTCGAGCGGTCCATCGGCTACTTCTGGACCGCGACCCACCAGCAGATCTACCGCGTGCTCAAGCGCATGGAAAACGACTGCTGGGTCGACGCCCGCGACGTCCCGCAGCACGGGCGGCCGGACAAGAAGGAGTACTCCGTCGCCGACCTCGGCCGGGCCGCGCTGTCCTCGTGGCTGCACGATCCGATCGAGCCGGAGAGCGTCCGCCACGACCTGGCGGTGAAGATCCGCGGTGCCGCCTTCGACGACCCGGCCGCCCTGATCCAGGAGGTGGAACGTCACCGGCAGGCGCACCGCGACCGGCTGGCGCACTACCTCGCGGGCGAGGAACGCGACTTCACCGGAACCGACGCGAACGTGGCACCGCCGGACGCGCCACTCGACGCGGAACACGAGCTCCAGCACGTCGTCCTGCGCGGCGGCATCGCCTACGAGCGGATGATGATCGGCTGGCTGGACGATGTGCTTGGCACACTCGCCCGCTTCGGTCCGCCCGGCCGCTGACCGCCGCGTCATTCACCCGCTGCTCCGGTCCTCCGGGCTCCCCCAGCCTCAGACTTCTCCGTTTCTCATCTGTCCTCCAGCCCAAAGGGGTCCTCACCATGGCTGACCAACCTCTCTTCAACCCGCGCACCTACGACCCCGCGCACTTCGATTCCGAGACGCGCCGCCTGCTGCGTGCCACCGTCGACTGGTTCGAGGTACGTGGGAAGCGACAGCTGATCGAGGACTACCGCACACGCGCCTGGCTCGGTGACTTCCTCGCCTTCGCCGCGAAGGAGAACCTGTTCGCCACCTTCCTGACGCCCTCCTCCGCCGCCGGAGCGGGAGAGGCGGACAAACGATGGGACACCGCCCGCATCGCCGCGCTCAACGAGATCCTCGGCTTCTACGGCCTGGACTACTGGTACGCCTGGCAGGTGACCATCCTCGGCCTCGGCCCGGTCTGGCAGAGCGACAACGCAGCCGCCCGCGACCGCGCCGCCCAACTCCTCGACCAGGGCGAGGTGTTCGCCTTCGGCCTGTCCGAGAAGTCGCACGGCGCCGACATCTACTCCACCGACATGCTGCTGGAGCCGGACGGCGACGGCGGCTTCCGTGCCACCGGCTCCAAGTACTACATAGGCAACGGCAATGCCGCCGGACTCGTCTCCGTCTTCGGCCGCCGCTCCGACGTCGAGGGCCCCGACGGCTACGTCTTCTTCGCCGCCGACAGCCGTCACCCGGCCTACCACCTGCTCAAGAACGTCGTCGACTCGTCCAAGTTCGTCAGCGAGTTCCGCCTGGAGGACTACCCCGTTCAGGCCGAGGACGTCCTGCACACCGGCCGCGCCGCCTTCGACGCCGCCCTCAACACCGTCAACGTCGGCAAGTTCAACCTGTGCACCGCCTCGATCGGCATCTGCGAACACGCCATGTACGAGGCTGTCACCCATGCTCACAACCGCCTCCTCTACGGCCGTCCCGTGACCGCTTTCCCTCACGTGCGGCGCGAGTTGACCGACGCCTACGTCAGGCTCGTCGGGATGAAGCTGTTCAGCGACCGTGCCGTGGACTACTTCCGCTGCGCCGGCCCCGAGGACCGCCGCTACCTGCTCTTCAACCCGATGACGAAGATGAAGGTGACTACGGAGGGCGAGAAGGTCATCGACCTGATGTGGGACGTCATCGCCGCCAAGGGCTTCGAGAAGGACAACTACTTCGCCCAGGCGGCCGTGGAGATCCGCGGACTGCCGAAGCTGGAGGGCACTGTCCACGTCAACCTGGCGCTGATCCTGAAGTTCATGCGCAGCCACCTCCTGGATCCGGCCGCCTACCCCGACGTGCCGACCCGCCTCGACGCCGCCGACGACACCTTCCTGTTCCGGCAGGGTCCGGCCCGCGGCCTCGGCTCGGTCCGCTTCCACGACTGGCGGCCCGCCTTCGAGTCGTGCGCGCACCTGCCCAACGTCGCTCGGCTGCGCGAACAGGCCGACGCCCTGTGCGAGTTCGTCGCCACCGCGGCCCCCGACGCCGAACAGAGCCGCGACCTCGACCTCCTCCTCGCCGTCGGCCAGCTCTTCGCCCTCGTCGTCCACGCACAGCTCGTCCTGGAACAGTCCCGCCTCACCGGCCTCGACGAAGACGTGCTCGACGAACTCTTCGCCGTCCTCGTAAGGGACTTCTCCGCACACGCCGTAGAACTGCACGGCAAGGACTCGGCGACCCGCCAGCAGCAGGAATGGGCGCTGGGCGCGGTCCGGCGGCCCGTCGTCGACCCGGCACGCACCGAGCGAGTCTGGCAGCAGGTCGAGGCACTGTCCGGCGCGTACGAGACGGCCCCGTAGGCACGTCACGCCGTACCCGTCCCGGTGGTGGCCGCGCCGCACGGCCCGGCCACCACCGCCGCATCCTGCCGGCGCCGACACAGCACCGGGCTCTCACACCCCGGCGTCCGCGACGGCCCCGCACGTTCTACGAGGACACCGTCCGCTTCGCCGTCGAGCACAACGTGTGGACGGCCCCGCTGGAGCAACACCGCGATCGCCGTGCGGGTGGCGGGTTCGGCGCTGCGGAAGCGGTTCGGCGCGGACGTGTGACCCGTCCGCGGAGCAGTCATCCAGGTCCAGCAGGCCGGCACAGCGAAGCTCGGCCAGCAGGGCAGTATGCAGCCGCGGCCACACGCCCGCCTCGGTCCAATCCCGCAGCCGGCGCCAGGCCGTCACCCCGGAGCAGCCCGCCGTCTCCGCGGGGACATCACACCATGCAACACCGGTCCGCAGCACATACATCACACCGGCGAGTGCCAGGGAGCAGGCGGCATCAGCCGGGCCACCCGCTCCCACAGGTCATCAGGAACAAGATCGGCACGCACCCCGGACACCCTGCCGACCAAGATTGTCGAGCACAAGACCCGCAGCTCAACTCATTCTGAAACGATCAATTATGCGCGGAGTCGGCAGGGCGAGCATCCTACTCGGCGAAGGCCGCAGATTATGGGGCCGTGGCCGGGCTCAACCACGCGGGGAGTCAGCCGAGCCACGTGAGTGGGTCTTCCTCGTCCTCCCCGGATTCCCGGACCGTTGTGCACTCCGGACTTCCCGCCCTGGCCCACTGTGTACTGGTACTTCACCTGGTGGCACGACGACGGCACCGTCTAAGACCTTGTCCCACATGGTCAGTTGGCCGTTGTGCTGGGCATGGGGAGTGGGTGCTGGGGATGGACGATCTGACGCCCACCGAGGCCCTGGACGCCGTCGAGGGGCGGTGCGCGGACCTGCTCGGCGTCCGGCAGAGCATGAAGCCGCGCCGCTGGCCCCCGGCGACGAATTGGCTGTCCTTGGTCGCCTAGGGTCTGTCGTTTGGATCACCGTGGCGGAGGGAGCCGAGAAGGCAGCCGATGGGCCAGCGGTCGATCAGGGTGTGGGCTGCCGTGGAACAATCCGTGGGGGGAACGCGCGAGGGGGGTCGTGATGCGGCGGGAACATCGGGCGTTGCTTTGTGCGCTCATGGTGATTTTTGCGTCCACTGCGACTGGGTGCTTCGCTCGTTACGAGGCGTGTCCCGGGGAGGGCGGCCGACCCGATGACCTGGGGGTTGACAACCTCGTGGGCACCTATCGGAACCCGTTGGGAAGCTCTGTGACCCTGCGGGGCGATGGTTCCTTCACGACGGTGGCGTGGCCTGCTGGCCTCGACGAGGCAACTGGACCCGTGGACCGGAGACGAGGCAGTGGACGGTGGAAACTCAGCGACGGCAGTCGCAATGATTTCGACGTTGCGCTTTCCTTCTACGAGATCAACGACTATGAGGTCGGCCCGGGCAGTTACGGATCCGGTTTCGACATCAGCGGCACCCGTGAGGATCTGCGGCTGTATGCATGGGTCGGTGACCCTGATGACTGCGCCAACATGAGCACTTTCAGTAGTAAGCCGCCCGCTTAATCCTGCTGATCAGTCAGTTCCCGCGTTGCGGCACGCGATAGCTCCTGCTCCGTGAACGGCCGTGTGCGGAGCGGTCGGAACCGCGAAGCTGGCGCAGTCTGTGACTGGTGCAGCCCTCGCGCTGGCGAGACCGGAGGACCCACTTAGCGCAGGTCCTCCGGCGGTCTGCCCAGCTTGGGCGAGGGCCGTGAAACTGCCCGGGCCCTTGCCGCGGCTGTTCCGGAAGGGGATGACCGGGGGTAGCCGATCGGCCATCTATTCGAAGATCCGCATAGGCGTATGGGATCAGGTGACAGGCTGTCAGTGGGCCCCGCCATGCTCGTCGTGCGGGGCCGAAACAGGGCCGGACCGAGGCGACCCGTACTGCGGGGTGGAAGGGATGTGTGGTGTGGCTTTGCGGGCGACAGCTGAACAGGAAGCAGCCCGGGAGGCATTTGCCGCAGGCCAAGACTTGGCGTTGGTGGCCGGCGCCGGTACTGGGAAGACGTCAACGCTGGTGATGATGGGCTCAGCAACGCGTGGCCGGGGCCTGTATGTGGCCTTCAACAAGCCGATCGCTGACGAAGCCAAGAGCCGGTTCGGGAGGAATGTGGAGTGCCGTACGTCGCACTCGTTGGCGCACCGGGCGGTGGGTCGCCAGTTCCAGGACCGGTTCGACGGCTCGCGCCACATGCCGTTGAAGCGTACGGCGCAGTTGCTGGGGCTGGACCGCGACCTGGCCGTGGGCAAGAGGCGGCTGAGGGCGACGACGCAGGCGCGGCTGGTGATGGAGATGGTCCGGCGTTTTTGCTACAGCACGGATCAGCAGGTGGCAGCCCGGCATCTGGGCCCGGTGAACGGACTGGATGACCAGGGGGCGCAGTATCTGGCGCAGGTGCTGCTGAGCAGGGCGCGGTGGGCGTGGGACGACATCTGCTCGCTTCAGGGAAAGCTGCCGTTTCAGCACGATCACTACCTCAAGATGTGGGCGCTGACGCGGCCGAGGCTGCCTGCGGACTTTGTGCTGCTGGACGAAGCGCAGGACACCAATCCGGTCTTGGAGGAGATCTTCCTGGCGCAGGATGCGCAGCGCGTGTGTGTCGGGGATCCGGCACAGCAGATCTATGACTGGCGGCATGCCAAGGACATCATGAGCGGTTTTCCCGGGCAGCAGCTGGAGTTGACGCAGTCGTTCAGGTTCGGGCCGGCGATCGCGGAGGTGGCGAATCGGTGGTTGCGTGCTGCGTTGTCGACGATGCAGCTGACCGGGCATGCCGGTGGTGTATCGGGGCTGGGGCGGGTCGAGGTCCCCGATGCGGTGTTGTGCCGGGGGAACGCCGACGCACTCGCTGAGGTGCTGGGCTTCCTCGAGAAGGGGGTGCCGGTTGCGCTGGCCGGGGGCAGTAAGCCGCTGTTGACGATCGCTGAGGCGGCGATCGACCTGCAGGCGGGTCGGCGGACCTCGCATCATGAGCTGTTCTTGTTCTCGTCCTGGGGTGAGGTGCAGGAGTACGCGGAGCAGGACTCCGCGGCAGCGGAGCTGAAGGCGATCGTGGAGCTGGTCGATACCTACGGGCCGCAGCAGATCATCGCGGCCGTGAAGCGCATGGTCGACGAGGACCAGGCGCGGGTGGTGGTGTCGACGGTGCACAAGGCCAAGGGACGCGAGTGGAGGCGGGTGCGGATCGGGGCCGGATTCACGCCACCTGCGGAGGAAGCGGCGGCACGAAGCGTGCATCCGGCGGAGGCGCGTCTGATTTACGTGGCGGTGACGCGGGCCCGCGAGGTGCTGGATACGACGGGGATCCAGTGGGCCGAAGCCCAGATCCGGCATGCCTCGCGCGCAACTGTGACCAGTACCCCGGACGGCGTGCCCCTGGCCGCGCTGCCGCTGACCGGACAGCTCCAGTACCCTCGCTCGCCGATGTCCGTCTTTCTGAATCGGCATCTGCCGCGCGCCGAGCGGGTGGTCGGCGCATATCTGGACCGCTCGCGGGGGCTTCCTCCCGCGGTGCAGCCCATGGATGAGCGGCGCCCCGATTATGCGGCCCTGGGGCACACCATCGACTACCGCCTCCGGCTCAGTCTCGGCCGCGGCCCTGGAGGCGCGGTCGCGTCGGGCATTCGGCTACTCGGCAGCCGGCTCCCGATCGAGGGGGCTCCTGCCCCTGAGGTGCGTGAGACCTTGCATACGGCCGGCACCCAGCTGCTTGCCCGTCTCCAAAGCCACCTCGAAGGAGGGCCTGGACTGGGCGAGGAGGAATTGACCCGGTTGTGTCACGTGGCCGGGTTCTATGAGGCCATCTACCGCAATGGCGTCTTCTCCCGGCGCCGGAACCTGCTGGCCCTCGCCGACGCGCAAACCACCGTGGATCACCTGACTGCGGCGGTGCCGGCGTACGTGCTGGAGGACATCTCCGAGCAGATGGAGCTGGCCGAACAGCCTTTCGCGCCGTTCAGGGACCTGTCGGACGAACAGCGGGTGTGCGGGCCGGTGTTCGCCGGCAGTGCCGACCTGGGCGGGGCCGATGCGGACTTCATCGTCGGCGGGCTGCTGATCGACTGCAAGGCCACCACCCGCCCCCACACGATCAACCGCTCAGCCGTGCAGCAGCTCGCCGGATACCTGCTGCTCGACTACGACAACGCGTATGGCATCGACCGGGTGGGCCTCTACCTTTCCCGCCAGGGCGCTCTGATCACATGGGACGTCCCGGAATTCCTCAATGCTCTGGGCACTCAGGTTCCACTCCCCCAGCTGCGCGCACTGCTGCGCGACCACCTTCGCCGGCCACAGCGCTCGACGCCGTCGGAGAAAGGCTGACCACGGACCTGGCGATTTCGCCGGTGCCGGCAGACCGGCTCATGTACGTGAGGTCAATGAGTACCGCTCCTGAGAGCGGTACTCATTGACCT
>NZ_JBHVYO010000103.1:0-6535 GCF_042880655.1 Streptomyces sp. NPDC058295
TCCTCGGCCCTGGCCTCCAAGGCCACCGGCTTCCCGATCGCCAAGATCGCCGCCAAGCTCGCCGTCGGCTACACCCTCGACGAGATCCCCAACGAGCTCCCCGAGCGGCCGTCCGGTCACGTGGTGGTCCGGGCGGGCGGCGTGGCCACGGGGATCGGCCGCACCTTCGCCGAGGCGCTGAACAAGGCACTGCGCTCGCGGGACCGCGGGGCGGCCGTGCCGGGCGGGAGCGGCCGGGCGGCCCTCGGCGCCGCGAGAACCGATCCCTGGCTGGCCGTCCAGCTCGCCCGCATCGAGGGGATCACCGACGAGATCGCCGCGGCCCCCGGACTCAGCCCGCGGCTGCTGGCCGAGGCCAAGCGTCACGGATTCTCCGACGCACGCATCGCCGGCCTGCGGTCGATGCAGGAGGCCGCGGTGCGCGAGGTGCGGCACGCCCTGGGCATGCGTCCGCTCCAGCGGGCCCTGGGCGGCGGCGAGGGCAGGACGCCGTGCCTGTCCTCGTCGTACGACCGCTCGGACGGACCCGCGTACGGCGAGGGTGCTCACGCGGCCGTTCCGATCGCACGGCGTGCCGGGCCCGCCGTGATCATCCTGGGTCCCGGCCCCCGGCTCGTCGCCCGAAGCGGCGCGTTCGGTCACACTGCCGTCCACGCGGCCGCCGCGCTGCGCGCGATCGGCTACGAAACCGTCGTGGTCACCTGCGGCCCCGCACCGCTGCCCATCGGCCACGGCGGTGTCGACCGGCTCCACTTCGCTCCGCTCACGGTGGAGGACGTCCTGGAGGTCGTGCATGCCGAACGGCAGTGGGGGCCGGTGGCCGGGGTCGTCGCACAGTTCGGCGGGCCTGAGGCAATGCGGCTCGCGCAGGACCTCCAGGACAGCGGCGTGACGATTCTCGGCACGCCGCCGGACGCCCTCCGCCTCGCCGGGGACCACGACGCGTTCCGCCGCATTCTGCGCGCGGCCGGGCTGTCCACTCCGCGACACGGCACCTCCACCGCCGCGGCGGCGAAGGAGACCGCCGCCGAGATCGAGTACCCGGTGACGGTGCACCGCCCGGACGTGCCCGGCGGGCCCGGCCCCGAGACCGTCCACGACGAGGGCGCCCTGGCCTCGCTGCTCGCCCGGGACGGCGCCCCGGACAGTGCGCGGCCCGTGCTGATCGGTCAGGTGCTGCGCGGTGCCGTCGAGGTGGGCGTGGACGCCCTGTTCGACGGGACGGAGCTCTATCTCGGCGGGGTGATGGAACACCTCGGGGAGCCCGGCGCCGACGGCGGTGGCCCGGCCTGCGTCCTGCCGCCCGTGACGCTCGGCGGGCACGACGTCGCGCGCCTGCGCACCACCACCGAGGCCGTCGCCGCGGGACTGGGCGTGCGCGGGCCGATCTCCGTCCGGTACGCCCTGGCCGGCGGCGTTGTCCATGTACTGGGCGCCGAACCGTATGCCACCGGGACGGTGCCCTTCACCTCGAAGGCGACCGCCGTACCGCTGGCGCGGGCCGCCGGACGCATCGTGCTCGGCGCCACCGTCGCCGAACTCCGCGGCGAGGGCCTCCTGCCGAAGGACGGCGACGGTGGCGCCCCGCCGCCGGACGCGCCGGTCTTCGTCCGGCAGAGCGTCCTGTCCGTCGGTGATGTCATGGGTATCGGCGCGGACTTCGGCGCGGCTTACGCCACCTCCTGGTCCGCCGCCCAGGGTTCGCTGCCGACCAAGGGCCGCGCCCTCCTGTGCCTGGCCGCCCGCGACACACGCTCGATGGTCTTCCCCGCTCGTGAACTGGCTGCCATGGGCTTCGAGTTGCTGACGGACGCGGGCACCGCCGAGGTGCTTCGGCGCAATGGCGTCGGGGCCGGCACCGTGCGCACGACCGGCGAGTCGGCTGCCGCCCGGCTGGTTCGCGACGGGCAGGTCGATCTTGTCGTCATCACACACCGCGCCGGCGAGGGCCCGCCCGGCAGCCACGAAATCCGTGCTGCCGCGGCCTCCCACGCCGTTCCCTGCCTGACCACTGTCAGCGCCCTCGCCGCCGCCGTCCAGGGCATCGACCACGTCCGGCGCCCTCAGGACGGCATGCCGGTGCGCTCCCTCCAGGAGTGGCAGTCCGCCACAGCGCCGATCGCCGCACACTGACTCGGGCCCGGGCGGCGGGCCGTGGGAACAGCCCCACGGCCCGCCGCCCGGGCCTGAGCCCGGTGCGCCGCCGGCGGCGTCCGTCACGACGTGACGACGCCGGACCCGAGTGTGTGGAAGGCCTTCCGGTGATGAATCAGCGGGGCACCCTGCCGGTACCGCACGGAGGTGACCAGCCCTAGCAGCAGGAGATGGTCGCCCGCCGGGTGGCGGGCGTGCACGTGGCAGTCGAGCTGGCACAGGGCGCCCGCCACGACCGGTGCCGTCGCCGGGGTGTCGCAGCTCTCCTGCGCCGTGAACTTCTCCGCTCCGCTGTGGGCGAAGCGGGCGGCGACATCCTCCTGGCCCTCCTCGAGCACGCTGACCGCGAACTTGGTACAGGCGGCGAACGCCGGGTAGCCGCTGGCGCGTCTGGCCACGCACACCAGGATCAGGGGCGGTTCCAGCGACACGGAGCTGAACGAGGTGACGGTCAGCCCCCAGGGCCGCCCCGTGGTCTCCCGGGTGGTGACGACCACCACTCCGGCCGCGTGACAGGCCATGGCCGCGCGGAACACCTCTGCCGTCACGGAACGCGGTGCCTCGGCCGGATCGGTCATGGCAGCACCACCACCTGCCCCGCGAAGCTCAGCCCCGCACCGAACCCGATCAGCAGCGCCGTGTCCCCGCGGTGCGCCCTCCCCTCGGCGAGCACGCTGTCCAGCGCCAGCGGTACCGAAGCGGCCGACGTGTTGCCCGTACGGATGACGTCACGCGCGACGACGGTGCCGGGCCCGAGCCCGAGGCGGTCCGCCATGAGGCCGATCATCCGCAGATTCGCCTGGTGCGGCACGAAGGCGCCGAGCCGGTCCGGGGCCACGCCGGCCACCCGCAGCATCTCGGCGGCGGCCGGGGCCACTTCGTCCATGGCCCACCGGAAGATGCGCCGGCCGTCGATGCGCAGCCACGGCCGCTCGCCGCCCTCGGACCAGGCGGAGGTCATCCAGACCGAGTCGACGTACGCGCTGTCCGTGCGCCGTACGACGGGGCCGAACCCCGGCACGTCCGACGGGCCCACCACGACCGCGCCGGCCCCATCCGCGAACAGGAAGGCGCTGCCCCGGTCGGTGCGTTGCACGATGTCCGTCATCCGGTCCGCGCCGATCACCAGCACATGGCGGGCGCTGCCCGCGCGCACCATGTCCGAGGCGACGGCCAGTGCGTGGCAGAACCCCGAGCACGCGGCCGAGACGTCGAGTGCCGCCGCCCGGCGCGCACCGAGCGACCGTGCGATCCGCGCCGACAGCGGGGGCGCGTGGAAGAGATCCGTCATCGTGGCGATCAGGACGAAGTCGAGGTCCTCAGGGCCGACACCGGCCTGCGCCAACGCCTTCCCCGACGCGGCGACGGCCATGCTCTCCAGCGATTCGTCCGGTGCGGCAAAGCGTCGTTCCCGAATGCCGGAGCGCGTTTCGATCCACTCCGGGGTGGAGTCGAGTGTTCTGCACAGCTCGCTATTGTCGACCACCGTGCGGGGACGATAGCTGCCGACGCCGAGGATCCTGCTGTATACATTCGCGTCCGCGTGCGGCACAGCAGAAATTTCAATACCTGTCGCTTTTGTCAACGCCCTCTCCACTTCAGTGTCCTGACGAAGCGAAATTCCGCACAGGGGATGAGAAGGAAACCTCGGGCACCCTGACCAATCCCGGTGGAGCCCTTCTTGAGGCGCACTCGGTCGCACTTCTTTCGCAGTTGGCCGATAGTTGACTGTGGCAGGACCGGCAGCGGAGCGTAGTGTTGCGCGAGGCTCTTGTGAGGCCTGTAACCTGCGCCGGGGGGGCATGGGACGTGATTCGCCTACTCATCGCCGAGGACGTGCACATGGTCCGCGGCGCTCTGGTGGCCCTGTTGCAACTCGAACCGGACTTCGCCGTGGTGGCCGAAGTCGGTCACGGTGACGAGATTCTGCCCGCCGCCCGTCGGACACGCCCCGAGGTTGCCGTCGTCGACGTGGGGCTGCCGGGTACCGACGGCCTCACCGCAGCCCTCGAACTGCGCAAGGTCCTGCCGGACTGTCGCACCGTCATCCTCACCAGCAGTGGCCGGCCCGCGGTCGTGCGCCGGGCCTTGGACGCCGGGCTGGAGGGACTGCTGCTGAAGGACTCACCGCCGGAGCGGCTCGCCGCCGCGATCCGTGACGTCATGTCCGGACAGCGGGTCTTCGACCCGCACATGACCCTCGACGCGCTCGATCTCAGCACGCAGATCCTCACGCTCCGGGAGACCGAGGTACTCGAGCGGGCGGCGGACGGGCTGGACGCCTCCCACATCGCCGAACAACTGCACCTGTCGATCGGCACCGTGCGGAACTATCTCACCGGGATCGTGAGCAAGTTGAACGCACGGAATCGCATAGATGCCATACGGATGGCCCGGGAAGCGGGCATCATCTGATGGATCGGTGCGCACCGTCGCACATGAAAATCTCCCATCGATACATGACGACATCACAGGGGAACCAGGAAATTCGCGTGCCAGACTCAAGGCGTCCGAATTCTCTAGCGGAGGTTCCCCCATGGATATCGAAGTACTGGGTCCGCTGAACGTACGACTTGCCGAGAGCTCGATTGTGCCGAGCGCCGGCAAACCTCGCCAGCTACTGGCACTGCTCGCTCTGCGATCGGGACATCTCGTACCCATCCCCACGCTCATGGAGGAGCTCTGGGGAGAGCACATACCGCGGAGCGCACAGACCACGTTGCAGACATACGTGCTGCAATTACGCCGACTCATCAAAAAGGCGTTGCCCGCGAACTCACCACTCACCCCGAAAGAAGTACTGATCACCCGTTTCGGGAGCTACCAACTCAATTCCGACCCGGGACGGTGCGACGCGGACCTGTTCCACAAGAAGGCGATGGCGGGCAACCGGGCGCTCGAGCGGGGCGCGGTGGCCGAGGCGTCGGCGCTGCTGGGGGGCGCCCTGGACATGTGGCGGGGCCCGGCCCTGGCGGACGTACCGGCGGGCCGCATCCTGGAGATCGAGATGCTCGCCATGGACGAAGCCCGAACGCGTGCCCAGCAGCTGCGCTTCGAGGCCGATCTGCGGCTGGGGCGCCACGGGGAGATCCTGGGCGAACTGCTGATCCTCGCCGCCCGCAACCCGCTGAGCGAGAACATCTGCGCACTGTTGATGACCGCCCTCCAGCGATCGGGGCACACCTGGCGGGCGCTCGAGACGTTCCAGCAGTTGCGCGGCACGCTCGTGCGTGAGCTGGGTGTCGAGCCGTCCCCCCGGATACAGCAGTTGCACCAGGAGATCCTGGGTGCGGGTCGCCACGCCCAGCGGAGCGCGGCATGACCGGCCCCGACGCCCCGCACACCGTCGCCGTCCTGGGCACCGGCACGATCGCGCTCGGGTGGACGGCGCTGTTCGCCGCCGCCGGATTCGACGTGCGCGTCAGCAGCACCCGGGCGGACGCCGAGGACCACGTCCACCGGTCCCTGCCGCTGTACGCGCGCTCGATGCCCGGCGGCCCCGTACCCCCCGAGCGGCTCCGCGCGCGGCTGTCCTTCCACCGCACCGTGACGGAGGCCGCTAGGGGGGCGCAGGTCGTCCAGGAGAACGTGCTCGAGGATCTGGCACTCAAGCAGGAGGTGTTCCGGAGCGTCGACGAGGCCGCCCCCGATGCCCTGCTGCTCTCCTCCACCTCCACCCTGCTGCCGGCCGACCTCGGCGCCCGCCTGGACAGGTCGGGCCGGGTGATGGTGGGTCACCCCTTCAATCCCCCGCACATCGTGCCGTTGGTGGAGGTCGTGGTCGCCGACGACGCCGATCCGGCCCAGGTGCGGGCGGCTCTGGACCTGTACCGGGGTCTGGGCAAGACGCCGGTGCTGCTGCGGCGTGCGGTGCCCGGCTTCGTCGCCAACCGTCTCCAGTCGGCGCTGTTGCGCGAGAGCATCCATCTCGTCCGCGAAGGTGTCGTCACCGTAGGTGAGTTGGACGACATCGTGACGGCGTCCATCGGCTCCCGCTGGGCCGCGGCCGGCCCCTTCCGCGCCTTCCACCTGGGAGGCGGCGCGGGGGGGCTGCGGCATCTGATGGCACACCTGGGCGACGGCCTGGAGCGCAGCTGGGCCGGGCTCGGCAACCCGCCGGTGGACGACGCGCTCAAGGAGAAGTTGCTGACACAGGCCGACGAGGCGTTCGGCACGTACGACTACGGGCGCCTCGCCGCGTGGCGCGACCAGGCGCAGAACGCCGTGATCGCGGCGGTACGGGATGCGGGTTCCGTGGAGGACGTGCGCCTGGAGTCGTGACGCCCGCACCAGCGATGGGGGCCGGGGCGATGTCGCCCTCAACCTCCCCCCCCCCCCCCCCGCGCCACCCCCCCCCAGGCCCCCCCCCCCCCCCCCCGGG
>NZ_JBHVYO010000104.1:0-6169 GCF_042880655.1 Streptomyces sp. NPDC058295
CCTCCCCCCGGCCTACGCCCAGCGCCTCTTCGACGCCCGCGACCAGGGCGCCGGCGACCAGGAGATGCGCGCGATCATCGCCGAAGGCTTCAAGGGCATCTACTTCCAGGACGGCGGAGTGCGCGCCCTGGGCCTCAGCGACGTCGAGATCAACGACATCGACTACCTCGACCTGGACTACTGATGACGCCGACGGAAAGAGATCTGCCCATCCCCGCTGAGCCGAAGCGCGATAGTTGTCACATAGGCAGGCTTGTTGTCACCGGCCGGACTGCAAGCCCTTATGGCGACGTAGGTCGTGAGGTGCGTACGGCTGGATGATCTGGCTCGTGGCGAAAGGCAGCCAACTGCTGGAGGGCCTTACAGCCGACCTCCGTGATTGAACGCCCACCCCTGCGGAGCAGGCGGCCCGGTTCAGCCTGCCAGCTGCTGAAGCCATTCGCGGAGCAACGCCGTCTCGGTGTCTCGCAGAGTCAACCCCGCGTCGGCAGCCGCGGGTTTGGTGGTGAGCGCGGTTTCCAGTGCGGCGTCGAGGGCGAGTGCGCGCGAGGCCAGGTCCGACCCGGATGAGGCGGGCGAGTCCGTGGTGAGGGAGGCGATGACGGTGTCCCGCAGCCGTGCGGAAGTGGTCAGGTCCCGCTCCGAGGGCTCTTCGCCGATCAGCGCCAGCGTGGCGCCCGTTGTCGCCGCGTGGATGACGCGGGTCGCCTGCGCCACCGGAACCCGAAGGCGCCCGGCCTCGGCCGCCCGGCCCAGCAGTGTGACCAGCAGGGCGTGCGCCTCGTCCGCGGCCGGGGGCCGCCGCCCGGGCTGCACTGTGCCGTACATGAGCATGTAGAACGCGGGGTGCCGCACTCCGAAGTCGACGTGCAGGTCCCAGCCGCGGTAGAGGTCGGCCACCGGGTCGTCGGGGGTCAGCGCCAGCGCTTCGCGTTTCTCGGCCAGGTACATCTCGAACCCGTAGGCGGCCAGTTCGGCGAGGAGGCCGTCCTTGTCGTCGAACATCCGGTACAGCGCGGGGGCGGTGATGCCTGCGGCGGCGGCGACAGCGCGGGTGGAGACGGCCTCGCTGCCGCCCTCTTCCAAAAGCTTGGCGGCCACCTGCAACACCTGGCGCCGCGCGGCGCGTCGTCCCTCGTTCATGGAACAACGATATCCGATTTTGCGTATCGTCGCCTTATCGGTGCTACGGTTTTAACCGGAACGACGATCCACGCTCTTGTGGTCGGCCTTGGCCCGCGACATCTGGGCATGCGCCGCACCCCGGCCGGGGCCGTCGGCCCTCACTCGTGGAGCAGTGCGGCCGACCGCCGCAGCGGGCAACGCGTCGTCCGCCGGACCACCACCGAACACGCCGCCGTCGCGGCAGGAGAGGAACACCCATGTCCGATATCTCGATCGTCATCGCGTCGCATTCCGGCTACGGCCACACCGCGCAGATCGCCACGGCCGTCGCGGACGGCGCGCGCTCCATCGCCGGGACACAGGTCCAGCCCGTGGACGTCGCCTCCCTCAGCGACGCTGACTGGGAACTGATGGACGCCGCGGACGCCATCATCTTCGGCACCCCCACCTACATGGGCACCGCGTCCGGGGCGTTCCACACTTTCGCCGAGGCCAGCAGCAAGCGGTGGATGACCCGCGCCTGGAGCGACAAGCTCGCGGCGGGATTCACCAACTCCGGCTCCATGAGCGGCGACAAGCTGCACACCCTGCAGTACCTCTCGCTCCTGGCGGCCCAGCACGGAATGCTCTGGGTGAGCCTGAACCTTCTGCCGGGCTGGAACACCACCACCGCCAGCCCCCAGGACGACAACCGCCTCGGCTTCTACCTCGGTGCCGGCGCGCAGAGCTTCAACGACACCCCCGCGGTCCACGACGCGGACCTGAACACCGCCCGCCACCTCGGCCGGCGCGTCGCCGAGCACACCCGCATCCACCGCGCCGGACTGGCCGCCGCAGCGCACTGATCCAACGGGTCGCCAGAAATCTACCTTCCAGATTTCTTTCAGAGGAGTGCGTCATGCAGCACCGGACACTGGGAAGCCAAGGCCTTGAGGTCTCGGCGATCGGCTACGGCGCGATGGGCCTGACCATGGCTTATGGACCCACCGACGCGGAGGCCGGCGTCGCCGCCCTCCGCCGCGCCCACGACCTGGGCGTCACCTTCTTCGACACCGCCGAGATGTACGGCTGGGGCACCGGATCCAACGAGATCCTGGTCGGCAGGGCGGTCAAGGACTTCCGCGACGACGTGGTCCTGGCCACCAAGTTCGGGGTCGACATGTCCGTGCCCCCGGAGCAGATCGGCGGCCCTCTCAACAGCCGGCCCGACAACATCCGCAAGGTCGCCGACAACAGCCTGCGCTACCTCGGCGTGGATCACCTCGACGTCTTCTACCAGCACCGCGTCGACCCCGAAGTGCCCATCGAGGAGGTCGCGGGCACCGTCAAGGAACTGATCGACGCGGGCAAGGTGAAGTACTTCGGCCTCAGCGAGGCCGGACCCGAGACGATCCGCAAGGCGCACGCCGTGCAGCCGGTCTCCGTCCTGCAGACCGAGTACTCCCTGTTCGAACGGGACGTCGAGCAGCTCTTCCCCGTCCTGGACGAACTCGGCATCGGCTTCGTCGCCTACTCTCCCCTCGGCCGCGGGTTCATCACCGGCACCGCCAAGCCCGCCGGCCAGTACGAAGGCAGCGACATACGCAACGTCGACCCGCGCTGGCAGCCGGGCAACTTCGAGAAGAACGTCGAAGCCGTCGACCGGCTCGCCGAACTCGCGGCGGCCAGGGGCGCCACCGTCTCCCAGCTCGCACTGGCCTGGCTTCTGACCCGGGGCGAGCACATCGTGCCTATCCCCGGCACCCGCAGCCCAAAGCGCATCGAGGAAAACACCGGCGCCGCCGACCTCACCCTCACCGACACCGACCTCAAGACCATCGACGAGCTCCTGCCTCACGGCGGCTTCGGCGCCCGCTACGCCGGGGGGCACGTGCCCACCTGGACCTGAGATGTGGTTCCTTCCGAGTGCGGACAGACCGCCGAAGCAGATCACTGTGTCTCAGTCCATCGCCCGGCCGCAGGTTACGGATCATGATCCGCAAGCAGCGTGGCGGGGCTTTTTGAAAGTCTGGTCCCAGAGCACGTGGTCTCCAGCCCAGCGCGTCTCCCCGCCATGGCCTTATGGAACCGTCCCAGACAGTCATGGGCTTTCGGTCTCGCTAGTGGTGACAGAAAGGCTGCTGAATGAGCGTTTGTGACAAGTCACGTGCCTCATTGGTGACAGCCAGGCTGCTTCGACCGGTCTTATTCATCAGCTCAACCGGCTCTGCAGGTGACAACAACTGAGCTTCGGCTCAGCAGCCCGAACAAGCCCCCGCCCCGCCGCCCCGGCCGCCGCCGCCCAGCTGCTCGCGCAGCTGCGTGCCGAACGCCGCGCCGGCACGTGGGTGCCGGCGTTCGAGCGGGACTGGGCGAAGGCCTTGGAGGACTCCCGTCACAGCTACAGCCTCACCCCGCTGCACGACGTCGTGCGGACCTGGCAGCTGCGGGTCGCCGCGGCCCCGGCCGTCGACGCCTACATGGACTCGGGCCGCGACGAGTCCGGCTTCGTGGACCTGGACGACGTCCTCGGCGCCCGCCGGTGAACGGTCAGCCGTGGACGGTACGCCTGTCCCCGCAGGCGGCAAAGGTGCTCACCGAGCTTCCCGCGCCCGCCAAGGAGATGGTCCGCGACACCTGGACACGCCGTGCGTTCCCCGTGGGGCTGGCCCCAGTGGAACGCCGGCGACCCCGAAGGCGAGGACGTCCGTGCCGCCTTCATCGGGCAGCTGTCCGTCTTCGACGTGATCAACCGGCTGACCCGGCGCCAGTCTGTTCTGGATGTCGTCTGGATCGGGTAGCCGCCCGCGAGCACGCCCCGACCGACGCCGACGCCGGCGATGCTGCGGGCGGTCGGCCACATGGAACAGAGCCTCAACCCCGCCCGCCGCATGTCGGTGCGCCAGATGCTGACCGAGCATCGTCGACTGCGGACTACTCAGAACGATCTAGGTACTCGCGCCCAAGCGGAGCACGGTGCCCGCCGCCTAGCATCCGGAGCATGAGTTCCGTTGAGCAGACAGTCGGGTCGAGCGAACAGCTGACGGCACGTAAGCACAGGGGCACGACATCGATTGTGCTGGGCGCTGCCGCCGTCGCCATGTTGATGTGCCCGTTTCTGCCTGCCTGGGTCCCGAACGGGGTCCGGTTCTTTCCCGTGTACTTCATCGTGCCTGCGGGGATCGGTGCGGTCGTATCCGGCCTCGTCGCGCTGCACAGGGCGCGGCGCCAAGAGGAGGCGACTCCCTCCCGGGCACGGGCGGGAGTCGCACTCGGCACGACGGCCGTTGTGCTGTCGCTGGCCGTGATTGTCTGGGCGATCTGGGCGCTGAACCAGGCCTACCAGTAGAGGCCGCTTACGCGGCCCGGGAAGGGTCGGGCTACACCTCCGGCAGTCCGGGGCTGCAGGGGTTGTCCTGCCGTGTCCTGCCGACGGTCTGTGACGTTGCCCTGATCATGGACGGCTACGAACACCTTGACCTTGATGAGATCGACTTCGCGCCCATGGAGCACGACACCGAACGGCTGCGCCTGCTGACGCTGGACGAGGCGTACGAGCTGATCAGGGTGCTGCGCACAGCCGCCGAGGACCGGCCGCGGCCGGCACAGATTCTGACCCCATGCTCGGCTGTCGTGAGGCCGCCCGCTGTTACTCACTTTCGGGTGACGGCCCGCCCCGGGCCAGGCTGGCGAACTCCGGGGAAAACCAGCTGCTGCAAGGGCTGTGATACCCCTCCAGCCGTCAACATGACGCCACTGGCATAAATGGACGATGCTGGTCGACTTTGCAGGTGGCGCCCGTGGCTGTGTCGGTCGCGAGGAAGCGGGCCTTGAGCGGAGCGATGTCGATGACGGTGACATCCCACCCTCGGCCGCTGAGAGCCTGGTCCAGCTGGTCGATGATCTCCCGCATGGAGGCGGGGTGCTCGGTGGCGAAGTCGAGGTCCTGGCTCGGTCGGTGGACGATGCCGTGAGCCTGGACCGCGTAGCCGCCCATCAGCGCGAGGCCGTAGCGGTGGCCTGCGGTGAGGGCGTCGGACAGGAGGCGCCGGTGGTGTTCGGGCAGGTCGGGCAGTGTCACGCGGCAGCTGCCGGCCGCAACTGCGGAAAACTGTCTTCCCAGTCGGTGCGCACCCCGCGACCCAGCATCTTGCGCAGTACAGGCCAGTAGGCAACCAGCCGTGAGGCGTCGAGATAGTGCGTGAAGTCTTCGTGTTTTCCGTTGATCAGGACGATTCGGTACAAGCCCAGCAGCAGTTTCTCATCATCGAGACCCGTCGGCCCTCCTGCACTCGGATCGGTCTGCCCGGGAAAACCGTGAGACCCAGCTTAGTTCTTCAAGGCGTCCGGAGCTCGAAAGCCCCGAACGCAGGAGCAGCGGCTTTTGCGAGCGACGTCGTCGGTGGGCGTCTCGGTTCTGCCGGTCGTGGGCGTGTATGTCGTGACGAGGGGCCGATGGCCGGCCACCGGGGAGGTCCTCCACCGTCACGAGGTCGCCGCGGGCCGAGAACCGCATCGCGCCGACAGCGCCGTACCACGACGTCTGATGGGTGCGATCGTCGAGGTCTGCACCCGCGCCGTCAGCGGCAGCGTCGACCTGCCCCACGGGTCGGCTCGAATGGGTCCTCGGCCCTGGTCCCCATCGGGTCGCGACGTCGTCACCTCACACGATCCGGCCCGTGACCAGGCCGGACTTCTTCGCCCCGGCTGTGCTGGCTTTCGCCCCAACTCATGGGCACCTTCGAGCATTTCACCGGCTGGGGCGCCGACTCCGTCGTCGTCACCGTAATAAGGATCTCCAGCAGCTTCACCTGCTGGATGTGCTCGAACAGCCAGGAGGCGCCGGCTCGACCTGACCGGAGCATCGAACCAGAACTGCGCTCTGATCGCGTGCCGCGCGGACTGCCGGGCGCGGGACATGATCGACGGCCGGCGCCCGCGGGCTGTCACGCTTTCCCTACCGGGCCGGCTTCCTGGTGTGTTCGTCGTCGCGCTTCCTCTGCTCGACCGGGCGGCGCTGGGCGTCGGTGTCGTGGCTCAGCGCGTCTCCGGCCTCGCTGTCATG
>NZ_JBHVYO010000105.1:0-5651 GCF_042880655.1 Streptomyces sp. NPDC058295
CTCCGGATCGGTCATGATCGTCGCCGGGTTGGAGTTGACCAGGATGACCCGCAGCCCCTCGGCACGCAGGACACGGCACGCCTGGGTACCGGAGTAGTCGAACTCGGCGGCCTGGCCGATGACGATCGGGCCGGAGCCGATGACCAGGACGGACTGGATATCGGTGCGCTTAGGCACGCTGGCCCTCCATCAGGGATACGAAGCGGTCGAACAGGTAGGCGGCGTCGTGGGGGCCCGCTGCCGCTTCGGGGTGGTACTGGACGGAGAAGGCCGGCTGGTCGAGCAGCTGGAGCCCCTCCACGACGTCGTCGTTGAGGCAGACGTGCGAGACCTCGGCGCGGCCGAACTTCGTCTCGCTGACCCGGTCGAGCGGCGCGTCCACGGCGAACCCGTGGTTGTGCGCGGTGACCTCGACCTTGCCGGTCGTACGGTCCTGGACCGGCTGGTTGATGCCGCGGTGGCCGTACTTCAGCTTGTAGGTGCCGAAGCCGAGGGCGCGGCCGAGGATCTGGTTGCCGAAGCAGATGCCGAAGAGCGGCGTCCTGCGCTCGAGCACCTCGGTCATCAGCGCGACCGGACCTTCGGCGGTGGCCGGGTCGCCCGGGCCGTTGGAGAAGAACACGCCGTCGGGGTTCACGGCGTACACGTCCGCCGCCGAGGCCGTCGCCGGGAGCACGTGCACCTCGATGCCGCGCTGGGCCATGCGGTGCGGGGTCATGCCCTTGATGCCGAGGTCGATGGCGGCGACGGTGAACCGCTTCTCGCCGACCGCCGGGACGACGTAGGCCTCCTTGGTGGCGACCTCCTCGTAGAGGCTCGCGCCCTTCATGTGCGGCTGGGCCTGCACGCGGGCGAGGAGCTCGGTCTCGGAGCCGACCGCCTCGCCGGAGAAGATGCCGGCCCGCATCGAGCCGCTCTCGCGGAGGTGGCGGGTGAGCGCGCGGGTGTCGATGCCGGAGATGCCGACGACGTTCTGTGCGACGAGCTCGTCGTCCAGGGTGCGCTTGGCGCGCCAGTTGGAGGGCACGCGCGCGGGGTCGCGCACGACGTAGCCGGAGACCCAGATGCGGTCCGACTCGTCGTCCTCGTCGTTCCAGCCGGTGTTACCGATCTGCGGGGCGGTCGCGACGACGATCTGGCGGTCGTACGACGGGTCGGTCAGGGTCTCCTGGTAGCCGGTCATGCCGGTGGAGAACACCGCTTCGCCGAAGGTCTCCCCCACGGCCCCGTAGGCACGGCCCCGGAAGATCCGGCCGTCCTCCAGGACGAGTACGGCGGGAACCTTGGTGGTTCCCCTGGTGGAGGTCGTCATCGTGCGCCTTCCGTTTCCGTCGGGTTTTCGGTCTTGTCGATCATGGAGTTGATGGCGTCGACCCACTCGCCGTGCTCGGCCGCGTGGTCCGAGCGGAAGCCGGAGTCGAGCAGCTTGTCGCCGTGTGCCCAGGTCACCACCAGCAGTCCGCCCTCGGTGAGGACCTTGCCGGCGATGCCCTTGTCGAGCCGGGCCTCACGCAGTGCGGCGACCGGGACGAAGAAGTCGGTCGCGCCGGGGCGTACGACGTCCAGTCCCGCGGCCGTCAGGGTGAGCTCGACCCGGCTGCGGGTGCCCAGGCCGTGCGCCACGATGCGGTCGAGCCACTGCCCGGCGGTGGTGGAGCCGTGGTAGCGGCCGTTCATGCCCAGTCTCACCGGGCCGGGGTCGTCCGGCGCGGCGAGGAGCTCGGGCAGGTCGCCCTGGAGCGTGCCGCGCCACTTCCAGCCCTCGCGCATCAGCCAGTAGACGAGCGCGACGAAGAGGCCGAGGCCGACCACCCAGCCGATCCGCGCGGCCCAGTCGGTCACTTCGGCCGATTCCTTCTCGGCCGCGAGCAGTAGTGCAGCAGATGTCACGTGAGCTTCCCGTCGACGAGCGTGGCCTTGCCCCGGAGCCACGTGTGCGTGACACGGCCCGGCAGCTCACGCCCCTCGTAGGGGGTGTTCCGGCTGCGCGAGGCGAAGCCCGCGGGGTCCACCGACCCACGGTATTCCGTGTCGACGAGCGTGAGGTTGGCGGGCTCACCTGCCGAGACGGGACGCCCGTGGCCCCCCGCCCGCCCGATCAGGGCGGGCTTGAACGACATGCGGCTCGCGACCCCGGCCCAGTCCAGCAGGCCCGTCTCCACCATCGTCTCCTGGACCACCGACAGCGCGGTCTCCAGGCCGACCATGCCCATGGCGGCTGCGGCCCACTCGCAGTCCTTGTCCTCGTGCGGGTGCGGGGCGTGGTCGGTGGCGACGATGTCGATGGTGCCGTCGGCGAGCGCCTCGCGCAGGGCGTGCACGTCCCGCTCGGTGCGCAGCGGCGGGTTGACCTTGTAGACCGGGTTGTAGCTGCGCACCAGCTCGTCGGTGAGCAGCAGGTGGTGCGGGGTGACCTCGGCGGTCACGTCGATGCCGCGGGACTTGGCCCAGCGGACGATCTCGACCGACCCGGCGGTGGAGAGGTGGCAGATGTGGACCCGGGAGCCGACGTGCTCGGCGAGCAGGACGTCCCGGGCGATGATCGACTCCTCGGCCACCGACGGCCAGCCCCCGAGCCCCAGCTCGGCGGAGACGACGCCCTCGTTCATCTGGGCGCCCTCGGTCAGCCGCGGCTCCTGCGCGTGCTGGGCGACGACCCCGCCGAAGGCCTTCACGTACTCCAGGGCCCGGCGCATGATCACCGCGTCGTCGACGCACTTGCCGTCGTCGGAGAAGACGGTGACGCCGGCCGCCGACTCGTGCATGGCGCCCAGCTCGGCGAGCTTGCGGCCCTCGAGGCCGACCGTGACCGCGCCGATCGGCTGCACGTCGCAGTAGCCGTGCTCCTGGCCGAGCCGGTAGACCTGCTCGACCACGCCGGCGGTGTCGGCCACGGGGAAGGTGTTCGCCATGGCGAAGACGGCGGTGTAGCCGCCGGAGGCCGCGGCGCGGGTGCCGGTCAGCACCGTCTCGGAGTCCTCACGGCCCGGCTCGCGCAGATGGGTGTGCAGGTCGACCAGGCCCGGCAGCAGCACCTTGCCTGCGGCCTCGACGACCTCGGCGCCCTCGGCGGACAGCCCCGCGCCGACGGCCTCGATGACCGCGCCGTCGATCAGGACGTCCTGCGGCTCACCGCCGAGCACCTTCGCACCACGGATCAGGATCTTGCTCATGGTTGTTACTTCTCCTCGGTGGTGCGGGCGTGGCTGACGGCGGGCTCGTTGCCGCCCAGGAGCAGGTAGAGGACGGCCATCCGGATGGACACGCCGTTGGCGACCTGTTCGACGACGGTGCAGCGCTCGGAGTCGGCGACCTCGGCGGTGATCTCCATGCCGCGGACCATCGGGCCGGGGTGCATCACGATGGCGTGCTCGGGCATCCGCGCCATGCGGTCGCCGTCGAGGCCGTAGCGCCGCGAGTACTCGCGCTCGGTCGGGAAGAACGCGGCGTTCATCCGCTCGCGCTGCACCCGCAGCATCATCACCGCGTCGGACTTGGGCAGCGTGCTGTCGAGGTCGTACGACACCTCGCACGGCCAGGTCTCGATGCCGACCGGCACCAGGGTGGGCGGAGCGACCAGGGTCACCTCGGCGCCGAGCGTGTGCAGCAGGTCGACGTTGGAGCGGGCGACGCGGCTGTGGAGCACGTCGCCGACGATCGTGATGCGCTTGCCGGCGAGGTCCTGGCCGATCCCGGCGTCCCGGCCGACCAGTCGGCGGCGCATGGTGAAGGCGTCCAGGAGGGCCTGGGTGGGGTGCTGGTGGGTGCCGTCGCCCGCGTTGACGACGACCGCGTCGATCCAGCCGGAGGTGGCCAGGCGGTAGGGTGCGCCGGAGGCGCCGTGCCGGATGACGACGGCGTCGACGCCCATGGCCTCCAGCGTCTGCGCGGTGTCCTTGAGGGACTCGCCCTTCGACACCGACGACCCCTTGGCGGAGAAGTTGATGACGTCCGCGGAGAGGCGCTTCTCGGCGGCCTCGAAGGAGATACGCGTACGCGTGGAGTCCTCGAAGAAGAGGTTGACGATCGTGCGGCCGCGCAGGGTCGGCAGTTTCTTGATGGGCCGGTCGGCGACCCGGGCCATCTCCTCGGCGGTGTCGAGGATCAGGACGGCGTCGTCGCGGGTGAGGTCGGCGGCCGAGATGAGATGACGCTGCATCTGTCAGGCTCCGTAAGGCAGTTCAGACAAGGGAGATCACGGACGTGCAGGGCACGGCTGTGAGGCGCACGGCACCGAGGGCCACACGCGCGCGTGCTACTGCTGGGCGGCCGGCTTCACACCGAGCAGCACGGTGTCGCGACCGTCCTCCTCGGCGAGCTGGACCTTGACCGTCTCCCGCAACGACGTGGGGAGGTTCTTGCCGACGTAGTCGGCGCGGATGGGGAGTTCCCGGTGGCCTCGGTCGACGAGGACCGCGAGCTGGACCGCGCGCGGGCGCCCGAGGTCGTTCAGGGCGTCGAGGGCGGCACGGATGGTGCGGCCGGAGAAGAGCACGTCGTCGACGAGGACGACCAGCTTGCCGTCCAGGCCGTCACCGGGGATCTCGGTGCGGGCCAGCGCACGCGGCGGGTGCATGCGCAGGTCGTCGCGGTACATGGTGATGTCGAGGGAGCCGACCGGAATTCTGCGGTCGGTGATCTGCTCGAGCTTGGCGCCGAGCCGCTGGGCGAGGAAGACGCCGCGGGTCGGGATGCCGAGCAGCACCACGTCGTCGGCGCCCTTGGCGCGTTCGACGATCTCGTGGGCGATACGGGTCAGTACCCGCGCGATGTCGGGGCCTTCGAGAACGGGCCGCGCATCGGCTTGCCGGGAGTCCTGCTGAATGTCCTGCTTGTCCATAAGAAACGGACCTCCTTCTCCGCCTCACGGGACGGACCTTAAAGGACGTCGGATTTGCGCCATCCACGGTAGCAGGCCGGGACACCGCCCCGATCACCCCCTTGGCGTAATCGGCCACGGATACCACGGAAGCGTCGGTGTGGACCATTCGGCTTGACTCAGAAGAATCACGCTGCGTAACCTCACAGTGAGTTACCAGCACGCGGCCAGTGCCGCGTCGACCCAGTGCCGGGGAGCTATATGTCCAGCGAATACGCCAAACAGCTCGGGGCCAAGCTCCGGGCGATCCGCACCCAGCAGGGCCTTTCCCTCCACGGTGTCGAGGAGAAGTCCCAGGGACGGTGGAAGGCGGTCGTGGTCGGTTCGTACGAGCGCGGCGACCGCGCCGTGACCGTGCAGCGCCTTGCCGAGCTGGCGGACTTCTACGGCGTTCCCGTGCAGGAACTGCTGCCGGGCACCACTCCGGGTGGAGCCGCCGAGCCGCCGCCGAAGCTGGTCCTGGACCTGGAGCGACTGGCCCACGTGCCGGTCGAGAAGGCGGGCCCCCTTCAGCGGTACGCGGCCACCATCCAGTCGCAGCGCGGTGACTACAACGGCAAGGTGCTGTCGATCCGCCAGGACGACCTGCGCACCCTCGCCGTCATCTACGACCAGTCCCCGTCGGTCCTGACCGAGCAGCTGATCAGCTGGGGCGTCCTGGACGCGGACGCCCGTCGCGCCGTCTCCCACGAGGAGGGCTGAGGCCCCGGCGGCCCGGCAGAGCTCAGCAGAAACGTGCCGCCGGGGTGGCCGGAACCTGAGGGTTCCGGCC
>NZ_JBHVYO010000106.1:1871-5137 GCF_042880655.1 Streptomyces sp. NPDC058295
TGGGGTGATGGGTGGCTGGTCGTTGTTTGAGAACTGCACAGTGGACGCGAGCATCTGTGGCCAAGTTTTTAAGGGCGCACGGTGGATGCCTTGGCACCAGGAACCGATGAAGGACGTGGGAGGCCACGATAGTCCCCGGGGAGTCGTCAACCAGGCTTTGATCCGGGGGTTTCCGAATGGGGAAACCCGGCAGTCGTCATGGGCTGTCACCCGCTGCTGAACACATAGGCAGTGTGGAGGGAACGCGGGGAAGTGAAACATCTCAGTACCCGCAGGAAGAGAAAACAACCGTGATTCCGGGAGTAGTGGCGAGCGAAACCGGATGAGGCCAAACCGTATACGTGTGAGACCCGGCAGGGGTTGCGTGTACGGGGTTGTGGGATCTCTCTTTCACAGTCTGCCGGCTGTGAGACGAGTCAGAAACCGTTGATGTAGGCGAAGGACATGCGAAAGGTCCGGCGTAGAGGGTAAGACCCCCGTAGTCGAAACGTCAACGGCTCGTTTGAGAGACACCCAAGTAGCACGGGGCCCGAGAAATCCCGTGTGAATCTGGCGGGACCACCCGCTAAGCCTAAATATTCCCTGGTGACCGATAGCGGATAGTACCGTGAGGGAATGGTGAAAAGTACCGCGGGAGCGGAGTGAAATAGTACCTGAAACCGTGTGCCTACAAGCCGTGGGAGCGTCGGACATCAAGCTTGCTTGGTGTCTCGTGACTGCGTGCCTTTTGAAGAATGAGCCTGCGAGTTTGCGGTGTGTTGCGAGGTTAACCCGAGTGGGGAAGCCGTAGCGAAAGCGAGTCCGAATAGGGCGTTTCAGTAGCACGCTCAAGACCCGAAGCGGAGTGATCTAGCCATGGGCAGGTTGAAGCGGAGGTAAGACTTCGTGGAGGACCGAACCCACCAGGGTTGAAAACCTGGGGGATGACCTGTGGTTAGGGGTGAAAGGCCAATCAAACTCCGTGATAGCTGGTTCTCCCCGAAATGCATTTAGGTGCAGCGTCGTGTGTTTCTTGCCGGAGGTAGAGCACTGGATAGGCGATGGGCCCTACCGGGTTACTGACCTTAGCCAAACTCCGAATGCCGGTAAGTGAGAGCGCGGCAGTGAGACTGTGGGGGATAAGCTCCATGGTCGAGAGGGAAACAGCCCAGAGCATCGACTAAGGCCCCTAAGCGTACGCTAAGTGGGAAAGGATGTGGAGTCGCACAGACAACCAGGAGGTTGGCTTAGAAGCAGCCACCCTTGAAAGAGTGCGTAATAGCTCACTGGTCTAGTGATTCCGCGCCGACAATGTAGCGGGGCTCAAGCGTACCGCCGAAGTCGTGTCATTGCAGCTATAGGGCCAACGCCCGCTGTGATGGGTAGGGGAGCGTCGTGTGCCGGGTGAAGCAGCACCGGAAGGTAGTTGTGGACGGTTCACGAGTGAGAATGCAGGCATGAGTAGCGATACACACGTGAGAAACGTGTGCGCCGATTGACTAAGGGTTCCTGGGTCAAGCTGATCTGCCCAGGGTAAGTCGGGACCTAAGGCGAGGCCGACAGGCGTAGTCGATGGATAACCGGTTGATATTCCGGTACCCGCTGTGAAGCGTCAAACATCGAACCAGGCGATGCTAAGTCCGTGAAGCCGTTCCGGACCCTTCGGGGAAAGGAAAGTGGTGGAGCCGGCGAACCAGACTTGCAGTAGGTGAGTGATGGGGTGACGCAGGAAGGTAGTCCATCCCGGGCGGTGGTTGTCCCGGGGTAAGGGTGTAGGACGGTGTGTAGGCAAATCCGCACACCACATAGTCTGAGACCTGATGCCGAGCCGATTGTGGCGAAGTGGATGATCCTATGCTGTCGAGAAAAGCCTCTAGCGAGTTTCATGGCGGCCCGTACCCTAAACCGACTCAGGTGGTCAGGTAGAGAATACCGAGGCGTTCGGGTGAACTATGGTTAAGGAACTCGGCAAAATGCCCCCGTAACTTCGGGAGAAGGGGGGCCACGTCCGGTGATTGGATTTACTCCATGAGCTGGGGGTGGCCGCAGAGACCAGCGAGAAGCGACTGTTTACTAAAAACACAGGTCCGTGCGAAGCCGTAAGGCGATGTATACGGACTGACGCCTGCCCGGTGCTGGAACGTTAAGGGGACCGGTTAGTCTAGTTTCGACTAGGCGAAGCTGAGAACTTAAGCGCCAGTAAACGGCGGTGGTAACTATAACCATCCTAAGGTAGCGAAATTCCTTGTCGGGTAAGTTCCGACCTGCACGAATGGCGTAACGACTTCTCGACTGTCTCAACCATAGGCCCGGTGAAATTGCACTACGAGTAAAGATGCTCGTTTCGCGCAGCAGGACGGAAAGACCCCGGGACCTTTACTACAGTTTGATATTGGTGTTCGGTTCGGCTTGTGTAGGATAGGTGGGAGACTTTGAAACGTGGACGCCAGTTCACGGTGAGTCGTCGTTGAAATACCACTCTGGTCGTGCTGGATGTCTAACCTGGGTCCGTGATCCGGATCAGGGACAGTGTCTGATGGGTAGTTTAACTGGGGCGGTTGCCTCCTAAAGAGTAACGGAGGCGCCCAAAGGTTCCCTCAGCCTGGTTGGCAATCAGGTGTTGAGTGTAAGTGCACAAGGGAGCTTGACTGTGAGACCGACGGGTCGAGCAGGGACGAAAGTCGGGACTAGTGATCCGGCGGTGGCTTGTGGAAGCGCCGTCGCTCAACGGATAAAAGGTACCCCGGGGATAACAGGCTGATCTTCCCCAAGAGTCCATATCGACGGGATGGTTTGGCACCTCGATGTCGGCTCGTCGCATCCTGGGGCTGGAGTCGGTCCCAAGGGTTGGGCTGTTCGCCCATTAAAGCGGTACGCGAGCTGGGTTTAGAACGTCGTGAGACAGTTCGGTCCCTATCCGCTGCGCGCGCAGGAATATTGAGAAGGGCTGTCCCTAGTACGAGAGGACCGGGACGGACGAACCTCTGGTGTGCCAGTTGTTCTGCCAAGGGCATGGCTGGTTGGCTACGTTCGGGAGGGATAACCGCTGAAAGCATCTAAGCGGGAAGCCTGCTTCGAGATGAGTATTCCCACCCCCTTGAGGGGTTAAGGCTCCCAGTAGACGACTGGGTTGATAGGCCGGATGTGGAAGCCCAGTAATGGGTGAAGCTGACTGGTACTAATAGGCCGAGGGCTTGTCCTCAGTTGCTCGCGTCCACTGTGTTGGTTCTGAAACCACGAACAGCCCCATGCCATGGTCACGGTGTGGTGCGGCTGCATGTGTTTCA
>NZ_JBHVYO010000107.1:0-4375 GCF_042880655.1 Streptomyces sp. NPDC058295
GCGCGTCCCTGCGCCGCCCGAGCCCTGCACTCACATCGAGGTGCCTGATCCGACGATCAGAGCTGGTTGCCGACGAAGACCGTCAGGTCGACGAGGCGGTTGGAGTAGCCCCACTCGTTGTCGTACCAGCCGAGGATCTTCACCGAGTTGCCCTCCTGGACCATGGTCAGGGAGGAGTCGAAGGTGCAGGAGGCCGGGTCGCCGACGATGTCCGAGGAGACGATCGGGTCCTCGGTGTACGTCAGGTAGCCCTTGAGGTCGCCGTCGTCGGAGGCCTTCTTGAACGCGGCGTTGACCTCGTCCTTGGTGACCTCGCGCTGGAGGGTCACGACCAGGTCGGTGGCCGAGCCGGTCGGGACCGGGACGCGCATGGCGATGCCGTCCAGCTTGCCCTTGAGCTGCGGGAGGACCAGGGCGGTGGCCTTGGCGGCACCCGTCGTGGTCGGGATGATGTTCTCGGCGGCGGCGCGGGCGCGACGCAGGTCCGAGTGCGGGAAGTCCAGGATGCGCTGGTCGTTGGTGTACGCGTGGACCGTCGTCATCAGACCCTTGACGATGCCGAAGTTCTCGTCGAGGACCTTGGCCATCGGCGCCACACAGTTGGTGGTGCAGGAGGCGTTGGAGATGACGTGGTGATTGGCCGCGTCGTACTTGTCCTGGTTGACGCCCATCACGATGGTGATGTCCTCGTCCTTGGCCGGAGCCGAGATGAGGACCTTCTTGGCGCCGCCGGCGATGTGCTTCTCGGCGTCGGCCTTCTTGGTGAAGATGCCGGTCGACTCGATCACGATGTCGACGCCCAGGTCGCCCCACGGGATGTCCGCCGGGTTGCGCTCGGACAGCACCTTGATGGTCTGACCGTCGACGGTGATCGTGTCGGCGGTGTGCGACACCTCGGCCTTGAGGCGGCCCAGGATGGTGTCGTACTTGAGCAGATGTGCGGTGGTCGCGGTGTCACCCAGGTCGTTGACAGCCACGATCTCGATGTCAGCACCCTGCTCCAGCAGCGCGCGGAAGTAGTTACGACCGATGCGGCCAAAGCCGTTGATGCCTACGCGGATCGTCACGAACCGATCTCCTCGTTGATACACCGGCTATGCGGTGCCGGCGAGCTGTATTTGGGATGTCCCCGACCACCCACGACCCTACCTCTCCGAGGCCGCCGGAGTGACATCGACTTCGCCCATACACGGCAGGGCGGTCCGTACCCGCCAGTAGGGGTACGGACCGCCCGGACCGGAAGACCCGATCGCTCGATGTGATTACGAACTGTCACACCGAGTTGACAGCCGTTCTTCAGCTCTCAAGTGAGGCGAGCGCCTTCCCGATGAGCGCGATACGGTCGGCCGCCGCGGTGACGTGCTCCAGGCCGAAGCCCAGCAGCACGGTGTCGTCGGTGGTGACCGCTCCGTAGGTCTGGAACAGGGCGCCGGTACGCGTCCAGTCCTTCAGGACCGCCGGGCTGCCCGCGGGCGGACCCGCGGCCCGCCAGGCGCCGAGCGAGGTCTCGAAGCCCTCGGTCCCGGTGG
Source organism: Streptomyces sp. NPDC058295 (assembly GCF_042880655.1). Classification (NCBI taxonomy): domain Bacteria; kingdom Bacillati; phylum Actinomycetota; class Actinomycetes; order Kitasatosporales; family Streptomycetaceae; genus Streptomyces; species Streptomyces sp. NPDC058295. The sequence continues at coordinate 1,530 of NZ_JBHVYO010000107.1, forward strand.
CGGTGCCGCCGACGACCAGCGAGGTGTCGTCCGCCAGGACGCCGTGGCCGCCGCTGCCGGGGTCGGTGACGTAGGCGATCGACACCTCGACCTGCTTGCCCGCGTAACCGCTCAGGTCGAAGTTCACCTGCTGCCAGCCGCTGGAGGCGCCGGTGAGGGCGTTCCAGGAACCGGTGCTGCCGGTCGCGGTGCAGTCGCCCGCACCGAGGGTGAGGTAGTGCCGCAGCCACGGGTGCTCGCCGATGTAGAAGCCGCCGCCGCACTCCGCGGGGACGGCGGTGCTGGTGGCGCCGCCCGCCTCGGGGAGCGTCGTCCAGTCGTCGGCGCCGACCGTGTGGATCTCGACGATCGCGTTGTCGTAGCCGGGCTCGGTGTCCCACAGCAGCTGGGTGCGCAGGGCCGGCTTGCTCGCCGCGCCGACACCGGTGAGGTCGATGGTGCGGGTGAGGCGCTTGTAGCCGTCGTCGGTGTGCACGGCGGCGGCCATGTACGAGCCCGTGAACGGCCCGTACGGGTTGACCGTCCCGGCGAACCGGCCGGCGCCCGCGCTGGCGAACTGCGGATACGCGGAGGCGGGGAGCTCGTCCGAGGTGACGCCGTAGGTGCCCGCCCTGTCGAGCGGGTTGCCTGCCGCCGGGCCGAGGGTCCCGCCGGCGCCGCCGAGCTTGCCGGAGCCGGTGAAGCCGGTGGCGCCGGGGGTCGACGTGCGGGAGTAGGCGCCCAGGTAGTACTGGCTGAAGTCGTTCGACGGGGTGCCGTCACCGAGGTCGACGTTGCCGCCGGCCAGCTCGCCCGCCTCGATCAGCTTGCCGCCCTCGTTGAGGAAGGCGCGCAGTTCGAGCTGGGTCGGATTGCCGGGGGCGCTCGCGCCCGTGTAGTGGACGACCGTGTCGAAGTGGCTCAGCACGCCGAGCGCGTCGGGTGCGCCCTGGGTGGCGACGTCCCAGACGATCGCCTTGCGGCCGTTGGCCTTCAGCGCGTCGACGTAGGTCTGCGCCTGTGTGGCGGCCGTGCCCTCCTCGGCCACGACGAGGGTGTCGGCCTTGGGCCGCGCGGCGACCGTGTAGGTGAAGTGCGCGCTGGAGACCTTCTTGCCGTTCTTGGTCTCACCCGTGAACCAGACCTCGACCTTGTCGCCGGGATCGCCGTCCCGCACCTTGGCCCGGTACTCGTCGTAGTAGAGGTTGTCGTCACCGCCGAAGGTCTCGCCGCCCTTCCAGGCCTTGAGCGCCCGGTCCCGCGTACGGCCGCCGTTGACGCGGTACTTGAGCTCCTTGTCGCGGATCGCCTTGCGTGCGACGACGGAGATCTCCTGGTCGGCGCCGCGCGAGTACGAGGTGGTGAACGGCGCCGGGGTGAAGTCGGCGGCGGACAGACCGACCGAGGACTTCGGCTGGTCGGGGTGTGCCGCGGACTCGGCGACGGAGAGCGCGAACGGGACGTTCTTGGCGAACTCGTCCTGGATCAGCTTCTCGTCGTCCGGGAAGTTGAAGACCGACTGGCAGTCGGCGGCGTTCCACTGGTCGTTCGGGTCGAGGCCGGACGCGGTCTGGCAGGTCGACATCTCGGGGGTGAACATCGCCGTGCCGTTGACGTTCGCCGCGTGCCCGTCGGCCTCGCCGTTGGTCGTGTACAACTCCGAGGAGACCTGCGGGTGGTAACCCGGGACGGCGGAGTTGTCGGGGGTGCCGGCGAGCGCCTTGTAGACGACGTCGTCCGGGGTGTCGGTCGCGACCTGCCAGCCGACGCCGTAGAGCAGCAGTTCGGCGGCGGAGTGGTAGTTGATGCCGTACGTGAACCCGATCCGCTTCTCGAAGGCGTCGAGGGCCTTGGTCTCGGGCTCGGAGCCGGGGCTCGCGCCGCGGTAGGTCTGGCTGGTGGGGTTCGGGGACGAACCCTCGTCGTCGTAACCCCACTTGTAGGGGAAGTTGCGGTTGAGGTCGACGCCGTCGCCGGTGGAGATCGCGCCGTCGCCGTTGACGTCCCGCAGGTTCTTGCGCCAGAGGCGGTTGTCGGTGTTCTCGAAGGTGTAGTCGTAGCCGTCGGGGTTGGCCGACAGGACGAACCACAGCTCGCTGGAGTCGACGATCTTCTTGACGCGCCGGTCGCTCTTGTAGGTGTCCAGGTAGTAGTGCATCAGCCGCCGGGTCATCTCCGGCGTGATCCACTCCCGCGCGTGCTGGTTGGACATGTAGAGGACCGAGGGCTTGGAGCCGTCGTCGGACTTCTTCGCGTTCTTGGTCAGTTTGAGCGCGAGGATGTCCTGGCCTTCGACCGTCTTGCCGATGGAGACGACCTTGGTGAGGCCCGGGTTCTCCTGGGCGGTGCGCAGGATCTCCTCCCGGAGCCCCCCGCTGCCGCTGTACGGCCGGAACACACCGTCGGCGGCGGCCTCCACACGGCTCTCCGCCTTGGCCGAAAGTGTGTGCTCGGTGAGGGCGACACCCTGCTTCCCGAGCTTCTTCGCCTGCTTGTCGGTGAGGTAGACCTCGACCGTCGCGGTGCCCTTCTCGGGCGCCTGCTCGCTGAGTTCGTGACCGTCCTGGCCGGCCGCCAGCAGCAGGGGTACCTGCTGCTTGGTGACCTCGGCGCGGAAGACCTTGACCTCGTCCGCGTCGGGTTTCGGTGTGGTGCCGGGCTGTGCCTGGGCGATGGGTGCGAGTGCCGCTCCGCCGAGCAGCAGCGCGCCGACAGCGAGGATCGATCTCGCTCTTCGTCTCATGAACCCCCCTAGCCTGAGTTCGCCCCAGCAGCGAACTCTGCCAGGCTCATGACAGTTGATGATCCAGTCAAGAGCGCCTCAAAGCCACGCAAACGCCGGTGGTGTCGCCCAAATGGGCGACACC
>NZ_JBHVYO010000108.1:0-3698 GCF_042880655.1 Streptomyces sp. NPDC058295
GGCCCTCCAGGGCCTGGGCGCGCCGCTCGCATGCGTGGCCGTCCGGGCCACGGGGTCGTCGCCGCCCGGCCCGCCGTCGCCGGAGCGACGGCGCTTCAACCAGCCAGAACTCGAAGTGAACGCGGGGACGGAGCCCCCGCGGGTGTCCCTACTCCGGGAGGTCGCGCTTCTCCAGCGGGCGGACCGCCGGACCTTGCAGGATCTGTCCGTCCGGGGCGAAGCGGGAGCCGTGGCAGGGGCACTCCCAGGCCTGCTCGCCTTGGTTGAAGGAGACGATGCAGCCCAGGTGGGTGCAGCGCGCCGAGACCGCCTGGAGTGTGCCGTTCTCGTCCCGGTGGACGGCGTACTGCCGTCCGCCCAGGCGCAGCACGGCGCCGTGACCCCGAGGGATGTCGTCCGGCGCGGGGGCCGTCACGGCCGGCAGCCGGTCGCCGATGAAGTGCCGGGCCACCTGGGCCTGGTGTTTCAGGAACGTGGTCCCCTCACGGACCACGGACGCCAGGCGGCGCGGGTCGTAGAGGCCGCTCCAGTCGGACTCGCGGCCGTTGATCAGGTCGCCGAGCAGTCGGCCCGCCATGATGCCGCCGCTCATGCCCCAGCCGCCGAAGCCGGTGGCCACATAGGTGTGCCGGCTGCCGGGGTGCAGCGGCCCGACCAGCGGCACGGAGTCGGTGGAGTCGTTGTCCTGGGTGGCCCAGCGGTGGGTGAAGGTGAGACCGGCGAAGCGGTCGTCGGCCCAGGCGGACAGCCGGGCGAACCGCTCCTCGGCGTCGGCGGTGCCGGGGGTGAAGTGTTCCCCGGTGACGATGAGCAGGCGCTTGCCGTCGCGGTACGGGGCGGTGCGCACGGAGCGGGTGGCCCGTTCCGGCGTGATGTACATGTCGCGCGGGGCGCGGTCCTCGTCGATGGTCGCGGCGACGACGAGTTCACGGCGTGGGCTGAGCCGGGTGAACAGCAGGGCCCGGTCGAAGACGGGGTGGTGCGTGGCGACCACGACCTCGCGGGCGCGGATCGACACACCGGCGTCGGTGCGCAGCACGCAGGGCTCGCCCTCGGTGAGGCCGACGACCCGTGTTCCCTCGTACACCGTGCCGCCCCGCGCGAGCAGGTCGTCGGTGAGCGCCAGCAGGTACTTACGGGGGTGGAACTGGGCCTGTCCGCTCACCCGGACCGCGCCGGCGACCGCGAAGGGCAGCTCGGTCTCGGTCACGAACTCGGCCGGCAGCCCCGCCTCACGTGCGGCTTCGGCCTCCGCCCGCAATTCCGCGATGTGCCGCGGGTCCTCGGCGTAGGTGAAGGCCGCCGCCTCCTCCCACGCGCAGTCGACGCCGAGTTCCGCGACGATCTCGGCGGCGTGCCGGATCGCCTCGGTCTGCGAGCGCGCGTACAGGGCGGCGCCCTCGGGGCCGCGGGTGCGCCGCAGATGGTCGTAGATCAGGGTGTGCTGGGCGGTCAGCTTGGCCGTCGTGTGGCCGGTGACCCCGGCGGCGATCCGGTCGGCCTCCAGCACCGCCACCTCGCGTCCCTGCCGGACCAGCTCCCAGGCCGTGCTGAGGCCGGCGATGCCGGCGCCGATCACGGCGACGTCGACGGTGAGGTCACCGGCGGGCGGGGGAGCCGGCACGCCGGGCGGCGCGGTCTCCAGCCAGTAGGAGCCCTGGGTTCCACTCTCGGCGTTCATGGCGGCCGAGTGCCCGCGGAGCGGAGTGATACGCCGGGATGCGCCTCATATGTTGGTCTTCTTCCTGTGCACCTGGGTACCCGGCGCCCCGCAGCACGGAACGACCGTCAGCGAGGAGGAACGATGAGCACGGTGAAGGAAGCGGTGGACGTCGAGGTCCCCGTCCACACGGCCTACAACCAGTGGACGCAGTTCGAGGAGTTCCCGAACTTCATGGAGGGCGTCGAGGAGGTGCGCCAACTCGACGAGCGGCGCAACCACTGGACCACCAAGATCGGCGGGGTGCGGCGCGAGTTCGACACCGAGATCGTCGACCAGCTGCCGGACGACCGGATCACCTGGCGGGTCGTCGACGGCGAGTCCCGGCAGCGGGGATCGGTCCGGTTCGAGCGCCTGGACGACAGCCGCACCCGGGTGGAGCTCACCATGGACGTCGAGCCCACCGGCCTGGCCGAGAAGGGTGCGGACATGCTCGGCGTGATCGACCGCCGGGTCAAGGGAGACCTGCACCGCTTCAAGGACTACATCGAGCAGCGCGGCGGCGAGACGGGTGCCTGGCGCGGACGTATCCGGCCCGGCGACCCCGGTTCGCCCCTCTGATCGGACCACACGCGGCGATCGGGTGCGACGAGCCGATGAGCGAAGTCGCGGTCGGCGGGTGCGTCTGGTCCCTTGTGTGGCACTCGTTGTGCCATGGAGTGGACGCGTAGGGCGACATGGGGTGTTCGACGCTGGGCCGGGTCCGTCGTGGCCGCGGTGCGGCGGGCGGGGGAGGGGCCGGGCCGGGAGCGGGACCTGGTGGTGCAGGCGGGCAAGGCGGCGCTGGCCGCCTGGCTGGCGTGGGCGGTCGTGGGCTGGTGGCTCGAGGCCCCGATGGCGTTCGTGGCGCCGTGGGTGGCGGTCGTGCTGGTGGAGGCGACCGTGTACCGGTCCGTCGCGCACGGGCTCCAGCAGCTCGCGGCGATCGCGGTGGGCACGGTGGTGGCGACGGCCGGGGCACTGCTGCTGGGCAGCACGATGGCCGCCATGGCCCTGGTCCTTCCGGCGGTGCTGCTGCTGGGGCAGTGGCAGCGGCTGGGAAGCCAGGGCGTCTACGCCGCCACCGGCGCGCTCTTCGTGCTGACCGGTGGCCAGGTGAGCGTCGTCTCGTCGGCCGCCCGCATCGGGGAGGCGGTCTTCGGCGCGGTGGTCGGGGTGGCGGTCAATGTGCTGATCCGGCCGCCGGTCTACTTGCGCGACGCCCGCTCCGCGCTGGAGGACGCGGCCCGCGAGGCGCAGGAGATCCTGGACGCCGTGGCCGACGGCCTGGCCGACGGCGAGTGGGACGGACAGGCGGCCGGGAGCCGGCACGAGCGGGCCCTGCGGCTGGGCCGGCTGGTCGAGCAGGCACGGTCGGCGATCGGCTGGAGCCGGGAGAGCATGCGCGGCAATCCGCGGGGGCGCCGCACGCGGCTCGGTTCCTCGCCCGGCAAGGCGTACGACGACGCGCTGGTCGTGCTCGACCACGTCGCCGTCCACACGGTGGGGGTGACCCGGACCGTGTGGGAGATCGCGGAGCGCGGGGAGGGGGCCCGGCCGCCCGTCGGCATCACCCACGCCTACGCGGACTTCCTGCGGCACACGGCGCGCGCGGTCCGGCTGTACGGTCGGTCCCGGTTCGCCCCGGACGGTTCCGACGACCGTGCGGCGGAGCGACTGCGCGAAGCGGTCGAGGAGCTCCACCGCACTCTCGACGAGTTCCGCCGGCGGTTGCCGGGAGCCGTGCCCGACGACCCGGACGCGCTGGTGACGTACGGAACGCTGCTGGCCCAGGCGCACCGCCTGGCCGACCAGCTCGTCCATGACTGACACCCCCGCCCGCGCCGTCCCTTCGGGCGGCTCGGGCGGTTCGGGTGGCCCGGGTGCTTCTGCTCGGGTGTCCGGGTGGTTCGGGGGTTCCGGTGCGGTCAGCCGCGCAGTGCCGGCAGGACCTTCGTACGGTAGAAGTCGAAGAAGCCCTGCTGGTCCTTGCCGATCT
>NZ_JBHVYO010000109.1:0-3277 GCF_042880655.1 Streptomyces sp. NPDC058295
GATCCCACTCCGCGTTCGTCAGATCCCCGCGACCCATACAGTCAGCCTGACCCCAACACCCCACCCGCGTCAGGAGATCCGAGAAACAGCGCCTAAGTCGCATACCCGGGGTTCAGCTTGCGGGCAGGGGTGGTGCGCATGTTCGGATGAGTCGATGCGCACCCCCCACCGCATAGATCCGGATCCCCATCCCCGTCCCTACGACCGCTCCGAAGCGCCGCCCAATCCCTACGACGAGCTCGGCGCCCTCGACGACGGCCCTCTGGACGAGTTCCTGGGCACCGGCACCGCCGAGCGACGGGCAGAGCAGGAGCCGGCACAGGAGCCGGAGTGGACCCCGCCCGTCCACCGCCGCGGCGGTAGGCGCCGACGGAGCCGTTTCGCCGGTCTGCCGCTCGCGGCGAAGGCGGTGGTGAGCCTCGTCGTCCTCGGCGCCTTCGTCACCCTCGCCGACCGCTGGGCAGTGCTGTACGCCGAGCACAAGGCCGCGGACACCCTCAAGGACCAGTTGGACCTGGCCGCGGCGCCCGAGGTGGAGATCGGCGGCTTCCCCTTCCTCACCCAACTCGCCGACAAGCGGCTGGACTCGGTACGGGTGACCGTGCCGGACGTGTCCGCCGACCGGGTGTCGCTGGCGAAGGTGTCGGCCACCGCCCATGACATCCGGCTGGACGCCGATGGGCTCACCTCCGTGCGCGGCGCCCACGTCCCCCGGCTCGACGGTGACGTCCTGCTGTCCTTCGCCGACCTCAACCGCGAACTCGGCGCGTCGCAGGTGATGTTCACCGGTGACGGCCGTGACCGGGTCAAGGCCCACGGCATCCTGCCGGTCGCCGGGCACGACCTACGACTGCGCGCCGAGGCCACGATCCAGCGACAGGGCGAGCGGGGCATCGGCACGCAGATCGGCGGCATACGCCTGGACATCGGGGACCTCGCCACCTACCGCCCCGGCACCCGCGCCTCCGACGGCCTGCACCTCACCCCGAAGGCGTCCGCCGACGTCGCCCGGGAGACCCGGAAGGCGAAGGCACTGCTGTCGGTCCCGGCCATCGTGCAGCGACTGGGGGTGCCCAGGGCGACCGTGCGCGAAGCCCTGAGCGACGACGGCAAGCTCACCGAACTGACCGGCTCCCCGCGCTTCGCCCGCCAGGCCCAGACCCTCAACCTCATCGACCTGGCCCTGGACAACCCCGAGGTGCTCCGCGGTCTGGGCCTCGACCCCGACCTCCTCAACGCCCTGTCCCGGCTCACCCGTCCGGCCCTCGCCGACCGGCTTTCCCTGGCCTTCCAACTGCCGGAGCCGAAGACGGGGGACATGCGGCTGCGGTACGTCCGTGTGGAGAAGGACGGCATCCGGGTACGGCTCACGGGCTCGGGACTGGCTCTCGGCGGCTCGTGATCCGCGTGCCAATGCCATCGTGAAGGCGGGTACCGGCGGGTACTTCTGTTCTCTACGTCGCCCAAGACGCTGGTGTGCAGGACCCTTTCGCGGGCAGGCGGGGTGTGGCAGCTGTGACGCCGGGGGCGGCTCCGCCTGGGGAGGTCCGAGCCGCCCCCTCCCCCTGCCGAACGTGGGAGGCCGGCGTGTCCGTCGTCCCTGCGTGAGCCGTGCGAATGTGGGCACAAGCCACTATTGGCACAGCAAACACCTGGTGTCCCGCTCTGCAGCCAGGTCACCTCACGCAAGACCAGTAAGGAACTTCAGTGGCTGACCTACTGACCGACGGGCAGCCCGACCCAGCGCGGTCCGGGCCGACCGACATCGCCGGCATGCCCGTACAGGTCCGCCAGGACCTGACACGCAGGCTGAGGCGGAACAAGCGCCCCTTCCGCAACGAGGACGTCCAGGTCGTCGAACCACCGCTGCTCCGACGGGCGGTCAGCGCCTCGGCACTCGGCAACTGCATGGAATGGTTCGACTTCGGCGTCTACAGCTACCTCGCCGCCACCCTCGGCAAGGTCTTCTTCCCCGGAGCGTCACCCGCCGCCCAGGTGATCTCGTCCTTCGCCACCTTCGCGGCCGCGTTCGTCGTACGCCCGCTCGGCGGCCTGGTCTTCGGGCCGCTCGGGGACCGCCTCGGCCGGCAGAAGGTACTCGCCACCACCATGATCATGATGGCGGTCGGCACGTTCGCCATCGGTCTCATCCCCAGTTACGCCACGATCGGCATCGCCGCCCCGATCCTGCTGCTGCTCGCCCGCATGGTGCAGGGCTTCTCCACCGGCGGCGAGTACGGGGGCGCCACGACCTTCGTCGCCGAGTACTCGCCCGACCGTCGTCGCGGCTTCCTCTCCAGCTGGCTCGACTTCGGCACCTTCGTCGGCTACGCGCTGGGCTCCGCCCTGGTCACCACGCTCAATCTCGCCCTCAGCGACACGCAGATGCTCTCGTGGGGCTGGCGGATCCCGTTCCTCATCGCGGGCCCGCTCGGCGCGATCGGCCTCTACATGCGTCTCAAGCTCGAAGAGTCGCCCGCGTTCCAGCAGCAGCTCGACGAACACGAGGAGAGCCTCGCCAAGGAATCGGCGGGCACCGAGTTCAGGACCATCATCAAGGACCACTGGCGGGCCCTGCTCATCTGCATGGGACTGGTACTGCTCTACAACGTCACCAACTACATGGTCACGGGATTCCTGCCCACCTACCAGACGGAGACCCTCGGCCGCTCCAGCAGTTCGGCGGACGTCCTCGTGCTCGTGGGCATGGTGTGGATCGTGTTGCTGATCACCTTCCTCGGCAGGCTCAGCGACCACGTCGGCCGACGCCCCCTCTACGGCTTCGCGGCGGCGGGGATGATCCTGCTCGCCATTCCCGCCTTCCTGTTGATCAAGATGGACGGAACCTGGCTGCCGGTCTGCGGTGTGCTGATCCTGTCCACCCTGCTTGCGTGTTTCGCCGCGCCGAGCGCCGCGACGCTGCCCGCGCTGTTCCCGACGGCCGTCCGCTACGCGGCCATGGGCATCGGCTTCAACTTCGCGGTGGCCGCGTTCGGCGGTACCACGCCCCTGGTCACGGAGGCGCTGGTGAGCATCACCGGCAACGACATGGTGCCCGCGTACTACCTCATGGCCGCCGGTGCCATCGGGCTGATCACCGTCCGATTCCTGCCCGAGAGCGCCCAGGTGTCCCTCGACGGCTCCCAGCCGATGGTGGGATCGAAGAGCGAGCGCCGGGAACTGATCGTCACCTCACAGGAGTTGTACCGGGTCGGCCGCGAGACGTCCGACCGCCGCTGATCTCTGACTCGACATCGCGCCCGCCCGGTCTTCATGC
>NZ_JBHVYO010000110.1:0-2395 GCF_042880655.1 Streptomyces sp. NPDC058295
TCGGTAGTACCGTCGAGCAGGCCGCCTCCCCAGGGCGCAAACGAGGTCAACCGGGGGCGCGTTGGGATCAGACAGGAGCGAACGGAACGAAACGGGTCGCCGAACGACGACACCAATCCCCTGCCCCACATCAGGCACGTCTGCCCCAAGGACCACACACCAGCTCGGTCTGCAAATCACCGCCAAACAACCTCTGCGGGACAAAACACTCTTTAAGACATCGTTTCTTATGACCCGATCGCGCGTTGAACCGGGCATGACGATTCCTGTTGAGCGGCTGGTACCGGACGAGTTGTGGGCTCTGTTCCGGCGGGTGGTGCCGCCCGCCGAGGTGAAGCGTCCACAGGGCGGGGGTCGGCGTCGAGCCGGTGACCGCGAGGCACTGGCCGCGATCATCTTCGTCGCGACCTCGGGCTGTACGTGGCGGCAGCTCCCGCCGGTGTTCGGTCCGGCCTGGCAGACGGTGTACCAGAGGTTCGCACAGTGGAGTCGGGACCGGGTCTGGGCCCGGCTCTACCGCGTGGTCCTGGATGAACTCGGTGCTCGGGGTGAGCTGGACTGGTCGCGGTGCGCGATCGATTCGGTCAGCATCCGTGCAGTAAAAGGGGGATGCTGACGGGACCGAATCCGACCGATCGTGGCAAGTCAGGAACGAAGATTCGCCTGCTCACCGACCGGAACGGACTGCCGCTGTCGCTGGGCATCTCCGGAGCCAACATGCACGACAGCCAGGCCCTGGAACCGCTTGTGCGCGGCATCCCGCCCATTCGCTCCCGCCGCGGACCTCGGCGCAGACTCCCGGCGAAATGTATTCGGACAAAGGCTACGACTACAAGCACCTGCGACGATGGCTCCGCAGCCGCGGCATACCCCACCGCATCACCCGCAAGGGCATCGAGCCCTCGCAGCGGCTCGGCCATCATCGATGGGTCGTTGAACTTACGGTTTCCTGGCTGGGCGGATGCCGTCGCCTACACCGCCGCTATGAACGCAAGCCCGAGCACTTCCTTGCCTTCGTCGGCATAGCCGCCGCTCTCATCTGCCACCGGCGCCTCACCACATAAACGGTGGAGAGGCGTTGTGGCGTCGGCGGGATCAGTCGGTGGTGAAGCTGGACAGTGTCGCGGCCGGGTATCGGCTGCCCGCCGAGCCGTGGGGGAGGATCTCGGTGATGTGGGCCATGTCGGCGTCAGTGAGCTGGACGCTGTCCGCGCCGGCGTTCTCCTCGAGACGCTTGGCGCTGCGGGTGCCGGGGATGGGCACGATGTCCTGACCCTGGGCGAGGAGCCAGGCCAGCGCGAGTTGGGCGGTGGTGATGCCCTTGGCTGCGGCGAGTTCCTTGAGCTGTTCGGTGGCGCGGAGGTTGTAGGCGTAGTTCTCGCCCTGCCAGCGCTCGTCCCATCTGCGCATGTCGTCCGCGGGGTATTCACTCGCGGGCTTGACCGCCCCGGTCAGGAAGCCGCGGCCGAGCGGGGAGTAGGGCACCAAGCCGATGCCGAGCTCCCGCAGGACGGGAAGGATCTCCTCCTCCACCTCCCGCTCGAGGAGCGAGTACTCGTACTGGAGCACCGAGAGCGGGGTGACCGCGTGGGCGCGTCGGATGTACTGGGGGCCGACGTTGCTCAGGCCGAAGTACTTCACCTTGCCTTCGGTGATCAGATCGCCGACCACGCCCGCGACCTCCTCGACCGGAATAGTGGGGTCGGAGATGTGCTGGTAGAAGAGGTCGATGTGGTCGCTCTGCAGGTAGCGCAGGCTGTTCTCGGCGACCTTGCGAATGTTCTCGGGGCGGCTGTTGAAGCCGGAGCCCAGCGGCTGGGTCGTCATGTCGAAGCCGAACTTGGTGGCGAGGCCCACCGCGTCGCGGAAGTCGCGGACTGCCTTGCCCAGGAGGATTTCGTTACTGCCCGTACCGGCGCCGTACAGCTCGGCGGTGTCGAAGAAGTCGATGCCGAGTTCGTGGGCGCGGCGGATGGTCGCGATGCTCGCGTCGTCGTTCGAGGCGCCGTAGGCCATGGACATGCCCATGGTCCCCAGGCCGAGCGCCGAGACGCGCAGGCGACCGGGAAGAACACCTTCACCACGACGGTCAGGAACCCGCGGCGGGACCAGGCCGCCGAGGGAGTCGGCCTACGGATCAGCGCGACCGACAGCCAGGGCAACACCGTCCGGCAGACCCTCCCCGCAGCGTACACACTGCGCTGACGCCATCGGTGATCCGCAGATCGGTGGAGCGGGGCGAGAGCGGGACCCGCCCCGCTCCACCGGGCCGCACTGACGCCGAACCGGGGGTATGCGCCGACTCTGCGGCATCGCAGGATGCGGGAGGCGGCCCGGACGAAAACGTCCCACTCAGGCACCCGACCGCCGCCTCGGCGAGAAGACTGCCGACGCT
>NZ_JBHVYO010000111.1:0-2024 GCF_042880655.1 Streptomyces sp. NPDC058295
CTGCTCGACGAGTTCCGCCGGGCTGTGCTCCTCGCACGACAGAAAGTATCCGAAGTCGGGCATTGCCTCTCCCAGGTGGAGCGTGTGGTCACGGTGTCCTTCGGGCAGCCTGGCTCAGTCAGCGTCCCAAAGCGCTGGCCAGCTCCTTTTTGCTCATCGACGAACGGCCGTTGATGCCGCGCTTCTTGGCCTCCGCGTACAGCTGGTCCTTCGTCGGCCCTTGAGCGCCGTGGTGTGACCGTTCACCGCCGCGCTGGGGAGCGGACTTCGGGTCCCGGGTGGACGTTTTGCTTGCCGTCTTCGACTCGCCGGAGCGGGCCCGTTCCTTGTTCACGGTGCGCGCCGCGATCTCTTTCGCCCGGCCCTTGGAGGTGCCGCGTTTTTCGGCGCTGTCCTTGATGTGCTCGTACTGACGCTCACGCTTCGCGCTGGAACCCTGCGGCATGACGCTCTCCTTTCAGGGCTGGCGCAGCCTGTTCGGCCGCACCGGCTTTCCGGTTGATTTCCTGCGTACCCGCCGTCCGGCGCTCCTCACCCGGATCCGGGACGCGTTGATTCCCATCTGATGCGGGGGCGCCCGGGTTTGCGAGCAGGCAGCCACCGAACGGATGAGGGAATGGTCACCGCGCGCCCGTAGTGAGACGCCTCCTCAAGGTCAATGAACGACCATGCGCGTGTCATGGACGGGAAGACAAGGCGTGTCCGGCAGTGGCGGGGGTAAACGGCCGCCACGATGAGACAGAACGTGCATCTGCCGAAAGGGGAGCCAGAGTGAGCAGACAAGGCCGGCGTCTCACCAGGGCCTGGGCAATCCCGCTCTGTACGCTCCTGTTGGCCCTGGCCGCCTGCGACTCCACCGAGCAGCGCAGCGCGAAAGTCTCCACTGCGGCCACGGCTTTCGAGGAGGCACTGAGCAAAGGCGACCGGGCGGCACTGTGTGCGGCTCTCGCCCCGCAGACACGCAAGGAGGTAGAGGATTCAGCGAAGAAGGCATGCGCCGACGCCATCACCGCACAGGACCTCCCCGCCGGGGGCCCGATCCGCGGCGTGGACGTCCATGGCCGTCAGGGGCGTGCCGTGCTGGCTTCGGACACGTTGTTCCTCTCGCAGTTCCCGGACGGATGGAAGATCGTTGCCGCCGGATGCAAGCCTCAGCCCGGTCAGCCGTACGAGTGCTCGGTCAAGGGAAGCTGACGCATGCGCACCATGTTCACCCTCTGCCTGACCGTTGTCCTGGGCGGCCTTGCCTACTTCATCGCGGTGGGACTGATGCAGCGATGACCGCCGCCACGCCGCCCCCGCCCGGCTTTTCGGACCGGGACGACGCCGGCACCGTAAGGGAACACCGCGTGCGCCGCTTCGTACGGGATAACGGCATAACGCTGGGTTTCGGATTGGCCTTCCTGCTCGCACTCGCCGGGCAGGCGATCGCGGGTTGGACGGAGTTCAACAACCAGCTCGCCACGGATGGCCTCGCGCAGATCGGCTTCCTCGACTACCTGACGACCTCGGACTTCGCCGTGGACGTGACGGAGAACTGGCAGTCGGAGTACCTGCAGTTCTTCCTGTACATCTTCGCCACCGTCTGGCTGCTGCAACGCGGCTCGCCGGAGTCGAAGGAGATGCACAAGGTCGGCCCTGAATCGGATGAGGACCAGCGAGTCGGCGAGCACGCTGGCCCGGACTCCCCGCGCTGGGCGAGGGTGGGCGGAGTGCGCCAGGCGGTGTTCTCCCGGTCGCTCGGCCTGGTGATGGCGGTGCTGTTCCTTCTGTCCTGGCTGGCTCAGTCCATCGGGGGCGTCGCCGCCTACAACGAGCAGCAGCTGAGGCAGCTGCAAGCCCCTATCGGGTGGACGCAGTACGTCGTGTCCGCCGACTTCTGGAGCCGCAGCCTGCAGAACTGGCAGTCCGAGCTGCTGGCCGTTGCCTCCATGGCCATCCTCTCCGTCTACCTGCGCCAGCGTGGTTCCCCGGAGTCCAAACCCGTGGGCACCCCCCACACCTCCACCGGCGTCGAGGGATGA
>NZ_JBHVYO010000112.1:0-2004 GCF_042880655.1 Streptomyces sp. NPDC058295
CGCCCCGAACAGCCCTCGGCCGTTCGGGGCGCAACGGGTCTGCGGAGTGAGGTCCTATCCCGCCTGTCCCATCCCCGCCGCGTTCGGCCAGCTCTGGGCGTTCGGCCAGCCTGTCGCGGCGGCGGGGGAGAGGCCGTTGGTGCCCCGGACCTGGGCGGCCGTGAGGCCGCCGCGGGCCGGGACGCCGGGCGGGGTCGGGCCCATCGGCGGGGCGGGGGCCGGAGGCATGGCGGGTGACATGGCCGCGGGTGCCATCGCCGCGGGTGCCATGGCGGGTGCCATCGCGGCCGGTGCCATCGCGGCGGCCGGGGCCATCGGCGGAGCCGCGGCCGGGACGGGGGCGGGGGCGGGAATCGGCGCGGGGGCCGGGGCCGGCGCGGGCACCGACTGGGGGAAGATCTGGGCCGCGGCCGGCATCGGCATCCCGGCGCCGTCGGACGGAGTGGCCTGCGCCATCGCCGGGGCCATCGGCGGGGCGGGCATCGCCATCGGGGCGCCGACGGCGGGCGCGGCCGCGACCAGCCCCGGCATCGCGACGCCCATGGCCTGAGCGGCGAGGTTGTGCATGCCGGACCCGTTGGTGACCAGCCGGTCCACCGCCGGCGTGCCCGAGCTGTAGCTGTTCCCGGTGCTCAGCTCGGGCACGGCGGCTCCCCTCCTGGTCCCGTAGAGCACCTGTTCCAGGCCGGACACCAGGCGACGAACGTCCACCTGGGGGCGCACCACGAGCCGCAGGAAGCGGCTGGACGAACCGATCTTGTTGCCGCACTCGCGGACCAGGATGCGGTGCTCGGCGAGCAGCCGGTCGCGGACCACGGTGCCCTCGGCGCCGACGGGCAGGCGCACGAAGAGGAAGTTCCCCTGGGAGGGGTAGACGGTCAGCCCGGGCAGCGCGCTGAGCTGACTCGCCATGTCGAGACGGTCCCGGCGCACCTGCATCAGGCTCTGCGCGTACTCGGGGCCGTGCTCCTTCAGCATGAACACCACGTACTCGGCGAAGGCGTTGAGGTTCCACTTCGGCAGCATCGAGCGGATCCGGCCGGCGAGCGACGGGTTGGAGACCATGTAGCCGAACCGGATGCCGTGCAGACCGAAGTTCTTGCCGAGGCTGCGCAGCACGATGACGTTGGGCCGGATCATCGCCTCCTGCACGACGCTCGGTTCCTGCTCCGCGTCCGCGAACTCCAGGAACGACTCGTCGATGACGATCAGGTCCAGGTCGGCCATCGCGTCCATGAACTGCACGAGCGCGTGCTTGTGCAGGAAGCCGCCGTCGGGGTTGTTCGGGTTGCAGATGACGGCGGCCCTGGTGCCGCGGGTCCGGATGAACTCGGCGTACTGAGCGAGGTCCAGGGCGAAGCCGCTGGACTCCTGGAGCGGGAACATGTCGACGCGCTTGCCGGTCTCCATGGGCTGGTCGGTCCAGCGGCCGAAGGTGGGGACGGGGACGGCGAGGGACTCACGCACCAGCAGGTGGTCGATCCAGGTGATCAGCTCGGTCGATCCGTTGCCCATCGCCACGGCCTGCGGCGGGAGTTGGAGCAGGTTGCACAGCTCGGCCGTGATCGTGTCGGCGCCGCTCGGGTAGTACGTGATGATGTCCCGCAGCCGCGCGGCCATGGTGTCCATCATGGCCGGGGTGGGGAAGTAGGGGTTGCAGGGGATACAGAAGTCCACCGGGCCGACTCCCTCGCCGCCCTCTCGCGTCAGCGCCGCCATCGACGGGCTGTGCGCCGCGGTGTTGCGGAACAACGAGGAGACGTTGTCGGCCATGGAACCTCCGTATGGGGCGGGCCCGGCGGGGACGACCGGGCCCGTCGTCATTGGGTGGCCCGCGCGGGGGAGCGCGGGCCGCCCTTACATACGAAGGTTTGAGTGACGCTGTTCAATCGCTGAGGAATCGGTAAGAACTTGTGTGGTGCCTGTGAAGGTGGGCCGGTTCGCCGAGTCCGCTTGCACGGGTGCACCGAAACGGAACGGGCCCCGCCAAAAGGCGGGGCCCGT
>NZ_JBHVYO010000113.1:0-1715 GCF_042880655.1 Streptomyces sp. NPDC058295
CACTTTTGGTGCGCTGAGTCGCTCACCAGGTGATCAAATTCCGATGACACAAGCTCGCGTCCGTCAAAGTCCGATGGCACAAACTCGCGTCCGTCAAAGTCCGATGGCAAACGGTCAAGATCCAGTGGCACGGGACACCCAGGCCGCTCACCGAGCGTCACCTCGCACGGGTGCGCCGTTGTGCGGGCGTGGAATGGACACAGCACGGCGCTCGCCAAGGTTCTGGCGGCGCTGGAGCCGACCCTCGCCCAGGACCGCCCGCACGTGTGCGGCCAGGGCCCCGTCGTCCCGCCGCTGCGCCCGGCCCCCGTACCTCAGCAGGCCACCGAGCCCCTTCCGGCCGACGTCCTGGAGCAGTGCTTCCCCAGCCCTCGCAGGTACTCGCTGACTGAGGCGTTTGAGGAAGGCATCCTGCAGTGGAAGCCGGCCACGGTCCGCACCTACTTCAAGCACTCTGGTCCTCAGCAGGGCGCGCTTACGGGCCCGCGCTTGGCCGTGGACCTGGGCGTGCGGCGAGCTCCCGCCGGCCGGCAACGGACCGTAGTCACACGATCGGCTGATGGTCCTGCTTCCCCCCGTCTCACCGAAGTTCGACCGGTGCTCCGGCAGGTCAGAAGCCCCGGAGTGAGGCGTCGTGGTCACCGCCGGAGACGGGCGTGTCCATGGGGTGCAGCCATCGGAGCGGAACGGTGAGCGCGGCGACCCGGGGGAGCTCCACAGGTTCGCCCTCGGCATCGAGCAGCATGCCGGTGATCTGGTAGCCGTGGCCGGACGGAAGGTCGGCGGCCTCGACGACCTGGTCCTCGGTGAGCTCCACCGTGACGCGGGTGGTGGAGCCCATCCGCAGGCCCTGGGCGGTACGGGCCTCGGTGTCGACGTCCGTGACGGAGAGCGGGAAGTACGTGCCGCGCAGCCAGCTCGAGCGGGCCAGAGGAGGGCGACTGCTGTCACTGCGGCGGGACAGGCATGGCCCGCCCGCTGTGGGAGCCGTAGTTGTCCCGGCCACGACGTCGCGTAGTTCCCGTACAGCGCGTTCGCGGTGGTGCTGGGCGGGGATCGCCTCGTACAGGTCCAGGGCGCGGCGGCGGACCAGGCCGGTGCGGTAGTCCGGGGGTAGTGCTGTCAGGGCGTCGACCGTACGGCGGCACGCCTGCTCGGTGTCGCCGTTGTGATGGGAGCAGGCCGCGGCGTCGATGTTCAGCAGGGTGCGCGTCATGGTGCTGGTCGGCGCGGACAGCTCCAGGGCACGCTCCTGGCTGGCGTGGGCGAGGTGGGTGTCCCCGAGTGTGGTGTAGGCGTGGCTGAGGTGGACGTGGTGCTTCTGCTCGCCGTACGTCAGCCAGGTGTCTGACCGCTCGCTCTCGGGGAGCCGTTCCATGAGGGCGTCGGCGGCCTCGAGCGCGGCGCGGGCCTGCTCGCTCTGGTGGTTGAGGGCGTAGGCGCGGGCGGCGACCGCGGCCGCCAGCGTCGCCGCGGCGGTCGGCCGGTGCCCGGCGACGTGACGGGCCCGTTCGGCGAGGCCGGCCGCCGCCTTCGGGGTGCCGTAGTTGAGCGGGACCATCGCCTCGCGGGCGAGGACCCAGGCGTGCAGCTGGTCGTCGCCGGATTCGGCGGCGGCCCGGGCGGCCGTGGCGAACCAGGCGCGGGACTCCCGGCGGCTGCCCAGGTCGTGCAGGACGATCGCGGTCATCCCGGCCATCTGCCCGGCCGTACGG
>NZ_JBHVYO010000114.1:0-1625 GCF_042880655.1 Streptomyces sp. NPDC058295
TTCACCGGTTGGGGTTCCGGTTCGTTCTCGGTCTGCGCCTCGCCCGCGGGGGGTTCGTCGTCGACCGGGGTCTTGACCGACTCCAGCAGCAGCTGGGAGACGTCCACGACCTGGATGGATTCCTTGGCCTTGCCTTCGTTCTTCTTGCCGTTGACGGAGTCGGTGAGCATGACGAGGCAGAAGGGGCAGGCGGTGGAGACGATGTCGGGGTTGAGGGAGAGGGCTTCGTCGACGCGCTCGTTGTTGATGCGCTTGCCGATCCGCTCCTCCATCCACATCCGTGCGCCGCCGGCGCCGCAGCAGAAGCCGCGTTCCTTGTGGCGGTGCATTTCCTCGTTGCGCAGGCCGGGGACGTTGGCGATGATCTCGCGCGGGGGCGTGTAGATCTTGTTGTGCCGGCCCAGGTAGCAGGGGTCGTGGTAGGTGATGAGGCCCTCGACGGGGGTGACGGGGATGAGTTTGCCCTCGTCGATGAGGTGCTGGAGCAGCTGGGTGTGGTGGATGACCTCGTAGTCGCCGCCGAGCTGCGGGTATTCGTTGCCGAGGGTGTTGAGGCAGTGCGGGCAGGTCGCGACGATCTTCTTCGCGGACTTCGGCTTCCTGGTCGACTCGTCCTCGTCGTCCTCGCCGAACGCCATGTTCAGCGCGGCGACGTTCTCCATGCCGAGTTCCTGGAAGAGGGGCTCGTTGCCGAGGCGGCGGGCGGAGTCGCCGGTGCACTTCTCGTCGCCGCCCATGATCGCGAACTTGACGCCCGCGATGTGCAGGAGTTCGGCGAAGGCCTTGGTGGTCTTCTTCGCGCGGTCCTCCAGGGCGCCGGCGCAGCCGACCCAGTACAGGTACTCGACCTCGCTGAGGTCCTCGATGTCGCGGCCGACGACGGGGATCTCGAAGTCGACCTCCTTGAGCCATTCCAGGCGCTGCTTCTTCGCCAGGCCCCAGGGGTTGCCCTTCTTCTCCAGGTTCTTGAGCATGGTGCCCGCCTCGGACGGGAACGCGGACTCGATCATCACCTGGTAGCGGCGCATGTCGACGATGTGGTCGACGTGCTCGATGTCGACGGGGCACTGCTCGACGCAGGCACCGCAGGTGGTGCACGACCACAGCACGTCCGGGTCGATGACGCCGCCCTCTTCGGCGGTGCCGATCAGCGGGCGTTCGGCCTCGGCGAGCGCGGCGGCGGGCACGCCCGCGAGCTGCTCGGCGCTCGCCTTCTCCTCGCCTTCCATGGTCTTGCCGCCGCCGGCCAGGAGGTAGGGGGCCTTGGCGTGCGCGTGGTCGCGCAGCGACATGATCAGGAGCTTGGGGGAGAGCGGCTTGCCGGTGTTCCAGGCGGGGCACTGGGACTGGCAGCGGCCGCACTCGGTGCAGGTGGAGAAGTCCAGCAGGCCCTTCCAGGAGAACTGCTCGACCTGGGAGACGCCGAAGACGTCGTCGTCGCCGGGATCGGCGAAGTCGATCGGCTTGCCGCCCGACGTCATCGGCAGCAGCCCGCCCAGAGCGGTGGCGCCGTCGGCGTTGCGCTTGAACCAGATGTTCGGGAACGCCAGGAAACGGTGCCAGGCCACACCCATGTTGGTGTTCAGCGAGACCACGATCATCCAGATGAACGACGTCCCGATCTT
>NZ_JBHVYO010000115.1:0-1239 GCF_042880655.1 Streptomyces sp. NPDC058295
GGACACCTTCGAGGACACTCCCGCCAAGGACCGCGACCCCGAGTGGTTCAAACGCGCGGTGTTCTACGAGGTCCTCGTCCGCTCCTTCCAGGACAGCAACGGCGACGGCGTCGGCGACCTCAAAGGCATCACCGCCAAACTCGACTACCTGCAATGGCTGGGAGTCGACTGCCTCTGGCTGCCGCCGTTCTTCAAATCACCCCTACGCGACGGCGGATACGACGTATCCGACTACACCGCCGTCCTCCCCGAATTCGGCGACCTCGCCGACTTCGTCGAATTCGTCGACGCCGCCCACCAACGCGGCATGCGCGTCATCATCGACTTCGTGATGAACCACACCAGCGACCAGCACCCGTGGTTCCAGGAATCGAGGAAAGACCCCGACGGCCCCTACGGCGACTACTACATGTGGGCCGACGACGACAAACAGTACGGCGACGCCCGCATCATCTTCGTCGACACCGAAGTCTCCAACTGGACCTTCGACCCCGTCCGCAAGCAGTACTTCTTCCACCGCTTCTTCTCCCACCAGCCGGACCTCAACTACGAGAACCCGGCCGTGCAGGAGGAGATGATCTCCGCGCTGCGGTTCTGGCTGGACCTGGGCATCGACGGCTTCCGCCTCGACGCCGTGCCCTACCTGTACGCCGAGGAGGGCACGAACTGCGAGAACCTGCCGGCCACGCACGAGTTCCTCAAACGGGTCCGCAAGGAGATCGACGCCCACTACCCGGACACGGTGATCCTGGCCGAGGCCAACCAGTGGCCCGAGGACGTCGTCGACTACTTCGGTGACTACGCCTCCGGCGGCGACGAATGCCATATGGCGTTCCACTTCCCCGTCATGCCCCGCATCTTCATGGCGGTCCGCAGGGAATCCCGCTACCCGGTCTCGGAAATCCTCGCCAAGACCCCCGCGATCCCCTCCCGCTGCCAATGGGGAATCTTCCTGCGCAACCACGACGAGCTCACCCTCGAAATGGTCACCGACGAGGAACGCGACTACATGTACGCGGAATACGCGAAAGACCCGCGTATGCGCGCCAACATCGGCATCCGCCGCCGGCTCGCCCCCCTCCTCGACAACGACCGCAACCAGATCGAGCTCTTCACCGCCCTGCTGCTCTCCCTGCCCGGCTCGCCGATCCTCTACTACGGCGACGAGATCGGCATGGGCGACAACATCTGGCTCGGCGACCGCGACGCCGTCCGCACCCCCATGCAGTGGACACCGGA
>NZ_JBHVYO010000116.1:0-1013 GCF_042880655.1 Streptomyces sp. NPDC058295
GGTGGTTCGGGGGTTCCGGTGCGGTCAGCCGCGCAGTGCCGGCAGGACCTTCGTACGGTAGAAGTCGAAGAAGCCCTGCTGGTCCTTGCCGATCTGGTTGACGTAGACGGTGTCGAATCCCGCGTCGACGAACGCGGACAGCGCCTCGATGTGCGCGTCGGGATCGTCGCCGCACGGCACGGAGTCCGCCACCTGGTCCTCGGTGACCAACTCGGACGCCTGTTCGAAGTGGCGCGGGGTGGGCAGGATCTGCGGGAGCTCACCGGGCAGTTGCTCGTTGGCCCACAGGTGGTGCGCCGTGCGCAGCGCCTCCTGCCGGTCCGTGCCCCAGCACACCTTCATCCCGCCGTACACCGGCTTGGTGCCGCCGCCACCGCGACGGAAGCGCTCGACCAGCGCGGGGTCGGGCATCATCGTGATCAGGCCGTCGCCGATGCGTGCCGCGACCTCGGCGGCCTGCGGGCCGAAGGCGGAGACGTCGATGGGCACCGGCTCGTCGGGCAGCGTGTACAGACGGGCGTTCTCCACCGTGTAGTGCTTGCCGTAGTGGCTCGTCTGCTCGCCGGTGAACAGCTGCCGGATGATCTGGAGCGCCTCCTCCAGCATCTCCAGACGCACCGACGCCTCCGGCCAGGTCGTGCCCAGGATGTGCTCGTTGAGCGCCTCGCCGGTGCCGACCCCCAGGCGGAAACGGCCGCCCAGCTGGGCCGCGCTGGTGGCGGCCGCCTGGGCGATCACGGCGGGATGCGTACGGACGAGGGGGCAGGTCACCGCCGTCTCGACGGGTAGCGAGACGGCCTGTGACAGGGCGCCGATCACCGTCCACACGAACGGACTCTGGCCCTGGCGGTCGTTCCACGGGTGGTAGTGGTCCGAGATCCAGAGGGCGTCGAAGCCGGCCTGCTCGGCCATCCGGGCCTGCTCGACGAGTTCCGCCGGGCTGTGCTCCTCGCACGACAGAAAGTATCCGAAGTCGGGCATTGCCTCTCCCAGGTGGAGCGTGTGGTCACGGT
>NZ_JBHVYO010000117.1:0-1008 GCF_042880655.1 Streptomyces sp. NPDC058295
TAGGCGCTGTTTCTCGGATCTCCTGACGCGGGTGGGGTGTTGGGGTCAGGCTGACTGTATGGGTCGCGGGGATCTGACGAACGCGGAGTGGGATCGGCTGGAGTCGTTGTTACCTCGTGGTGGTGCGCGTGGGGGTCGGTGGAGTGATCACCGGCGGGTGATCAACGGCGTGCTGTACCGGGTGCGGACGGGTGTGCAGTGGCGGGACCTGCCGGAGCGGTTCGGACCTTGGGAGACCGTATATAAAAGGCATCGCCGCTGGTCAGCTGATGGAACGTGGGCGATGCTGCTGTCTCGCGTTCAGGCCGCCGAGGACGCCGCAGGCCGAATCGACTGGGACGTGTCGGTGGACTCAACTGCGGTGCGCGCTCACCAGCATGCCGCCGGCGCGAGGAAGACGTCCCCGGCCGCGGATCCTCAAAAGGGGGTCGGCCAGGGGACGAACCAGGCCGATCCGGTGCTTGGGAAACTGGCCGCCCGGCTGGAGGAGGTGGTCAGATCGGCGAGTGCCTGGGACGTTCCCGCGGGGGCTTCACCACCAAAATCCATCTTGCCGCCGACGGACGATGCAGGCCTCTCGCCCTCCTGCTGACACCAGGGCATTACGGTGACGGCCCTCAACTCGAGCGGGTCCTGGAGCAGGTTTCTGTACCCCGCATCGGCGTCGGACGGCCCCGCACCCGGCCCGACCACGTCCTGGCAGACAAGGCCTACACCGCCCGCAGAAACCGCCGCTACCTGCGACGACGCGGAATCCCGCACACTATCCCCGAACGCCTCGACCAGAAAAAGCACCGGCGCAACCGCGGCTCCCGAGGCGGCCGCCCCACCGGCTTCGACAGCGAGCGCTACAAGAAACGCAACACGGTCGAACGCGCCATCAACCGCCTCAAGGGCTTCCGAGCCGTCGCCACCCGCTACGAAAAACGCGCCTACATCTACCTCGGCACCGTCACCCTCGCAGCCCTCACCATCTGGCTCCGAACATGATCCGAGAAACAGTCCCTA